>NZ_JBVVQJ010000065.1:0-19356 GCF_055811475.1 Mesorhizobium sp. WSM4829 | reverse complement strand
CTCCTGGAACCCGATCTCGCCGGCCGCTTCCGTCGCGGGCTGTTCTTCCCGGGCGAAGCCCATCTCGACCCACGCCGTGCAATGGCTGCGCTTCACGACAAACTCGCAGCCATGGGAGTCGAATTTCACTTCGACGCCAAGGCCCGGCATGTTTGCGGTTTCGATCGCCGGATCGACTGCACGGGCATCGCGGCGGAAGACGACCGACTGCGCGGCGTTCGCGGCGAGATGCTGATCCTGCGCACGCCCGATGTCTCGCTCTTGCGCCCGGTCCGGCTGCTTCATCCGCGCTTTCCGCTCTACGTAGTGCCGCGCACTGACCACCATTTCATGGCCGGCGCGACGATGATCGAGAGCCAGTCCGCTGGACGGGTCACGGCGCGTTCCATGATGGAGCTTTTGGGCGCGACCTATACCCTCCATCCGGCCTTTGGCGAGGCCGAGATCGTTGAAACCGGTCTCGGCGTTCGTCCGGCCTTTCCCGACAACCTGCCGCGCGTCGAAATGAGCGGTGACACCGTCGCGATCAACGGGCTTTATCGCCATGGCTTTCTTCTCGCGCCCGCCATGGCGCGCCAGGCGGCCGAACTCGTCTTCAGTCACGACAGATCCTTGGAGCCTGCCAATGAAACTGATCGTCAACGGCCAAGCGCTTGAGACTGACGCCTCAACCCTGGCCGAACTGCTTGCCGCGCTCGACTATGAAGGCGATTGGCTGGCGACCGCCGTCAACAGCGACCTCGTGCACAAAGCCAGCCGGGCGGAATTCCGGTTGAGCGACGGCGACCGCATCGAAATCCTCTCGCCGATGCAGGGAGGCTAGCATGTTCGAAGTTCTCGGGACGACGCTTCCTTCCCGCCTGCTTCTCGGCACGGCTCAATACCCTTCGCCGGCCATCCTTGCCGATGCGGTCCAGGCGTCGGGCACGGCGGTGGTAACCGTTTCCTTGCGCCGCGAGATGGCAGGCGGCAGGGCTGGCGAAAAATTCTGGTCGCTGATCCGCTCGCTCGGCATGAGAATCCTGCCCAACACTGCGGGCTGCCACTCCGTCAAGGAAGCGGTCACCACCGCGAAGATGGCGCGCGAAGTGTTTGGCACGAGCTGGATCAAGCTCGAAGTGATCGGCAACCACGACACGCTGCAACCGGATGTGTTCGGCCTGGTCGAAGCCGCCCGCATGCTGTGCGAGGATGGATTTTCGGTATTCCCCTATACCACCGACGACCTTGTTGTCGCCGAGCGGCTGCTGGAGGCGGGCTGCAACGTCTTGATGCCGTGGTGCGCACCGATCGGTTCCGCCCTCGGACCGATCAACATAACTGCGCTGCGCTCGATGCGCGGACATTTCCTCGGCGTCCCGCTGATTGTGGACGCTGGCCTCGGGCGGCCGTCGCATGCGGCGACCGTCATGGAACTCGGCTTTGACGCCGTGCTCCTGAACACCGCTGTCGCCAAGGCGGCCGACCCCGTCGGCATGGCACGAGCATTCGGCAAGGCGGTCGAAGCCGGCCGTGAAGCTTTCTGCTCGGGAATCCTCGAACCGCGCGAGGTTGCCGAACCATCGACGCCGACCATCGGCAGGGCAGTTTCTTCATGAAGCTCGATCCCTTCTACCTGATCGTCGACAGCGCTGCCTGGATAGAACGGTTGGCGCCGATCGGCGTCAAGCAGGTTCAGCTTCGCATCAAAAGCATGAATGAGACCAGGTTGCGCGCCGAGATCCGCAAGTCGAATGCCTTGTGTGCCCAACACAAATGCCAGCTCGTCGTCAACGATCATTGGCGCCTGGCAATCGAGGAAGGCTGCGATTTCGTGCATCTCGGCCAGGAGGATCTGCAAACCGCCAACCTCTCGAGGATACGGGCAGCCGGCGTCAGGCTCGGATTGAGCACGCATGATCATGTCGAGCTGGAAACGGCCATGTTTGCGGAGCCCGACTATATTGCGCTCGGTCCGATCTATCCCACCATCTTGAAGACGATGAAGTGGACGCCGCAAGGGCCAGAGCGGCTCGGTGAATGGAAGCGCCGGATCGCGCCGACACCCCTGGTCGCGATCGGCGGCCTCAATCCCAACCGGCTCGAGGATGTATTCGGTGCCGGTGCGGACAGCGCCGCCGTGGCGACCGACATTACATTGAATCCCGATCCGGAAGCGCGAACACGCGAGTGGATCGAAAAGACAAAGCCATGGCGCTGAGGCGCGAACCCCATGTGGTTGTCGTCGGCGGATCGGATTCCAGCGGGGGTGCTGGAATAGCACGAGACATCGAGACGATCTCTGCCATTGGCGTGCGCACCTGTCTTGCTGTCACCGCGCTGACGGTGCAAACGCACGACGCCGTCATGGAAATCAATCGTTCGCCACCAAGCCTGGTGGCCGATCAGATCAACGCCGCGCTGCAGGCCAAGGAAGTGGCGGCAATCAAGATCGGCATGCTCGGAACAGCCGAGACCATCCTTACCGTTGCGGCGGTGCTGCCGCGAAAATTGGCAAGTGCCGGCAGTACTCGACCCTGTGCTGGCCTCCACTTCAGGCCGCGCGCTTCTGGAAGCAGGCCTCTATCGATGCCATGAAGCGCGATCTGATGCCACTTTGCTGCATTGTCACGCCCAACCTCCCTGAACTGGCGCTCCTTATTGGCTCCGAACTGGCAGTGGATGAGGACGGAGCGCTCCAACAAGGACAAAGACTGCTGGCCGCCGGTGCTCAAGCCCTGCTGATTAAGGGTGGGCATGCGTCGGGACCCCGATCGACCGATATTCTGTTACGCTCCGGTCATGAACCCATCCCCTTCGATGCACCGCGCCTTGCCGCACCTATGCGCGGAACAGGTTGCGTGCTGGCCAGCGCGATTGCGGCGCATCTGGCGAAGGCGAAGCCGCTCGAAGACAGCGTGCGCGAAGGCAAGCTGTTTGTTTTCGAGAGGCTTCGGCACGATTGATCTTGCCGGTGATGACTACGGCCTGGGCGTTGAGAACGTCGAGCGTGGTGCGCTGGCCGACATCGCTGCTCGACGACGCCATTCAAGGCAAGTCGGGCTGCGGTGTACGTGGTCCATGCTGCAGTCACTTGCTGACGGACCAGAGCGCGGCCGACTCCTCGTCGGGGCGCCGCTGAGGTTGTTATTGTCCTTACCGCCGGTATCGGTCCGGGCCTGATTGAGCGATTCCTTGTTCCGTCGTACAAGCGCCGAAGTGCGGCCACCCGAATAGATCGGTATGATCAATGTCGCGCCGATGCTGGCTGAGTTAGTCGTGCCGTCCTGCTGGCTGGCGATAGGCGAGGTGTTGCGACAGGCGCTCGAGACGCCAGCTGAAGTGGAAAGCTGTGGCAGCAGCGCACCTTCGGGCGATTCACCCAAAACGCTGCCGCGTCGACCAGATGCTCCGAGGCGAGGATGGCGGGGTGCTCGCTTGATGCGGTCACGATTGCCGCATCGAGACTTGGCGGCAACAGCTTCGACACGGGGCGGCCCTGAGCTGCTTGAGGAGGCGAACGCTTCAATAGCAAGCGCGCCGAAGTGAGGCATCCTCAGCAGTACACCGCGGATTGCGCGTGAATGCATCCAAAACGTGAATGTTCTTAATTGAAGCAATCGATTTCTCTAGTCGACGGATGATGAATATGAAGGCGTCACGAGGCCGAGGATGCGATCTGGGATACCCAGGGCAATCGGTGGTCGTGGAGGCAACGACCACGTATTCGGCGCAGATAGCTCGGACCATCTACCCGGTGAGAATGGCCGCTACAAACCGCATACCGTCGGTGAGGACAATGACAAGCTCAGCGGCGGCCCCGACGAGGATGTCGTCTATGCGCCGACGTGAAGCCCTGCGCGATGCTCTGGTCGTATGCCGAGTTGTTCGGCGTAGTTGCGATGATGTTGCCACATCACAGTTGCGACCGCAGTTCCCGCCATGCCAACCGCAAATGATAAACTCAGTTCACGTCCAGGAGCGAAAGCAATATGCATCGTCGTAATCTGATCAAAGGGTTCGTTGCACTCGGCGCGTGTTCCATTTGCGCTGATGCCGTGGGGGCGGCGGGCACCCATTGGGGATATGCCGGCCCGGCCGGGCCCGAACACTGGGGCGAGCTGGACAAGGGAAATTTCGTCTGCTCGGCGGGCACGCAGCAATCGCCGATCGATATCAAGGGCGCGGTCAAAGCGGATATTCCGCACATCGCCATAGGTTGGCACAAGGCCGGCGGCAGGATGGTGAACAACGGCCACACCATCCAAGTCAACCTGCCGCAAGGCAGCACCCTCACCCGCGGGGATCGTGTCTACGAACTGGTACAGTTCCATTTCCATGCGCCGAGCGAACACTACGTGGCAGGCAAGAATTTTCCGATGGAAGCGCATTTCGTCCATAAGGACACCGACAGCGACACTCTGGGTGTGCTGGGCGTGTTTCTGGCGCCAGGCGCGACAAATGCCAGCTTCGCCAGCCTTGCCGCAGCATTTCCCGCAATCTCAGGTGAGGAAACAGCGGTCGACGAGGTCGAGCCCAACGGGCTTCTACCGGCCTCACTTAGCTATTGGACGTATGCGGGATCCTTGACGACTCCGCCATGCACCGAAAACGTCGAGTGGATGCTGGCGACGGAACCGGTTGAGGTCGACCCGGCAGACATGGAGCGATTTACCTCACTCTACCCCCTGAACGCGCGGCCTATCCGTTCACACAATCGGCGCTTCATCCTAGGCCTCGGCTGAGGTCCCCGTCACGGGCGAGGCCAGACTGGTGCGCTATATCGACGGCTGATCCCCAATATCGTGAGGATGCGCTCCGCGTCGCGGAGGCCCTTTGGGAGCTCATCCTAGTCCTGGACGCGGATCAAGACCAATTGGGCGACGGTCTTAAACCGTCTTATGAGGGAGAGGTACACGTGGCTTTCCTGTTCCAACAGCATCCGGCAGCACACCGAAGGGATAGGGAGCTAGAATTCAGATTGGACCTTCGCAAGGCGTGCACCGCGGATCAAACGCCGTTTCCTTGGGAAACATGGCTCAGTTTCGACAAAGCAAATGTAATCGCCCTAGCTGCCTCGATTGCGCTCTTGGTCGGGACGCAGGGGCCCCAGATCAACGACGCGGTCCTAAGCCAGCTGCGAACGATTCAGATCCACGATGCATTGCTCCGGCGCGACGTCGCCCGCGCTCGGACCGATATGGCATTGGACTACCGTTCGGTTGCTTCTACCGGACAGGCATTGCAAAGGGATCGTGAAAACTTGCAACGCTCTCTCGACATTTCGCCCGATGAGAGCTCCGGGCAATCCAAATTGCTCGCGCAGCTCATAAACTCGATCGAAAACAAAGAGGCTGCCATCTCAGCCTTGGTCAAGCAAAATCAGCTTATGCAAAGCTCTCTCGCAGATCTTGCTCGCTCGATTGGTCGCCTCGGGGGGGCACCGTCGGGCAGGGTTGAACTTTCGAAGCTGATCGTGTTTTCGGCTGAACCGGGGCTCACCCTCGCATCACAGATGGATCAGCCTCTCGACCGACTTGCTCCGAGCCAGGCCCGAGCTGCCGCGGATGCTATGGGCAATTTCCTGTCTTCTTTATGGAGGTTGGACCAAGCTGCCAATCAGATCGCATCCCTCGACACGTTCTCCATGGCCGTCGAACTGGAGCGAGAGCATCTGAAAGGCTACAGCTTGGCCAGCGCACAAGCGCAGCGTACGCGACTTTTCTTTGGCTTGGTGTCCATATGCCTCTGCTTGTTTGCGATCATTCGGCCCTCCAGGCAGCATCTGCGGACGAAACGGCTGGAAAGGCGGTTGGAGCTTGAAGCGGCAATGAGTGAGATCGTAGCTCGCTTCAACGATAGTAAAGCAAACAACGCCTCGGCGTGCTTTTCCACCGAAGCAGCGCTTAGACTCGTTCAACGCGTTTTCGATGCGGATCAATGCGCGCTTGCTCTGGTGGATCCGAGTCTCAGCAGGCATACCGAGTGCTTTGTGGCCAACACGTGCATACCCGTCTGGAACGTCGCGCTTATTGATCAAGTCGTTTCACTTGTCCGCCCCGGACGGCCAGTGTTTCGCGTCATTCCGGCGGCGGAAATGGTTCGGACCGCCATAGGCACTTCCGGTGTGTGTCAAATTGTTGGATGCCGGGTCTCCGATCAGCAAGCTGTGGTTTGCATCCTTGTTTTTGAAGGAGATCGTTCACTCCCCTCAGCAGACGACCTCCGGGTTCTTGCCAGTGCTATTGTGCGTTTAAGCAACCATCTTGAAATGCAACGTATAAATGCGGAACGCGACCTTCTGGTGAGTCGATGGGAGCATGTGGAAAGGCTGAGGACTGTCGGCACAATCGCAAGCGGCGTCACACATGAATTCAACAATATTTTAGGAGCAATAATTGGATACTCAGAGATTGCCAAAAGTCTTGTGCGTCGTCCCTCAAGAATTCGGAACCACATCGATCAAATCATCTTAGCTGGACACCGAGCAAAGCTGATCGTTGACCAGATTTTGTCACTCAGCCGAAACCGACAGCGCGTGGCAGTGCCTCTCAATGTCTCTGAAATTCTTATGGATCTTGCGCCATTGCTGCGGGTCACAGTTCGTGCCGATGTTCAGTTGAACTTCAAGATCAACGAGTGGCAAACGGTAATCGAGGGCAGCCCAACCGAGCTACAGCAGATTCTTATGAATCTGTGCAAGAACGCGTCGGAGGCTCTCTTGAATGAGGGCCGTGTCGAGGTTAGCGTTTCTCGCGCCCACGTCCGTCAAACGAAGCCGCTCGCTCAGGGCACCTTGAGACCGGGAGATTACGTTCTCCTCTCCATCAGCGACGATGGCCCAGGGATCGCAAGTTCGGTACTTCCGCATATCTTTGAGCCCTTTTTTACCACGCGCTCTCGCGTCGGCGGGACCGGACTGGGTCTTGCTGCAGTGGACAGCCATGTGAGCGCGCTCGCAGGATGCCTTGACGTCACCTCGGCTGTTGGCCGAGGTACGCGCTTTGATATCTACTTACCGGCCTCCGAGGAGGAGCCAGTCAGCGCTGGCATCGCTTTCGGTCCATACGACGGATCATTCGGCAACGGAGAAATCATTGCAGTCGTCGAGCCCGATCCAGCAGAGTTGGAGATCTACAAGGACGAGGTCGCCGCGCTGGGTTATAAGCCGGTCGGCTTCGCGACCTTCGAAAGTCTTTGCGGCTGGATCGAGAGCGGGAAGGCAGCTGACCTGCTAATTTTGGGTAAAACGCCTTTCCTCGAGCGAGGACAGGCCGAATCCGTATGCCCCACCCTCATGACGGTGCCTGTCATAGTTGTCGGTGAAATCGACCCCATGCCGGTCACATCTGATAATCAGGCCTTCGTCCTTTGGCTAGCGAAGCCGGTCTCGTCCAGGGCAATGGAGCATGCAATTCGTACAATGATGATGGCATGATGCCGCCGACTCGCTCAGGCTACCCAAGCAATCTGAGAAGGCCCGTCAAAAAGACATCGAAGCAGAACAAAATGACGCGTCACATCACAATCGACTTATCGATCCCGAGACGCTGTTCTAGCTAGCCTTAGTGCTTGTTAAGAAGGTCGGCTACTGTCTCTCCCCGTCGCCGGGCATCGGCGGCGAGCCATACCTCTCCCACCTCATACACTTCGCCTTGGGTACGGAACGGTACAATGACGTCAATGGCAGCCGACAGCATGTCAAGAAGCGTGCGGTCTTCCACAGCGGCTCCTTGCGGGCTGCTCTTGACGAGTGAAAAGAGCTTTTTAAAGCCTTGGACCGGATCAGCCCCATGAATCGTTGATATTGATCCCGCATGGCCGGAGACGACTTCGCTAAGGTAGGCCCAAGCAGCATCATCGCGCATCTCGCCAAGCAATATTCGATCAGGGCGCATGCGCAAGCTGGCTTGCAACAGTTGCTCGGCTGTCACCGCACCTACGCCTGCTCGGTCCTTCGGATAGAGTAACCGGACATGGTTCTCGTGCGGGATTGCAAGTTCGAGCGTGTCCTCGATACTTATCAGTCTCTCTTGCGGGGGTATAGCGTTGATCAAAGTCTTGCTCATTGTCGTTTTGCCGCTTCCAGTAGGTCCGCAAAGCAGCATCGTGAGCCGCCCGCAAACGCACGCTTGCAAAAATTGCTCCAAGTCACCATGGTCGTAGTGCTGAAGAATCGTTTCGTCCTGCCGCTCTTGGCGCTCCTTTCGTGACCGCCATTGATTCCAACGCGAGTATTCGTAGCGAGAAGAAACTTCCTTGAGTTCGGTCACACGACTTGAGGGACGCCGTATCGTCAGGCTTATTGTTCCTGAGGGAACAGCTGGCGGCAAACAGATCTGCAGCCGCTCTCCGTTCGGCAGCTCAGTCGCACAGAGGGGGCTTTGCGGTCCGACATCTTGCTTGCGCAGCGCTCCAGCGAGGATCGCGATGTCCTCCAGATCGTCATAAGATAGCGGCAGCGGATGTTTCGTGAAAACGCCGGCCTGTCGGACAAAGGCTTCCCCAGGCCGGTTGATAGCGACCTCTTCGGTCCTTGGCTCCTCAAGCCATTTCAGAACGGGGTCGAGAAGCAAACGCAATTGAGGATCAGCCTCCGATCGCATTGTTGTCTCTCCGGCGTTCGCGATGTTGGGGGGCTGGCGCCACGGCGGTCGCTCTAAGATCGTATACATCTGAGAAATCGAGGTCCCGAGCCACAAAGATGGATACAGCATCTCCCTGGTTTTTCTTCAGAGTTGGCGGAACGTTGATCGTCGCTCTCAGTGTCGTCTCGACGGCTTGTCCGCCATTGCTCTGGAAGCTGTTGATGCCGCTTCCTCCGCCAGAGCTGGCCGCGTATTGACCGGCCGCCTGAAACGCGCCTTGGATGACGCTCATGAGCATCGCTCCGCCAAAGCGTTGCCAGAAGTGATTGTCCACCGTGCCAGGCATTCCGGAGCGGCCGAGCTCGTCAGCGCCCGGCGATGCTATCGAAACGAGGGCATGGTCAGGTGTTTCGATGCGCGTCCATAGCACGAAGACACGCGCATCCCCCTGCTGGAGACCGCGCTGGATCTCGCCAATCACGGTCGTCCCGCGATCCAAGAGCACGACATTGTTGGTGGCGCCGCGGACGGCTTTAGGTAAGACGCACTTCACATAGCCGGGTAAATTTGTGTCGACTGCCGTTTGCAAAATGCACGGAATGATCGTTCCTTGAGTAATCACGAGATCAGGGTGCGGCATAAGTGTGGCCCGGCTCGGCTCCTGTATATCTGGCTTCAATCGGCCTGACAGATCGCCACCGTTTGAAATCTCATCCGCGGTCGCGGGAGCATCCTTATGGTTGTCTTCGCTCCGCTGACCGTCATTGGGCATTTGACTGCTGCTACTGTAGGCGAAAATTGGCGTTTCCTCGGGCGGCGGATCAGCTGGCGCCGGTGGGGGCGGCGCGGATGGCGCAGGATCTCCTGCCTGGGCCGCCTGTACGGGTGCTGGAGGTTCGGGAGCAATCTCAATTGGCACAGGGCGGAATGGCTCGGCGTTGGCGACAATTGGCGGTTTTGGCTGAGACGGATCGTCTTGTGTGCCGGGACGACCTCCGAGCCAGATGAGCGATAGAGATGAGACGAGAACAAGAGCAGCGACGGCCAACTTCTGCAATCCCGAAACATGCCGGCGGGCCGGCTCCGAGACCATCGATCCGGATGCATGGACATCATGTCCCGACTGTGGGCCGGTTTCATTCATCGGCCCGAGCCTTTCAAAACGCGCCACACGTCGGGTGTCACTGTACCGGTCACTGGCGCTCGTCCCACAGGATCATAAGCCCTGTTGAAAATGGACAAGACCGTATTGCCATCTCTCAGACGCCATTCCCGGGCGACTGCGGATACTTCAACATAGTCCCCTTTGACCGTGTAATTGGCAGCGGCTTCTTTCCCGTCGGGATTGATAACGTAGAGGGAGGGTATGCGGGAATTGCTTGCGAAGCCAAATACGGTCGTAAAGCCATTATCGAAAACTTCCAGCGGCGCCAGCGATCGATCGCCCTTTGCGACGTAGTGAAAATTGCTTTCGTCCGGACTGGCAGTTGCGGCGGGCCGATTCAACAAATCCTGAACTCTCTGGTCTTGCAGCACTTTCGCCCGGGCCTGGCCAAGAATCGAGCGCCTTTCTGCTTCCTTTCTCTGAGCAGCAGCCTCATCAGCAGGATAGGTGAACTGCACACTGTAGTATAGGTCTGGTTGCTGCTCATCAAGTTTTGGCATCGGTTTGGTTGAAATACTGAAGACGTATCTGCGTGTACCGGACTCGCTCTCGGCCAGCACGATGACCGGCTGCGGCGACAGCATCCGGCTAGCCTTAAAAAAGAGATAGTTGGCGCGCGGGAGCGCAGCCAGGTCTTTGCTATTGGAAACGGCCACGGCTGCGACGGTCTCGTTGGCCGCGAATGTGACAACCAGCGTTGCCCCCACTGCGGTCGATAGGCGCACCACTTCGTCGGGACGGTAAGCCAGGTAGCGCATCCGCGCATCATGCTTGCCGGCAAGTGGCGTGTCTTCCGCGCACGCTTCCGTCGCGAAGAGGAGTGAACAGGCCAGCGCGAAAAATGCTCTTTTTGTCATGGCTGCGCATAGCCCAGGTTCGATACGGTATCTTCCGAGGCTTGATAGGAGGTGACGAGTAGACCTCCCGGATTGGTGAGCCTCGATTGGCCAGGCAGACCCGTCAGGCGCTCGTAACGGATGGTAGCTGTCCATGTGGTCACTATCGGCATCTGCCCATCGACAACAAGCATACGTTTGTATCGGATCTGTTGAACGTCGGGACTGAGGTCGTTTGAGGAAATATGCCCGACCTCGAGCTTGCCGCGCTTGCCGACCGTGACTTGCGGCGAGGTGGGATTTGGATAGTTGAAGAAATCTTGATATTGCTGTTGCACAGCCGGTGCGCTGAAACTGGACACGAGGTCATAGGCGTATTGGGCTGTATCTGCTGTGTAGCCCTCGCGCAGGCGTACATATTCCCACAGCGAAGCATTTATGACGGCTCGGTCTTGAGTTGCGGGCAGTCGAGAGATTGACACTTCGCTGTCAACGGTCCCGTCCGGCCGCACCCAGAGGAACACAGGTACGAGCTTGGCCAACGGGACCATGGCAGCGATGGTAAATGCCTGGGCAACATTTCCGAGGACCGCCGCTGCCGCAAAGGCTATAAGGGCCTTTGACAGGCGCCGCGCAGACTTCGCTCGTGAAGTTTGAAACGCTTCCACCTTCTTGTAGTGAGCAGCTAGCGTTTCTCTCTCCACCAGAAGGGCATGTTCAGGAAATTTCACTTGGGCTCTTCCGTACACTCAACCTGAAGATCCTCAGGTGTGGTTTCCCATTGTCCCGCGTTCAGTTGGAATGGCGTACCCGTGCAGGTCGCAAGCCGATCGGTTGTCTTGCAGGCCGCCAAAGCGAGGATTGACAACAGTAGATAGCGTTTCATGTTTTTGATACCGCGCTTGTTGATTGATTAACCACGTGCCGTTTTGGCAAAGTAGCGATTGAGGTTGTTTGGAGCTCGGTTCGCCCCTGACCAAGAGCCGCCGGCGATGCTGCTGGCGATCGTCGGAAGTGCGACGATCAGAGCGTCGCCAGCCAGGAAAAGCATGTCGATCTCGTAAAGCCCGATGATCTTGGCTGCTGTCGTGCTCGAGAATTTGATCATAACAAGCATGGCTGTCAGCGCGACTGCTTCGGCCGCGATAACTATCGTCGCAACGATGTTGAGAAGGAGAAGCAGCAGCCCGTACGAGACAAGTTGGCCGATCCATCTGGTAGCCATGTCTCGAGTGTGATCAAAAAGGTAGCCGACAAGAACCAGGGGGCCGATCGCCAAGAGCACCTTCGTCAAAATTCCAACGGCATCATAGATTTCGAACGCTGTCCACAGCGAGCCGTAGAAAATCCATTGCGCTCCCTCGAAAGCAAGTGTGTCCTGGCCGTTCATAGGCCCGATTTCGGATGCAATCATCTGAAAGGCATACTGAGTTGAAGCAAACATCCAGTCGAGCTTCCGGGGAATATCGACGAAGGGTAAGTCGCTGCTACTCATCTGGTGAGCAAGCCTTGGAATCGTGTCGTCGAACACCGTTTCAATGTATTTCTGGTAGTTGGCCTGCCCTAAGATAAGGCCGACGACAATCGACACCATGATTACGCGAGAGATACCTCCACGCGCATCGACTTGACCACGCATGACCAGACAGCCTTGGATTATTATCCAAAGCGTCACACAAGCAACCAGAGGCGCGCTGATCGCCTCTTGGATTTTTTCAAGCACGTTGTGCAGCCCTGACGTGAAGGCCACATGAAAGACCGTGTGTATGGCCGTGAATGGCGCGGGAATGCTGAAATTCATGGCATGAGCCTGATTTGTCCCTGATCAGCGGAGTTGAGCCGGATGAACTCTGTGTGGTTCACGGCAGGCTGAACATCTTGGCGGTGTCCTGGCGTTCCCGACGCTGCGTGGCGGCCTCCTCCACTGCGTGAAGGCTCCCTTGTGCAGTGGCCATCGTCAGCAGACTGGTGGCCTGGACATTTTGGATGATCGCATCGTGAATCTGCTTGAGGACCAGACCGTTGGTCACGGTGGCCTGCACAATATTTCTCGAGCTGGAAAGCTGACCAAGCGTGTTGTCGTTAGCCCTAAGGCGCTTGTCCATTACGTCCAGAGTGTCGGCTGCAAGACCTGCGGCATTGGCGGCACCAGCGATTTGCCCCTCTAACAGTTTCCCTTCTGCATCGGTGCCGGTGACTATCCGAGTTGGGTCCTGCGCAATGTTACGCGCCATGGTCGAAACTGGCGCCCGAGCATCAAACATCTGCCCCTCCAGCTTATTGCTCGACGGGTAGTGATTTCCTTGGTTCAGTGCGCCCAACAGTCCTGTGACACCGAATGACGACTTTAGCATATCCACCATTTCGATCGTGGTAGCGAGCGTCGCGATTGACCTCTCAAGGATCGCCGCATTGGAAACCGCTGTTAAGGTCACTTGTGTTTCTGTTAACGGGTCGCTGACGACAAATTGCGACCGGGCCTGTGTGCTAAGCAGAAAGGAAGCAGCAAGCGTTGTTGCTGCAAGCTTGGCAAATCTCATGAATATTCCTCCGTCAGTCTTGAATTTCGTGGTAACGAGCCATGAACTTGTCGAGCCACCCACTTGGGGCATCTCCGTACTGGTCACGAAGCTGGTCGGCAAAGCGCACGGTGTTGGCCCGCCCCGAGAGTACGGCTACATACTCGCGCATCTGCCCAAGGTCGAATTCGCAAACAACACTCCCGCTGTCGCGCTTGAGCAAAAACTTGCGGCTGCCAATTGCCATTCCCTGGCGGATTGCCTCGAACTCCTGCGTGGTGCACTTCAAGCCATCGACATACGCAGCCCGATCCGCCGTCGGTGATGGGTAGAAAATCTTCGTCATGCATTGTGCAACGAGACTAGCTCCGAGGGGCGATTGAAGCACGTGTTCAGGCTGCTGCGTTGCGAGTATCAACATCCCGTTGTTTTTGCGGACGGTGAGCAAGAACTTGTCGATCACAGCCGAGAACTGGGGGTTGAGCAGATAGAAGCGAAATTCGTCGCAGCTCATGACAAACCGACGGCCATCGACAACAGCGCCCACGCGGTGCAGAAGATATGCGGCAGCCGGCGCGCAGACCTCCTCAAATTCCAGGAGCTGCGTCATGTCGAAGCCTGTAATGGAGGCATCCAGTCTTACTTCGTCGACATCGCCGTCAAAGGCCCATCCAAGCGCATTCCCTCTACACCACCGCTGCAGCCGTGCTCCTGCGCCCTCGGAGGGGCTGTGCAGCAGAAATTCGCGTAGGCCCGCAATTGAGCGCATGACGGGTTCGAACGAAAGTTGACGAACAATGCCACGTTCTAGTCGACGGCTTTCCTCCGGCGAGATCGGACCACGGCCGTCACTCTCGATTAGGGCCATCAACCATTCGCGCAGAAAGTCCAACGAGGCGGAGGTGTTGTCCAGTCCACGCAAGGGGGCCAAGCCGCTCGGAGCGCCTCTGCGCAAGGCTAGATATGTCCCCCCCGTGGCTCGCACCAGCAGTTCACCACCCCGGTCCTTATCGAAAAATACGATGGCACCATCGCGATCGACCAGGCTTTGCTCAAGCATCGCGAGGATAAAGGTCATCAGCGTCGTCTTGCCTTTGCCGACGGGCCCGAATATCGCCGTCATGCCGACGTCATCCTCATGGGGGATGTAGTCGAAAGAAGTTCCACCGTTCGTGCGAAAGCGCGCAACCGCTTTGCCCCAGTGGCCGGAAGTGGAACCGCTTGGGAAGTTTTCAAATGACACAAGCCCGGCAAAATTGTGCGAGGTGATCGCCCCCGGGCGTGTGCGCCACCTGTTGTTCCCCGGAAGTTGGGACCAGTACGCGGCCTCCATGCCGATACCCTCTTGGACGATAACGGCGCCCGCGTCGGCCAGCCTTGCGCGCGCATTTGCTGCACGATCTGCAAGGCTGTTGAGGCTGTCGGCATGGACGCACAGGCTCAGATGATGCGAACCCATGACGAACTCGTTGCTTGCCAGTGCGTCCTCTGCCTCGGCAAGTTCATTGATCTGGGTGAGAGCCTTGTCGCCGGCGCTCGTCATCTGGCTGGACTTAAGGCTAAGCTTCGCATGAGCTTGTGGCCGAGTGAGGAAGGAAAAGCTCTGGCTGAGGACAAGCGGAAAGTTGGCGGACAGCAAGGGATTTAGCATGCCTGGCCGCGTGGTCGCGGGATATTCACGGAACGAAAACAATGATCCCACGGAGCTGCCCCCGGGTCGTCGAATCTCAAGCGCCCGCTTCCCGCAGATGACTTGGTCAGTGTAGATCGAGGCGCCAAGTGAGCCGGTAACCATCGGAACCGGGAGAAACCGGCACGTCATTATCAGCCGAAGCGCCTCACCGATTTCCGTGAAGAGCACGTTGCCTTTCTCACGAATACCCAACCGGCGCAGACCGTAACCGCCGAGCGACCCAGCAATGATCTGCCAGAGGTCCTCCAGGCTTCGAATTTGTGTGGCCAGATCGTTGTCATTGCGTCTGGGGGATTTGGCAATGCGCCAGCCGATCTTGCCGATTGCGGTGCGGGGGAACACGACGACAGTGAGGAAGTGATCGTTGCGAAACAGCTTGCCCGACAGCACACGGCTCTCATAGGCCTCGTTCAGACTGTCAGCGAATGCGCTTTGAAACTGGCGCGATGCCGGCTCCGGCACATCGTTGTTTCGCACAAGATGGGCGTATAGCGTGACATTGTCGTCGGCGATGTTGCGCAAGAGAGTGTTGAACGCGCGGCAGCGCGAGTTGCGCATCTCAGCGTCCTCCAAATCAAACGGCAGCCCGTTCACATGTGCCATGGCCATGATCGATCCGTCCTCCAGAAGGACAACCTGATCGCTTAGATGACCGACATACGGAAGGTAGATCTCGCCAGATCTCTCGGTCCGGCCACTGGCGCCAAACATTACACCATTCCTCTTCCGCGTTTCGGCACTCTGATCGGATTGGCGCTGACGCTCGCGCCGCCCCAGACCTGTCCGTCCACGCTTCTGCCGGCGGTCTGCAAATAGAGGAACGCGACGCTTGCGGCGTTATAGTCACGCTCAACGATCAGCCGTGCTCCGAACCAGAGTGGCACGAGCACGATTTCATAAAGTGGGTTCTTAAGGATAATGATGACGAGCCCCGCCAACATCATGAGCGCTCCGGCCAGCGTCAGCGGCACCCCCAGAAAAAGTGCGGGGCGTGTCGCCGCCACATAGAGGGTGCTCACTTCCAACCGGTCGCTCATCAGCCGCCGCCTATGAGCGCCTTGCCCAGGAAGCTGGCGCCAAACATGATGACGATTCCTCCAACGACGCCCGCAACCAGGCCAAGTGAAGCACGACCGAACATCCAGGAGATACCGATGGCCACGAGTCCGAGCACGGCCAGCGATTGTCCGAAGGGGCCAAGTATGAAGGTGCAGATATTCTGGACCATCTTGGCAGGATCCGTCCCTCCGGTCACCTGGGCCGCGGCTGGCCCGCTGGACAAGACCGTCCACGCAACGCCCGCAGCAGCGGCCGGTACATATTCAGCCGCCATGCGCAGCATGAAAAAAGGCAAAGGAACACGCGTTTTAAACGCACGAAATATTTTGAGTGGCTTCATCATTGCATCTCCATGATTCAATCGAATACGAGTTTGTTCGGGTTCGAGGGTTCCCGCTCTTCCGCAGCCTGGCTGCCTGTCGGACCGGAGGGATCGGCCCCGGAGCGGTTTGACTGATAGGAGCCCCAGATGTCCCAGGAATTTTGGTTGGGCTGCTTTCTATTGGCCTGTTGGCTCTGTTGGAGCAGAGGCGGCACGTCTTTCCGACCGGGTGCCTCGAGGTCTGGCACATCTTGAGCGGTGGGCTCCAGCGTTCGCTCAAGGAGACTTGACATGTCCTTTGCGGCCGACTCGACCTTGCGTACATAACCGTTGGCGAAGCCACGCGTGACGTCGCCCGTGTTATAGGCCGAGATGGCACGGCGAAGCGCCAGTTGCTGCGCCAAAGCAGTCGCGCCGCCGGCATACCGGCTTTCAAGTAAGTGGGCGGCAGCCGAAAGCGAGGCGCAGGGCTCGAAAGCCTTTTCCGGCGTGAGATTGAGTATGGGAAAGTTGTTGCTGTTTATCTGCATCAATCCAACGTCGACAGAATGTTGTGCTTCGAGGCGGTGCTTGATGCCCCGCGTGGCTTCCAGGTGATCTATCCAGCGAAGCTGCTCACCTGTGGTGTTGTCATGAGCCACCAGTGTTTCAAAGCCACTTTCAACCTTGGCAATCGCGGCGAGGGTGGACGGCGCAACCCATGGAGCGCATTTGCGCGACAGGCTGTGGAACTCACGGGGAGAAAGTGGCGCGGGCTCGGCTGGGAGTGACATGGATGTCAACAGGACGATGGC
The DNA here is from genome assembly GCF_055811475.1 of Mesorhizobium sp. WSM4829. Classification (NCBI taxonomy): domain Bacteria; kingdom Pseudomonadati; phylum Pseudomonadota; class Alphaproteobacteria; order Hyphomicrobiales; family Phyllobacteriaceae; genus Mesorhizobium; species Mesorhizobium sp. WSM4829. Next base: position 2,401 of record NZ_JBVVQJ010000065.1, on the reverse strand, counting down.
CAGGGGCCAAGCTGCAATAAACATTCCCTATCACCTACCTTTCCAAGCCGCCGGACGAGTTCTGGCCCTGTCCGGCACGCGCTTATCGGGGAGGTTTGTTACTCTGTGATGTTCAATTTCAGCTTTTCGGTTTCAACTGAAGCAAAGACCGTGTTCGTGTCAGCATGGGTGAGCATCTTGCGCATGCGTGAGTGCGCGGGCCCGATCAGCCAGCGACATCCGGAGCATCTTGGTATGATGACTCCTGTGCAGGATTGCTCGTCCCCGCCGTCCGTTGCTCTTGGACCGGGGCCCGCGACTTCGTCGTCATGGATGGTGATGGGATCTTCTGTCAGCGCCAAGCCAAGGACAAAATGGGAAGCTTGGCGGGTTTGTTCAGGCTCGGGATCACCGTGGGGAATCGACGAAGGCGATAAAGCAGCCCAACTTTGCCGGTATGCTGCCGGTGCTTTAAGAGCAGCCATGCGCGGCCCTGCACACTCAGATCATTGCTTGAGACGCGAGCTCGTCCGCGAAGCTGGCTCGAAGGCGCAAATCCGCGGGGGCGAGGGTCAACGGGGAAGACGTGGCGGCGCAGCCCATCCTGGTGCGAGCCTGGTTCAGCTGTTCGGCCGCCGCCGGCAACGGGTGGATCATGCACAGTCCCATCGGCAGAAAACCGCACGCCATTAACGGAGTGCGACGGCGCAATGGACAAGCATAGTGACACCCTCCAGATGGAGGGAGTTGCAGTAACTGAGAAATGTTAGCCCGGACGTTCACCGCAACCGGCGACCTGCCGGTCGCCCGAACAGCATTTGAGGCCGCCGGCCACCTTGGACGAAGCCGGCTTGGCAGGAGACATACTATTTGGCACAAGGCCGCTGCAGCGAATCACGGTCTTCTTCCGCCGACCGCCTCTCCGATCAACCAAACGCCGCGCTGCTCAACCATGTCCGAGCTGGATCCACGAGCCGGAGGATGTCGAGATGATCCAGGTCCGCAAACTCCAGGATGACGAGGATGCAAGGGCATAGCAGGAAACTTGGCATCCATGAGGTCGAACTCGAATGGTATTGGCAGGCCTGCACCAACGGGGGAGCTCGAAGCGAAAAAGCGAAGGACCACACGGCAGGGTCATCTCGGCGCTTGGACCTGTCTGGTGGCCACGGGCGGCCTGGGTGCGGTCAATTCGCCAGGGATGAAAAGACCAGGACGAGCACGGCCTCACATTGGCCGCACGCAACGGCGAGTGGTATCAAGGGGCAGCTGTTCTGCGTCGGCGCCCCAGGGTTGCTCGGCAACAGGTTTAGACAAGGGGATTCAAGATTGAAGGTGTGCCGTTGAAACATGTTCTTGTCATTGACGATGATGCCGCAATGCGGCGCCTCATCGCCGGGTATCTCACGATGCATGCCCTGAAGGTAACCGCAGTCCACGATAGCAAGCAGTTTGACTATGTTCTTTCACATGAGCCAGTCGATCTCGTGGTTGTTGACCTTAACCTAGGCCGGGAGGATGGACTTGCGATTGTCCGCAATCTGGCGACAAAATCGGATGTTCCTATCATAGTGATCAGCGGCGACCGGCTTGATGAGGCGGAAAAAGTGGTTGCACTGGAGCTCGGCGCAACCGATTTCATTCCCAAGCCTTTCGGGATGCGCGAATTCTTGGCCCGCATTCGAGTAGCGTTACGCGAGCGCATTTCTAGTCCGCGAACCAGAGATCAGCGCTCATTTCGCTTTGGGGCCTGGAAGCTCAGCGTGAAGCAGCGGCGACTGATCTGTGCGGAGCGTGGCGAGGTCAAGCTTACCGCATGTGAGTTCAATCTCTTGATCGCATTTCTGGAGAACCCCCGCAACGTGCTATCCAGAGAACGGCTTTTGCTCGCGAGCCGTGTGCGTGGAGAAGAGGTGTACGATCGAAGTATCGATGTCCTAATCATGCGCTTGCGTCGAAAGCTGGAGGCTGATGCGGCCAATCCTCGCCTAGTCAAGACATGCCGTGGTGCAGGGTACTTCTTCAACGCTGACGTAGACGTTAGCTACGGAGGTACCTTGGCCGCGTGACAGGAGCTATTCAGGAGATTGGCTGACGAGGCTGATCAAGTCTCAGGCCACGGCCTTTAGCTCGGGCGCCCGGATGTAGGCCAAAGGCAGCAGGTCATTGATCTGGCTGTTCGGATGGCTGTTGACGATCCTGGTGAGGACGTCGGCGACTAGCCGAGTGGCTCGACACCATTGAGCTTGCAGGTTTCGATCAGCACGCAATGACTGCCCAGTGTTCGGCACCGCCGTCGAGCCAGCGAAGAGCGCGTTCTTGCGGTTATGCATACCTTTTCATAAACGAAATTATGCTCAGGCCCGGATTATGCGCAGTTGGCCGAGGCGGATGTGGGCCAGTCGCCGTTTCCACCTCGGTG
>NZ_JBVVQJ010000064.1:0-20158 GCF_055811475.1 Mesorhizobium sp. WSM4829 | reverse complement strand
GCCCTGGATCATCCGTCATGAAGATATCGAGCAACTCGATATCCAGCACCATTCCGGCAGGAGCGGACACAGTCCATGTCGTGGGATCGGGCGGGCCGAACAGAAGCAGGTTCGCTCCCTTCTCGAGCCAGCTGTCGCCGGCGGTGATCGCCATCACCTGCGCCTTTGAGATCATCGGCACCGCCTCGAAGGCGAAAGTGTCGAGGGTCTTTCCCGGCAGCAGGCGAGCTTCGGCGAGATGGCGCTCAATGCGGCGTCGATCGCGTTCGGCCAGCTCGTGCTCGGTGATCGCGGCGAGAAAGCGGGCGGCGGGCCAGCCTTCCTTGTCGGCCTGTTCGGCAAACTGCGGCCACATGACCTTGATGGCCGGCAGGCGCAGCTCGTTGAGGAGCAGGCTCAGCCTTGCGGCATCGACGGCGTTGTTGGTCTTCATGCCGCGTCTCCCGTCAGGCTGGCGCCAATCAGGGCTTCATAGGCGTTGAGCGGGGCAAGGCGCACGACGACATTCGGCAACCGGGAGGGATCCGGCGCGAACCGTTCCCGCAAGGCCGCCATGTCGGGCAATCGGCGCGCCTGCAGCGAGGCGTCCAATTGATCGGCCAGTTCCCTCTCGCAGCCGCACTCGTGCGCAATGGCGAGAAGGTCCACCATGATGCGGCAGGCCTGCCGCTCCGGCAGACGATCCATGAGCATGTCGAAGGTTCGCCGATACGCGTCGCGCGGAAAGAGCTGGTCGCGATAGACCAGGTTCAACAGCGCCATCGGCTTGCGGCGCAGCGAATGGATGACGTGCCGGTAATTGACGACCTGGTCGTGTTTGCCGGATGGCGAGGCCCGCCCGCGCGGCAGGGTCATGAGCTGCGTGCCGCCGATGAAGATGTCCAGCCGATCGTCGAACAGGCGCACCCTGAGCCGGTGGCCGATCAGGCGTGAAGGCACGGTGTAGAACACCTTGCGCAGCGTGAAGCCGCCCGATGAGGTGACGCGCACGGTGACCTCCTCGTAGTCGGATGTGCGCCGGACAGGCAGCTCCTGGAGCTCGGTGCGCTCGATATCGATGCGCTTGGAATTGCGGGCGTTGACGCGGCTGACGATCTCGTCGACGAAGCAGCGATAGACGACCAGATCGTCGAAATCACTCGATCCCCTCATCAGCAATGCGTCGTTGATCGCCCGCTTGAGATGGCCGTGAGAACCTTCGATGGAGCCGTTCTCGTGCGCGATGCCGGCATTGTTGCGGGTCGCCGTCATGCCGTAATGGCCGCACAGTTCTTCGTAGCGATGCGTCAGGTCCGCGCGGGCATCCTTGTCCAGGTTGCGGAACGCCGCCGACAGGCTGTCGCTGCGGTGCTCGCGCGGCACCCCGCCGAGCAACCAGAGTGCGTTCTGCAGGCCTTCGGCGAGCGCAACGAAGCTCTCGCCGCCGAGCACGACATGGGCATGTTCGAAGCCGGAATAGGCGAGCCGGAAATGGTAGAGACGGTGATCGAGCGGCTGTCCGGCGATGGTGACGCCAGCGCTGCCCATATCGGTGAAATCCGACAGGCCGAGGCGGCCGGGTTCGTGCGCTTGCCGGAAGATGACTTCCTGTTCCTCGCCATGGACAGCGCGCCAGGATCGAACGCGACGCTCGATCGTGCGGCGAATGGCGTTGCCCAGCTCGGGATGACGCCGCAGCATCTCCTCGAAGATTGCGACCGGCCGGATTCCCGGCGCGGACCGCAGCAGCGGAACGATCTCGGCGTCAAAAATGTCGGCGAGCGGATCGGGGTGGCGCCGTTGTCGCGGAACCTTCCTCTGCGAGGGCAGCCTCGAGTCCTTCTCGAAGCGATAGGCCGTGGCCGTGCTGATCGACGCCTTCGCCGCGCATTGCCTCGTCTGAATTGCTCCTGAATGTTAAGCCGTTGCCTCATCTGATCTGCTCCCGGCAGTGGTGTGGCAGGAGCAGATCAGATGAGGCGGGTAAGCGTGGCGACACGGAATGATTGGTAGATGCGGTAAGGGAGCGTTATGTGCGGGGCGGCCGTGCCGAAAAGGCGCGCATTCTCGATGAATTTGTTGCCGTGAGCGGGTTTCACCGCAAGCACGCAATATGGCTGTTGCGGAAGGGCCCGTCTCCGTCTCGTTCAGGGCCGAGGCCCGATCGCCGCATTTATGACGATGCCGTTCGTGAAGCGCTGATCGTCATCTGGGAGGCGTCGGACCGGATCTGTGGCAAACGACTGAAGGCGCTGGTTCCGATTCTGGTCGAGGCGATGGAGCGTCACGGACATCTTCGTTTGACCGCGGAAATCCGCACCCGGCTTGTGACGATGAGCGCGGCGACAATCGACCGCGTTCTTGGCGAGGCTCGAAAGACCGCAGGAGGACGCGCACGACGCCACAGCGCGGTATCCACGGCGCTACGACGAAGCATTCCGATCCGTACTTTCTCCGACTGGCAGGACCCTCCGCCCGGATTTGTCGAGGCTGACCTGGTGGCGCACAGTGGCCCGGTGGCGAGCGGCAGCTTTATCCAAACGCTTTGTCTCACCGACATTGCAAGCGGGTGGACGGAATGCGCTCCCCTGCTTGTCCGCGAGCAGAAGCTGCTGAGCGAGGTGCTGACGGAACTGCGGCGGCTCCTGCCGTTCCAACTTCTCGGCTTCGACACGGACAATGACAGCGTGTTCCTGAATGAGACTGTGCGCGACTACTGCCGGGACGGCGGCATCGAGTTCACCCGCTGCCGGCCTTACCGGAAGAATGACCAGGCATTTGTCGAGCAGAAGAACGGCGCCGTCGTTCGCCGCATTGTCGGCTATCGCCGGCTGGAGGGACTTGAAGCCGCCGCAGCCCTGGCGCAGCTCTATTCGACGGTGCGGCTGTTCGTGAACTTCTTCCAGCCGTCGTTCAAGCTGGCTGAAAAGGAACGTGACGGTGCCCGGGTGCGCAAGCGGTATTATCCTCCGGCAACGCCCTGCCAGCGGCTGCTGGAAGACCCGCGGACGCCGGAATCCGTTCGCATGGAGCTGTTGCAGATATATGGGCGGCTCGATCCGGTCAGGCTGCTGAGGGACATGAGATCCGCACAACGGCGTCTTGTCGCCATCGCCGATCAATCGCCCACGCCCGCGCCCATGACCGAGCCCGCGCTCGATCAGTTCCTCTCAGGATTGCGAACTGCGTGGAAGGAGGGCGAAATCCGCCCCACCGCGAAGCTGAAACCAAAGCAAAAGCGAGAACGGCGGCGACCTGATCCTCTTGCAGGAGTGACCGACGAATTGCGGGCTTGGTTTGACGAAGAACCGGGGCGGACGAGCCGGGAACTGCTCGAGCGTCTGCAGGCGGAGTACCCAGCGAAGTACCCCGATCTCCTTTTGCGCACACTGCAACGCCGGGTGAAGATATGGCGCAAAGAAAAGGCTCACACGATGGTGTTTGGTGCGCCGCCGTCGGTCGCGACCGTCAGGACAATGGCCAGCTGAACGGCCGCAGCCGTAGGGAACATCCTGGTGAGGCAACGGATGAATCGTTCGGGAGCATCCCATGGTGAGGCAATACGCGCTCTCACTTTGATTGCCGCGCCGCAGCTTCGACAGTTTCGCCGATCCGCAGCAGGGACAGCTTTCGGGCGCGGCGATGACGACGCGCTCGCGCGGCAGGTGCTCTGGGAACGGCTTGCGCGACGGCCGCTTGCGCTCGAACGATGTGACCGACTGCGTCTGCGCCGCCGCTTTCTCGGCCGCCAGCTCATCCTCGGTGGCTGACGCCTCCAGATCCTCCAGCTGCAGCTCCATCTGCGCCAGGAGCCGTTCCTTGCGCTCTGAGCGGCTGCCGTAGAGTTCGCGCCGCAGCTTCTCGATCTCCAGCTTGAGGTATGCGATCAACGCTTCTGTCGAGGAGTTCACCGCTTGAGCACGCGCCGCAACGGCCTCCGCCTCCATGCGCGCGGCCCGCTCGGCGAGGATCATCGCATGGGCGCTAGCAAGATCGGACGGAAGCGAATCAAGGGCGGATTTCACAGGCCCGAGCGAATCACATCCTCCCCCGATCGCAAAGACAAAACCGTTATCCCATCGACGTCGGGCGCCAGGTTTCCTGCGGGTTTCGCCAGTCGATCCCGGAGAGCAGATAAGCGAGTTGGGCAGTCGAGATCGTCACCGCGCCGTCGGCCGGCGATGGCCACAAAAAGCGTCCCCGCTCCAGTCGTTTGGTGAACAGGCACGCCCCCTGGCCGTCGTGCCGTCGACCAACTCCGACGCCGGCCTGTCCCACTCACAATCTCCATCCGATGAATGGACACGTGGCTATCCTCGCTGCTTGCATCGTGGTCATTGAATTCAACCACGACCACAGCGCTTCACCTCCTCACAAACAAGGCGGTCCTCACCGGGTGCTTACTTTCGGCGGCGCCTCTTCCGGCCATCGTCGGGTTTTGCAGCAAGCATGTGGTTGAGCGAGACGACATAAATGACTCATGCGTCGCTTGAGCGAGTGTCACCTCCTGGGTCGATCGGCAACAGAATGCGCACGACAGTGCCGACCCCGGGCGTGGATTTAATGCTAATATCGCCACGCATGGCGTTCACCAGTTCCATACAACCAGTCAAACCGAGCCCAAGGTGCGACCCTCCACGCGTCGAAAAGAACGGCGTTGCGGCTTTGCCCAGAATATCCGAGGTCATGCCACCACCGTTATCTGCAATTTCAATGAGAAGCCTGCGCGCGAACAAGAAGCGTCGATTGAGAAGGCGCGCTCCGATCGTCACCTGTTTGGCTTGTTTTCCTTGAACAGCCGTCATGGCGTTGTTTACGAGCTCTTCGACGATCAAGCGAACCTGAGTCGCCGGAACTTGCAGCTTCAGCGCGTTGTCGTCGATTTCCAATCGAATGTGGGTGTCCAGTGCACCGCGATTCTCTTGTAGAAGTTTGCCGAGCGGCTGGGTGCGAACGTCGCGCTCTGAATTGGCGATCCGCATGAGCCCGTTAGTGATACCTTCGAGTTCCTTCACTGCTTCTTCTGCGGCATTAAGCATTTCGGGCGACGGTGAAGTCTGATCCCCGAAATATCCAAGAAAAAGCCGAAGCGCGACAATTCGTGATCGAGTCATATGCGCATACAGCGACGAAAAGGCCCGAACGTATTCATCGCGGCGCCTGGAAAATTCGGCACGTTGCGCAATTATTATGAAGCCGATAACCACCCAAACGAGCGCAAGTGCGAAAACGACGCGGTAACGCATAGCGGCGATCGCGATCTTTGCTTTCTCTTTGACACTGATGCGGTGAGCAGCTGCTAAACGAGCGACTTCGGACAGAGTTTGCTCGATTTCGGCCGTGTGCGGGAGCGCCTCATCATAGCCTCTACCGATCATCGCAATTGGCATGACCTGCTTCTTTATGACTTTCCGGGCCATGAGAAGAAGATTGATCTCGTTTTGGCTTAACTGTTTGAGCTTCAATAATCGGTCGATATTGTATATGATCGCCGTAATTTGGTGGCCGAACGCCGGCTCGAGTTCTCTGGTCGCGCTGGCGAGACGAAGCCAGCCGGAAATCCGCACGATGCCCGCCCGGGCTTCTTCCGCCATATACAGAGTTTCAAAGGTCTGACCGAGTGATCGGCCGGTCTCTTGTCGGTAGTGTTCGGACAGAACATAGGACCAGCAGCCCAGTGACAGTGCCATCGCAAGCGCGACATAGAGTCCGGTTGTGGAGTTGAAGGACCGTTTTAGGATCATGGCAATCATGGCACCGGCTGCACTGTCGAGAACCGGGCCGAAATTGAGCAGTGCGCAAGCACAAATGAGGACGGAAGCCCTTCCAAAAGAAATACGGAAATTTTCAAGCGGGTCCCTTTATACTAATCAATCGACCACTCATGAGCTTGCATGTCACACTGATAATCATCATCTTGCGGCCAATTCGGAAGAATGAACAACGAATTTTCATGCGCGCCTCGTTGTCGAGTGCGTTAAACTTTGCAGCTGACCGGCCCGCCATATCGTTCCAGCGAGATGTCTTCGACAGGATTCGTGAGGACGATTTTCACTGTTCGTCCAGTGTATTTGCGTCCAGGCCACAGAGCGAATCAGACTGGTGGAAAACCCGCTGGTCCTCGTCGGAGCTCGACGCGAGCATCCGACCCGGTTCATACCGTCTGCAATAGGCGTCGCTTCGAGAATGCGTCTGTTTTCGACTGGGTAGCTGCAGGCTATCTATTCTATGCGGCCCTCTGGGTCAGTCTGCTCCTTTAGTCAGCGCTGCGGCGATCTCACCGCGCAGCCATTTATGCTCTGGGTCGCGATGCCAACGCTCGTGCCAGATCAGCACGACCTCGTAGGGATTCGTTTCCATAGGTAGGTCGACCGCGGTGAGCGGTAGCATGGCGGAAAATCGCATGGCCGCCCGGTGGGGGACGACGAGGGCCATATCGGAAGTCGCAGCCACCATCGCGGCCGTCAACACGTTGGAAAAGCGCATCCTGCGATGTGGCAATCCCAACTCTGGCAGCGCGTCGCAAATTTGCCCGACTTCGTTACCGGAGTCTGGGCTGACGGCGGCGTGACGCAGGGCCATAACGCTCTCAATTGTCAGTTCCTGCGCCAGTGACGGGTGGTCGTGGCGCAGCAGGCACACGAAGTGGTCAGTATACAGGCTGCGCCGCAAGTAGCCTGGCGGAGCGGCGCCGATCTGCCCAACCGCCAGATCGATATGGCCTGCCTCGAGCGCTTGTAGGGTGCCTTTAAAGAGCGGATGCGAGACGATCTCAAGGTCCGGCGCGCGCTGCATGAGCCGCGGCAGCAGGATCAGCGTTTGGTGATCGGGCACGGCCATCGTGGCCTTCGAGCGCCACTCCCCTGTGGTGACGCTGCTATCCATCACCATTTTCCGAATCGTATTCAATGCCGACGGCAGCATTAGAGCCAAGCGTTCGCCTTGCGACGTCAGGACGAAGCCCCTTGAGCCTCGAACCAAGAGTTCATCATTGAAAATGCCGCGCAGCATTGCCAACGCCCGGCTCATCGCCGGTTGACTCTTGCCAACGCGCCGGCCCGCATGCGTGACGTTGCGGGCTTCCAGCAGGGCTTCCAATGTCACTAGCAGGTTCAGGTTGATGGACGCCAGATTCAGATCTGGTTGCTGTTCGACATAGTGGTCGCGGGCTATCAGACCTGTGTGCGGCCGATCCCAATTTTGCGAGGCATTTCGACAAGAGAGCTCGTCCATGATCTCTATTCCTCGATTTCGTTGGGTCGAGATTTCCACAATCGCGAATTGTAGGTTGCCGGCAACTATGGACATGTTCCGTTTCCTACAAAAGGGGGGCGGCCCTCCCTATTTGAGGTTGCATTTCTCGATCATATTTTTCATAGACCCGTGATGCGGGTGTGGCTTCAGTTATAATTGGACCGTACAATGCAACAGATTTTAGTGATTGAAGATCAGGATTTAATGCGCCTGGCGCTGATCCACGAACTCAAGGACTGCCTCACCGAAAGCGTTCTTCTTGGCGCCCCCACATTAGATATCGCCAAGGCTCTAATGAAGTCCCAAGGGTTTAACCTCATTCTCATAGACCCCGGCTTGCCGGGGGTAAATCCAATCTTACTCTGTGATAGGCTTTCGGTTGTCGAGCAGGTCGTTGGTGCATCCCCGTCAGCGACACACGTGGTTATCACTGGATCAGATTCGGTTGCCGAAGCTAACCACTGTCGTCGGTTGGGGGTAGCTGGATATGTGAGCAAGACCGGACTGATGCGCGGACTTTTGGCTGAGGTCCTGCAGGATATTTCACAAAGCGGATTTGCCATCCGGAGATCGGAAACAGACCAGTTGGCGGCTGATTGTCACTATTCGGGGCTAACGGGCCGGGAGCAGGAGATTCTGGATTGGATGCGCCGCCGTGAGCGCGGAATGAAGCGAAAGGAAGTTTACGACCAGATCAGTGAACGGGTTGGAGTCGACCCTGCCACTGTTGAGAAATACTATAAGCAAGCTCGCGCCAAGCTGCTCAAGCGCGGCCCATTGCCCGACTGGATTTAAGACCTTAACTGGCGCATTGTCGTTGAAAGGCGGAGGTTGCCGGCGGTGTAAAGTCGTGATCCAGTCTTGTAACAGCGGCCTTTGCATAAGTCGGGTTCCCGATTCTCGCGGCCGGTAACGAACGTTGGACTATAGGTACGCACTAACGTTGTATGTGCTATGATTTTGCAAAGTTGATGGCATCAGCTTGCCAGATTTAATGTCAGGAGATTAAGCAAGATCGGGTATCCGGCTTGAGCCTCACCCTTGGACGGCGGTGGATGGTAGGAGAAAGGTGCTTGCGTTCATGTGTCCTCTCCTTCGCGTCAATTGCGACGGAGAGAGCCTAAGCTATGCCGATCCAGCTACCGCTACGTTGAGGAAAGTGTTGGTAAAAACTCGCTCGCTCGGCATAGTTTGCCGGTCGGCATAAACGGCGAAACTCAACGACGTCGATCCGCAGGCCTGGCTGGCCGACGTCCTCGCCCGCATCGCCGGCTATCAGGGCTGCCGTGGTTCGATTGTCCGCTATGTCTTTCATCCGCGCTGCGGTGAAGCTGTCGTAGTTACCGGTCGACAACGCTATCGCGGTGAAGTGTCGTTCATCATCCGGCAGCCAGACGGCACACTGGCGGTGGTGCCGGTCTGGATGATGGAGGACAGTGCGGCGGCGATGGCTGTCAGTGATACACCGCGTCTGACGCTTTCATGCCTGCGCGATCTCCGTTCCGAACTCGATGCCTGCCTATGCTTGCTGCGCAACGACTCATGTCATGGAGGAGACGAGCATGCAGCGCAGGCAGCCCAGTTACCGCCAACCGGATCTGTTCGTCACCGAGCCGCCGCGAATGCCGCTGCCGCCCGAGCGGCAGAAGCGGCTTCTGCCGCTGATCGGCGCGCTCCTGAAGGAGTCCGCATCGACCCCGCCGGCGAGGGAGACGGACGATGAAGATCACGGTTGAGCATCTTGCGCGCGGGGCGTTCGTGTACGTCCGGCAATCCACCGCCGACCAGCTTGTAAAGAATCCCGAAAGCCGCCGGCGGCAGTATGGGTTGGCCGAACGTGCCCGCGCCCTTGGCTGGACGGACGTGACGGTCATCGACGAGGATCTCGGCCGTTCGGGATCGGGGATCAGCCGGCCGGGCTTCGAACGGCTGCTGGCGGCGATCTGCGAAGGCAGGGTCGGTGCCGTTCTTGCCATCGAAGCCTCACGCCTGGCGCGCAATGGGCGTGACTGGCACACGCTGATCGAGTTCTGTGGTCTCGTCGGCACGCTGATCATCGATGAGGACGGCATCTATGAGCCGCGACATCCCAATGACCGGCTGCTGCTCGGCATGAAGAGGACGATGAGCGAGCTCGAGCTGTCGATCTTGCGCGCCCGGTCGATGGAAGCCTTGAAGCAGAAGGCGCGCCGGGGGGAACTCTTCCTGACAGTCGCGGTCGGCTATGTGAGGGCGGGCCGCGACCGGATCGAAAAGGACGCCAATTTGCGCGTGCGCGAGGCGATCGCCCTGGTGTTCTCCCGCTTCGCTGAGATGCAGAGCATCCGCCAGGTCCACCTCTCGTTGCGCAGCGACGGCATCGTGCTGCCTTGCGTCAGCTACTCGCGAGAGGGCGGCCGCGCTATCGTGTGGAAGCTGCCGGTCTACAACACGGTGCATCACATCCTGACCAATCCGATCTATGCGGGCGCCTACGTCTTCGGGCGGACCGGCAGTCGCGTGACGATCGAAAATGGCCGCAAGCGCATCGTGCGCGGCTTTCGCAAGGACCAATCCGAATGGGAGGTCTTGCTCGTCAACCATCACGAGGGTTACATCAGTTGGGCGGAATACGGAAGGAATCAGCGCCTGATCGCGGACAACGCCAACGGTAAGGGCATGATGATGGCTCGCGGCGCGTTGCGGCGAGGCGAACTTCTACTCGGCGGTGTGCTGCGTTGCGGTCATTGCGGGCGCAAACTCCATGTCGCCTATAGCGGCAGGAACGGCAACACTGGGCGCTATCACTGCCGCGGCGCGCAGCTGAACCACGGCACTGACCCGTGCATCTCGTTCGGCTCGCTGCGGGCCGATCTTGCCGTTGGCGCGGAAGTCGTTCGGCTGCTCCAGCCGCTCGGCGTTGAGGCCGCACTCCAGGCGATCGAGGCCCGCCGGATGGAGGCCGGTGAAAGGCGGCGGCAGATCGAGTTGGCGCTTGAGCAAGCGCATTATGAGGCCGCGCTGGCGCGGCGCCAATACGATGCGGTCGATCCCGATAACCGTCTGGTGGCCAGCGAACTCGAACGACGGTGGAATGCGGCGCTGGTGATCGTTCAAGAACGCGAGGCGGAATTGCAGGCTGTGGGGCGACACCATCTGGAGGCGCTGTCTGAAGATGAACGCCAGGGACTGTTGCGCATGGGTGCTGATCTTGAGGCGGCTTGGCACCATCCCGCGGCCACGGCAGCCAGCCGCAAGCGCATCCTTCGTGCCGTACTGCGCGAGATCGTCGTGCGTATCGAAAACGAACAGCTTCAATTGATGATACACTGGCAGGGCGGCGACCACACGGTGCTTGCCGTGAAGAAGAATAGAACGGGCCAACACCGCTGGATTGTCGAGCCCGAGACCGAGACGCTGATCCGTCATCTCTCCCGGCTGATGCCCGACAAGGCTATTGCGTCACTGTTGAACCGCCTGGGCAAGAAGACAGGGCGTCTCAACGGATGGACGCAGTCGCGAGTGTGCAGCTTCCGCAGCAAGCATGGCGTCGCGGTTTACCAGGAGGGGGAACGGGCCGCGCGCGGCGAAGTTACCTTGAACGAGGCGGCTGACATCCTCAATCTCAGCCCGATGACGGTGTTGCGCATGATCCGCAGCCGCATCCTGCCGGCAGAACAACATTGCAAAGGGGCACCCTGGGTCATTCGCAGCGAAGATCTTGAGAACCCAGATGTAGGGGATCGCGCCAATGCCAGCCGCAAGCGTCCGCTAACATCAAATTCGGATCAACAAATCCTTGTCTTTCAATGACATACCAAGGTGGGCATTATGACGTGGGATCGGTCTGGCCGGTGACGATCAGGTTGTCATGCGCCTTCAGCCATTCGCCCTGGGCGAGCGCCATGGTGTTGCGCCGGTCGAGCCCGCGCGGCGCGGCAAAATCGATGTCCTCGATGCAAGCTTCGGGAAAGCGCAGCTTGGCTGAGGCGAGCCGGTTCCTGACGCGCTTGTCGGCGCGCATGGCGACCTCACGGTCGAGCATCAGGCCGAGCCACTCGTCGCGGCTGAGCTCATTGGCGCTGCTCTGTTCGGCCAGTTCGCGCCAAGCGGCGGCCACGCCGGCGAGCCCGAGGAGCTGCATCTAACCGCCCCTCCTATTGAGCGTACGGAGTACGAGCAGATTGTTGATGTGTTCGCGGCTTACCTCACGAATGAGGGAGGGCTCACCGCCTCGACGGTGGAAACCCACAAGCTTGATCGAGCGTTGGATTTGTCAGCATTCTTTCTTCCTTTCCTTCATTGGTAATAGGTGGAGCCGCGGATGTTGGCATGCGGCGGTGTCGGCTTTGCCGGCTCTGCGGAGCTGCCCGGTCGAGGCCGGATTTGAGGATGGCGGTGACGGAGGCGTAGGTGATCGCGTTGATCAGCAGCGCCCGCTCGCAAGCCGCCTCGGTGCGCCCCCCGGCCATAGCGCGGCGACAGCGACAGGATGCCCATGGCCGCGCGGTAGCCCTGTTCCGGATGTGGCCTATCGCGCATCATGCGCTCGACCAGGATGGCGGCGTTGGGGCCGATCCGGGCCGCCTGGCCGATCAGGTTGGCCGGTGTCGTATTGGCATAGCGCTGATGGGCCTTGGGCATGTGGGTGTTGACGGTGACATGGCCGGAGCGCTGCGAGCGCCGCACATGGCTGGCGACGCGCTGGTGATCGTGGAAGATCTCGACCACCCGGTGGGTGAGCCGCACCTCGACGGTGCGGCCGATCAGCCGATGCGGCACCGAGTAGAAGGTCTTGTCGACCTCGACATGGTAGTCGGGATGCACCTTGGCCGTCTTCCATTCCGCGTATTCGAACGGGGCCGCCGGTAACGGCCTCAACGCCGCTCGCTCGATCTCCTCGAACAGTTCGCGGCGACTTTTGCCGACATGGCGCATCGGCCGGTTGTTCAGCTCCTCGAGCAGCTCCGCGATCGCCGTGTTGAGCTCGGCGATCGAGAAGAAGGATCGATTCCTCAGACGTGCCAGTATCCAGCGCTCAATGATCAGCACCGCGCCCTCGACCTTGGCCTTCTTTCAAGTCCAGGAATGCAGTTCGTGCTGACACTCGAGCGCGTATAGAGTTCGAGATCACGCACCCGTTCCATCCGTGGCGCGGCCAGCGCTTCGTGCTGTCGACCCGCAAGCAGAACTGGGGCGAGGACCGCGTCATGTTCTACGACGCGGCGGGACGGCTTCGCTCGCTGCTTGCGTCATGGACGGACGTCGCTGAACCCGATGTTTTCATTCAGGTCGCGGCCGGTCGGTCGTTCGTGCGTCCAGATGATCTGGCAACCCTGGCGGCGTTGATCGAGCAAATCGAGCGCAGTTATGGCGGCTGAACACGTGTCAGGCAATTTATGCCGCATGTGTCAAGCTAATTATGCCGCCACATGCCGGATTCGCCGTCGTTCCAGTCGCCGATTCTACTCGCATTGCCCGGGTCAGATCGGTATGGCAGCTGCCTCCATTAGATTGACACGTTCTCTATTGAGGCGTAATTTGGTTTACAGACAAGCAAGGGGATATACCATGCCCAACCAGACCAAACGCGATCGACTGCGCCAGCTCGGAGCGCTCAACACACGCCCGGAGACCGTCCGCGCCCGCTGGTTTCGTGAATCCAGCTTCTTCGACCCTCTCGACCTCGTGCAGGTGAAGTACGAGATGCTGCGTCATGTCCAGGAGGATGGCGTCAACAAAGCCGATGCCGCCGCGCTTTTCGGTCTGTCGCGGCCAACCTACTATCAGGCCGAAGCCGCGTTTGAACGCGAGGGCATTGCCGGCTTGCTGCCGCGCACCCGTGGGCCAAAGTCGGGCCACAAGCTCACCGACGAGGTCATGCAGCTCATCGAGCAGAACCAGCATGCGGGTGCCCCGCTGCAGGCGCGATCCCTGGCGCAACTGCTGCATTCGACACTCGGCATCAGCGTCCATCCCCGCAGCATCGAACGCGCGATGGCCCGTAAAAAAAAACGGTGAGCCCCAGGCGCGCACCCCGATGCTGCCGCACGGCTGCAAGGATTTCTACGAGACGCTGCGCGCCGCCGTCCTGTGCGGCCAGGCCTGCGTCAAGGACATGGGCGCCATCGTTTTTCATGGCTTTTGGCAAGGGCTGGCGGTGCTGATCGCGGCCCCTCAGCCTTCCCCGCCGATGCGCCAGCGGCCGGAATCACCGCCCACGGCTTCGGCGGCCGTGCACGATCGCCAGCTCGTGCACATGCTCGCCAACATGGTGCTGGCAGCAGAGACGCGAGGCAATCATGTCTACTGACATCGCCATGAAGGTTGGCGCCGACCATCTGCGGCGTGATGCGTTCCTCTACGTGCGTCAGTCCTCTCTTCGTCAGGTGTTCGAGAACACCGAGAGCACCAAGCGGCAATACGCCCTGCGCGATCGCGCAGTGGCCCTGGGCTGGCCGATCGAACGTGTCCACGTCATCGATAGCGACCTCGGTCTCTCCGGCGCGCAGTCGCAGGACCGCGACGGCTTCCAGCACCTGGTGAGTAAAGTGGCGATGGGCACGCAGGGATCGTGCTGGGGCTGGAAGTGTCGCGCCTGGCACGCAACAATGCCGACTGGCACCGGCTCCTTGAGTTGGCTGCCCTGTCGCGCACCCTCATCATGGACGAGGACGGCGTCTACGATCCGGCCTCTTTCAACGATCGCATGCTGCTCGGGCTGAAGGGCACGATGAGCGAGGCCGAGCTGCACATTCTGAAGTCGCGGCTGCAAGGCGGCATTCTCAACAAGGCGCGCCGCGGCGAGCTCGAGATGCCGTTGCCGATCGGGTTGGTCTACACCCCTGACGCGCGGGTCGTGCTCGATCCCGACCGACAGATCCAGGACACGGTGCGGCTCCTGTTCGATACCTTCCGCCAGACCGGCTCGGCCTGCGCCGTCGTGCGCCGCCTGCGCGGCGAGAAGGTCCTCTTTCCCCGGCGTATCCGTCGCGGCATCGGCAAGGGCGACGTCCTGTGGAGCGAGATCGACCATTCCCGCGTGCTGCAGATCCTGCACAACCCGCGTTATGCCGGCGCGTTCGCCTATGGACGCACGCGCAAAGCCTACAATGCCAAGCTCAAGTCCGTGCAGCTGCGCGTGGCGAGATCCGATTGGCAGGTTCTGATACCCGAAGCCCACGAGGGCTACATTTCCTGGGCCGAGTACGAGCGCAATCAGACAGTCCTGGAACAGAACGCCACCGGCTTTTCACCCGGCCTGCGTGGACGCATGCCTCGCCAGGGCAGCGGTCTGTTGCAGGGACGGCTGCTGTGCGGTCGCTGCGGTGCACGTATGCGCGTCCATTATGAGCCATTCGAAGGGCGGCTGCGCCCGTATTATGTCTGCAACGAAGCCGTCGTGCGGCACGCCGGCAAGCATTGCCAATGGGTGCGCGGCGCTCCAGTCGACGACGCGGTGAGCGCGCTCCTGCTGGAGGCGATGGCTCCGGCAGCAATCGACGTCGCGCTTGCCGTGCAGCAGGAGATCACCCAGCGCGTGGAGCAGGCCGCGGCCCTGCGCGGCACGCAACTGCAACGCGCTGAACTGGCCCGCCGGCGCTACCTGAAGGTCGATCCGGACAACCGCCTGGTCGCCGACGCGCTGGAAGCCGACTGGAACGCACGGCTGCGCGACCTCGACGCACTCCAGCGCGAGCACGAGCGCCAGAACGAAGCCGACCGCTCGCTGCTGGATGAGCCAGCGCAGAAGCGCATCAGGGCGCTGGCCGCCGATTTCCCGCGCATCTGGAACGACGAGCGCACCGGTGCCGTCGAACGCAAGCGCATGCTCGGCCTTCTCATCGAAGATGTGACGCTGCTCGTCGACGAGCAGGTCAACATCCATATCCGCTGGCGCGGCGGGCGCACGCAGAGCCTGTCGGTGACCAGACCGCGGCCCATGTCAGTGATACGCAAGACGCCGGCACAGGTCGTGGCGTTGATGAATGAGCTGCTGGAGACCGCCAACGACCAGCAGATCGCCGCCCGCCTCAATGAACTCGGGCATCGCAACTGGCGAGGCGAACCCTTCACGCTGAAGAAGGTCATGCTCGTTCGCCGCACCTATGGATTGAAGACCCGGTACGAACGGCTGCGGGAGAGCGGCATGCTGACTGGCGAGGAAGTAGCCCAGCAGCTCGGCGTGTGCGCCTCGACCGTTCACCAACTCGGGCGAAAGGGCATTCTCAAGCGCCATCGATACGCCACCAACCATCGATACCTGTACGAACCGCCGGGCAACGTCAGACTCGAAAAAGGCGCCGGCAGTCGATATGGTGGTCGTCCGCCCAGATTAATTGTCGCTCAACAACTCCAACAAGGGGCATCGTGATGCCTGCTCCTTGTCGCGCGGCTTGCGGCTGCGGGTCGGCAGGATGGTGGTGTCGTAATGCTCGGCCATGGCGGCAAAGGTCGCGTTCAGCGTCGGCTCGAACCACAGCGCCTTGGCGACCCCGGCCTTCAAATTGTCGCAGACGATCGCCTTGGTTGATGCAGACCGACTACGCCGGCAAACGGTGCCGATGATCGATCCGGCGACCGGCGTCATTCACGCCGCCCAGATCTTCGTCGCGGTGCTGGGCGCCTCCAACCTGACCTTCGCCTTTGCCAGCTTCAGCCAGAGGCTGCCGGACTGGATCGACGGCGGTGCGGGCGCTCAGCTTCTTCGGCGGGATCATCCCGGGCGACCCGCGCCCAATCCGGCTCGCTCAGATCCTGCGGCGGACGGCCCATTCGGTGAAACAGACGCTGTTCCAGCGCCGCATCGTCCTCAAAGCCCGCAGGCAGGGGCCAGCACGACAGCCCCGCCTCCCGCGCCCGCAGCAAATAGGTCGAAACCGAGGTCTTGCCGATCTTCAGTCGCTCTGCCACCTCGCGCACC
The DNA here is from genome assembly GCF_055811475.1 of Mesorhizobium sp. WSM4829. NCBI lineage: Bacteria > Pseudomonadati > Pseudomonadota > Alphaproteobacteria > Hyphomicrobiales > Phyllobacteriaceae > Mesorhizobium > Mesorhizobium sp. WSM4829. Next base: position 4,023 of record NZ_JBVVQJ010000064.1, on the reverse strand, counting down.
GAAAGACCCTGTTCATGGGTCAGGCGCAGGATCGTCCGAAATATCCCTCACGCTCGTTCGTCTCGCTTGCTTCCGTCTTGGCATGGGCTCTCTCGGTTCGATGATGAGAGAGCCAAAATGCCAGAACGGCGCAGCCGAGAACCGACCGTCAAATCCACCCCGGAAACTGTCCGGGACTTAGCGGAATCACTGTCCGGGAGTTAGTGAAAACGGTGTCCGGGACTTACCGGAAAAGGTGTCCGGGACTTACTGAAACACGCAGCATTGGCAGCCTTATGGCCTCGGCCGCGTGAACAGCGCGCGGAACAGTTCCTCCGACCGCTGAAGACCTTCGTCCGTCAGGACCAAGGAGTTCGCCTTGTTCACAGGGTCTGCAATCAGCCCCGTCCGATGCAGCCGATCCGTCACATTCAAATCGCAGCTCTTCCAGGCGCATCGTTCATTGTGCAGCGTCAGCCAAAGCAGCGCCAAGACGGCATCATCGATCTTGTCCGTGTCGATCTCCATCCGGCCAGTCTAGAGCACGTCCTGTGATCGATGAATCGATTGTGATGTGACAGCTGCGTTTCGTGCTGATTCAACATCCACCTCGATGGAGGTGGACGATGGGAAGAGCATTGAGCGGGGATCTTCGATCGCGGGTTTTGAAGGCTTCGGACGAGGGCATATCGGCGCGGCAAGCGGCGGCGCGGTTCGGCGTGGGAGTGTCCAGCGCGATCCGCTGGATTGCGCGGGCGAAGATCGGCGAACTGGCGCCACGCCCGCAGGGCCGCCGCTGTGCCTCCAGCTTCGATGCGCATGAAGCCTTCATCGTCGGGCTGATCGAGGAGCGCAAGGACATCACGCTGAACGAGATGGTGGAGCGGCTCGTCGCCGAGCAGTCGGTGCGCATCAGCCGCAGCGCCTTGAGCGCCTGGCTTCGCCGCCACGGCTGGACATTCAAAAAAGTCCGCGCACGCACTGGAGCAGGATCGCCCCGACGTGCTGAAGCGGCGCCGGGACTGGTTCGACGGCCAGCTCGATCTCGATCCGGCGAAGCTCGTGTTCATCGACGAGAGTGTGCTGCAGAGCAGCGGAAAGGAGTTCGCAATGAACTAACACCGTTGCGTAAAGCTGCGTGAATGATGGGGGACGGCCCTCCGGGATCGGCTTTCAGGAGCGGGTCTCAAACCAGTCCGAGCTGCTGCGGTAAAGAGCCGTGGTGGTGAGCGTCGGATGAAAAGTTCGGACAAGATCCGAGCAGGTGGGTGTCCGAAAGACGAACGAAAGTGAACCCTCCGAAGACGCGTCGTTATGAATCCAAGTGTCGTCGAAACCAGGACCGTTTCGTCATCCTGGGACAAGTCCGCCAGACGCCTGATGACTGGGCGGGCGGCGACCGGCGTAGAGGGGGCGTGAGTCGGACATAGGCTTTCACGCGGAACTGCAGGAACCAGGCTCTTGATGCAAAGGGAGAAGCTCAAGCGGAGCAAACCGCAAGGCGAGAGTACCGATGCAGGAGACTGGGGCGGACCGACCCGTATGAGCGTTGAGGGCCCTGTAATGGGGTCGGAGCAAAGGGGTCGGATCAGGTGGTCGTATTGTTTGGAACAACTGGAAACAGGATGACTTCGATAGGTACGACAGACAAGCCGTTTCGAATTGAGAAACGTCAAGTGTACGAAGCTTACAAAGCGGTCAAAGCCAACCAGGGCGCAGCCGGGGTGGACGGGCAGACCCTGGAGATGTTCGAGAAGGACCTTGCGGGAAACCTCTACAAGGTCTGGAATCGGATGTCCTCAGGTACGTACTTCCCACCGCCGGTTCGCGCTGTCTCCATTCCGAAGAAGAGTGGGGGCGAAAGGGTTTTGGGTGTGCCCACCGTCAGCGATCGGATCGCACAGATGGTGATCAAGCAGATGATTGAGCCGGATCTGGACTCCCTCTTTCTTCCGGACTCCTACGGTTACAGACCGGGAAAATCGGCTCTGGATGCCGTCGGCGTGACGCGTCAGCGGTGCTGGAAGCATGACTGGGTTCTGGAATTCGACATCAAAGGGCTGTTTGATAATCTTCCGCACGATCTCTTGCTGAAGGCGGTCAGGAAGCACGTCACGTGCAAGTGGGCTCTGCTGTACATCGAAAGATGGCTGGCAGCGCCGATGGAGAGGAACGGAGAAGTCGTCGGGCGAACATGCGGTACCCCGCAAGGTGGCGTTGTCAGCCCGATCTTGTCGAATCTCTTTATGCACTATGCATTTGATCTGTGGATGACGCGGACGCATCCTGACCTTCCATGGTGTCGATATGCTGACGATGGCCTTGTGCACTGCCGGAGTGAACAGCAAGCCGAAGCCCTCAAGGCGGAGCTTGGTGCTCGACTGGCGGCATGCGGGCTTCAAATGCATCCGACAAAGACCAAGATCGTCTATTGCAAGGACCAAAGGCGCAGGGGCAAATACCCGAATGTCGTGTTCGACTTTCTCGGGTATCAATTCCGGCCGCGACGGGTGGCGAAGACACAGCGAGACGAGTTCTTCTGTGGCTACACGCCTGCGGCCAGCCCCACGGCACTGAAATCGATGCGAGCGACGATCAAAAGCTTGAACATACCGCGGCAGACGCCGGGAACGCTGGCTGAAATCGCCCAACAGCTCAATCCGCTCCTTCGGGGATGGATAGCCTATTACGGCCGGTTCAGCCGTTCGGCCCTGTCCACTCTGGCTGACTACGTCAACCGGAAGCTCAGGGCGTGGATCATGCGCAAGTTCAAGCGCTTTCAGTCCCATAAGACGCGTGCCAGCCTCTTCTTGAGAAAGCTGGCACGGGAAAATCCCGGACTGTTCGTGCATTGGAAGGTGTTCGGAACGAATACGTTCGCCTGATGGGAGCGGTGTGAATCGAGAGGTTCACGCACCGTTCTGCGAGAGGCCGGCAGGTGAAATTCCTCCGGCCTACTCACCCCGGCCTCTCCACAAAGATGGCCCGCCTGCGTGGAAGAGCGCCGCGCGGCGAGCGCTGCCGGGCCGGCGTCCCGCATGGCCACTGGAAGACCACGACCTTCACCGGAGCGCTGCGGCTGACGGGCATGACTGCGCCCTTCGTCTACGACGGCGCTATGAACGGCAACGTGTTCCTGGCCTATGTCGAGCAGGTGCTGGTCCCGACATTGTCGGAGGGCGACGTAGTCGTCATGGACAACCTGCCCGCTCACAAGGCCGCCGGTGTGCGCGACGCGATTGAGGCCGCAGGCGCGAGCCTGCTCTACCTGCCGCCCTACAGTCCCGACTTCAATCCGATTGAGAACGCCTTCGCCAAACTCAAGGCGCTGCTGCGAGCAAAGGCCGAGAGAACCATCAAGGCTCTGTGGGACGCGGTCGGCGCGGTCGTCGACCTCTTCACCCCAGCCGAATGTGCCAACTACTTCAAAGCCGCAGGATATGAACCGGATTAAACAGGACGTGCTCTAGCACAGATCGCGCGTCTGCCGCGGCCCAGACCGGATGGTTACCGAGCGGTTCCTGTGGCGTTGCTTGCACTCCACGATGATCGACGCGTTTTCCCAAATTTTCTGTGCCGCATGGATGCCGGTGAACAGCATCAATGGGTCCGCCGTTGCGAGCATAGCACGCAACAGCACCTCTCGCGTGTTGTCACGTAAACCGTGCGTCAGCATTTGCGGCATAGGGACGGCGGCATGATAATGCCTGCCATCAGCTACAAGGCTACAAGCGCCATCGTTTCCCGCCGCAGATCATCGCCCATGCGGTCTGGCTCTACTACCGGTTCCCCTTGAGCCTGCGTCTGGTCGAGGAAACGCTGCTGGAGCGCGCCATCATGGTCTCCTACGAAACGATCCGCCGCTGGGGCAAGAAGTTCGGGCCCGGTTATGCTCGCCGCTTGCGCCGCAAGCAGCCGAGCCGCGATGAGATCTGGCACCTGGACGAAGTCGTCATCACCATTGCTGGCCGAAAACACTGGCTATGGCGCGCCGTCGATCAGGACGGCTATGTCCTCGACGAGATCGTCCAGAACCGCCGCAAC
>NZ_JBVVQJ010000063.1:0-20838 GCF_055811475.1 Mesorhizobium sp. WSM4829 | reverse complement strand
GAATATGCAAACGTAACCACCCGTCAAAATAAGGACACCTCAAAATTGGTGGCTAAATGTCCCAGGAGAACATTTGGTATTTCATCTTCGCTGTCGAGGTTGAAGGCAAGAAGGCTCGCCTGCTTGGCAGGTTTGCGAAGCAGTCGAATCGCGGAAGTTTGCACAGGGCTGGGGGGCAGAGACGACAGGGCTGGGGGGCAGTGACGACGGTTGATCAGCCTCTCATCCGCGGGTTGGTACCGGCCTTCCGTGTCTTCGTGTCAGGGCTGTCCTCGGTCTAGAGGGCGGGTAGTTTGCTGAGAGTTCTGCAAATTCGCTGAGAGGGTCGGTTCCTGGGAGGCTGGTGATGTTCAATGTCACCGATCCCCTGGAAGGCACGCCGCTATGACTAAGACACAAAGTAAGACCGCCAGCGCTACCGTCAAAGACATTCTTCTTTCGAACCCGGATGGACTGCACGAAGTGATCAGTGCGGTGATGCAGGAGGTTCTCGAGGCCGAGATGGACGAGGCGGTGGGTGCTTCGAAGAGCGAGCGGACGCCGGAGCGGCTCGGCTATCGCTCGGGTTATCATGGGCGCACCCTTGTCACGCGTGTGTCGGCAAGTTTGAGCTGAGGGTTCCGCAGGACCGCTCGGGGCGCCTGCTCCACCGAGTTGTTCGAGCGCTACCAGCGTTCCGAGCGGGCCTTAGTGGCCACGCTTGCGGAGATGTAAATAGCGCGCCAATAAGAGGGGTGAAATCCGCATGTCCATGTGGACTGCGAAAGAGTATCTGATGTAGAGATGGCTTGGATCTCTAAACGACATTTTGACTTCTCCCGACGTCGCAGAGACCGTTTGCCGAACCTCTAGACTAGAATAGAAATTTAGGAGCAGCACAATGACCCCGTCCCTCTCCCTGTCTGGTCGCCGAGCTATTGTCTCCGCCGCAGCCTCCGGTATTGGTCTTCTCATCGCCGAGACACTTGCGGAAGCTGGAGCTCGGGTGGAGGTGTGCGATGTCGATCAACAGAAGGTTGCAGAGTTGACACGGCGTCATCCCGGCATTAGCGCGACGTGTTGTGACATTGCCGATGCGAGCGACACTGAGCGCTTCTTCGCAGCTGCAGTCGAGCGGCTGGTGGGGTCGACATCCTGCCCTTAACAAATCCGCGTCAACGCCATCTGCCCGGGTTTTGTCGAAGGCGATCGTATGGAGGGGGTGATCGCCGGAGAAGCTGCTCAAATGGCCGTCGACCGCGAGGATCTCCGCGCCCGCTACATGGCGAACTCGTCTATGGGGACGGGAGTGCTACCAGTTGATATAGCTGCCATGGTCCTCTTCCTTGTCTCGGAATCGGGCAAGCGAATGTCAGGCCATGTCTTCGTGGTGGACGCCGACGCGATGTGATCGCTGCGTCCGGACGGGATTCTGGTCGCGGAGATCTGTCATCGGGCGAGGATCAGCCAGGCGGCCTACTTCCATTGGAAAAGAAATACCACGGACTGCTGCCGACGGAGATGAAGCGGCTGAGCAGCTTGAGGACGAGAAGCTGAGGAAGCTGGTGGCCGATCTCTCCTGTAAGCGATGCGTCGAGGCACCGTTCCCGAAGCTTGTGATGCGTCTATGGCAGATCAGCCGTTAGTCCGCGCGCTGGCGCCGATCACACCGGATCGTCATAATCGGGTGACGTAGTGGAGTTGGCGGAGGGCGGGGATGACGAGGGCGATGTCTTTGTACGCCTCGTGCTCGATGAAGTGCGCGGGCTCAGTGTGGCTTATGGCGCTCTTGTGTGAGCGCCAGTGGTGGTCTTGCACGCTATCAGCGGTAGCGATGACCTTCAAACTGCGATTCATATTGTAGGCGATGGCGGTGAAGCGCTGTCCCGGCAGCACCTTTCGCGCGTGGATGTAAGGGACGATGTTCGAGGCCTTTGAGGGCTTCGACATATGACGATTTCAGAGTTTACGCTTAAGTCCAAGGACGAGGAGCCGGTCCGTCGGCTGGAGATCTTCACTGGTTTGGGTCGGCGGCGTGAGTGGCCGCCGAAGGAGAAGGCCCGGATAGTGGCGGAGAGCTACGAGGCGGGCGAGACGGTTTGTGCTGTGGCACGCCGGTATGGACTTTCCCCGCAGCAATTGTGGCGTCGGGCTGCTCCCCGGCAGATGGGGGAGGCAGCGATAACGGAATCCATGGTGACGGCGGCGCCTCCTAAGCCTGCGGAGAAGCATCCGCAACAGCCAAGGAAGCGGGAGCCGGCTCGAGACGCTGGTGTGATGAGCTCGAGATCGACGGCATCGCTGCCGCAACAGCCAAGGAAGCGGGAGCCGGCTCGAGACGCTGGTGTGATCGAGCTCGAGATCGACGGCATCGCTGCAAATTCCGAGGGATGCCGCCCCCTGATTCCGAAATGATGCCGCCCCCCTGGAGGGGTGTATGGGCGTGGTGCTCTGCTGGTGAAATGTTCCTTCTGTTGGGTTGTCCAGGAGAAGGAATGAAATGCCTGCGGAGAGATTGGCGATGCGGCGTGTCCGCGAGATTTTGAGATATCGATTTGAAGAGGGCCTTGGCCACAAGGCGATCTCGTACAGGGTCGGGGCTGCGCCCTCGACTGTGCGCGAAACGCTTCGTCGCGCGGAGACCGCCGGGCTGGTTTGGCCGCTTGGCGATGAGATCACCGACGCGGTCCTGGAGGCCGCGCTCTAAAGGCAAACGGGACGAAGACAGGGCACCGCCGCAGCGTGGAGCCGGATTGGGCTCATGTGCACCGCGAGCTGAAGCGCAAGCATGTGACGCTGTAGATCCTGTGGGACGAATACATCGCTCGCCACCCCGATGGTTACCACTATAGCCGCTTTTGTGATCTATACCGGGGCTGGGCATCCAACCTGTCAGTAACGATGCGGCAGAACCATGCCGCCGGCGGCAAGCTCTTCGTCGACTATGCCGGCGATACGGTGACGGTGATCGTCGACCGGCTGAGGGGCAAGACGCGCCAGGCGCATCTGTTCGTGGCCGTGTTGGGCGATTCGAGCCTATCCTATGCGGAAGCGCGCTGGAGTGAGACACTTCCGGACTGGCTGGGGTGTCACGTCAATGCACTGGAAGCGTTCGGCGGTGCGCCGGCTCTGTTGGTTCCCGACAATGCCAAGGTCGCCATCATCAAAGCCTGCCGCTACGACCCGCAGGTAAACCGCACCTATGCCGGCATGGCCGAGCATTATGGCAGTTCGGTGCTGCCGACACGGCCACAGCGGCCACGCGACAAGGAGCAGGCATCACGATGCACCTTGTTGGAGTTGTTGAGCGACAATTAATCTGGGCGGACGACCACCATATCGACTGCCGGAGCCTTTTTCGAGTCTGACGTTGCCCGGCGGTTCGTACAGGTATCGATGGTTGGTGGCGTATCGATGGCGCTTGAGAATGCCTTTCCGCCCGAGTTGGTGAACGGTCGAGGCGCACACGCCGAGCTGCTGGGCTACTTCCTCGCCGGTCAGCATTCCGCTCTCCCGCAGCCGTTCGTACCGGTTCTTCAATCCATAGGTGCGGCGCACGAGCATGACCTTCTTCAGGGTGAAGGGTTCGCCGCGCCCGAGCTCATTGAGACGGGCGGCGATCTGCTGGTCGTTGGTGGTCTCCAGCTGTAGAAGTTTGCACTTGATCGGACAGTTGGCGTCTGAGAATGGTCCGTTTTGCCTGTCCGATAGGATCAGGCAGCGATCATTTTCTCCTTCGCCAGCGGGGCCGTGTCAAGGAAGGTCTGCATCGGCGTCTTGCCGAAGCACCAGCGGCCCTGATGTGGGCGCTGCTCATTGTAACTTCTGACCCATTCATCCAAATCGGCCTGCAGCTCCTCGATCGAGCCGTAGATCTTCTTCCTGAAGGCGACCCGGTAGAACTCGTCCAGCACCGTCTTGTGGAAGCGTTCCACGATGCCATTGGTCTGCGGGTTCTGGTTCTGGTACGGGAATGATCCACGTCCTCGACCGCCAGATAGAGCTCGTACTCGTGGTGTTCGGGATTGCCGCAATATTCGGTGCCGCGGTCGGTCAGCACCCGGCTTAGCTTCACCTCGTGGGCGTCGAAGAACGGCACCACGCGGTCGTTGAGGAGATCGGCGGCGGTGATCGGGGTCTTGCGGTCATAGAGCTTGGCGAAGGCGACCTTCGAATAGGTGTTGAGGAAGGTCTGCTGGTTGATGCGTCCGACCCCCTTCATGTTGCCGACATAAAAGGTGTCCTGGCCGTCGCAATAGCCCGGGCATTCACTCTCGAACTCACCATGCGCCTCCTTGTCCAGCTTGGCCTTTTCCAGCGCCGCCAATTGGCTCTCGGCACGATACCGTCCTGGGCGACCTTGGCCTCCAGCGCCTTCAGCCGCTTCTTCATCGTCTCCAGATCGTGACGCTGCCACATCCCGCGGACGCCCGACGGCGAGACCGAGTGGCCGAGCTTGCGCATTTCGTTGGCGATGCGGGTCTGCCCATAGGCGGGATATTCCAGCGTCAGCTCGAGGATGATCGCCTCGACCTCGGGCGGCGTGCGGTTGGCCAACAGCGGCTTCCTGCGCGTCAGTTCCTGCAGCGCCAGTTCGCCGCCGGTCTCATAAAGCTCCTTGAAGCGGTAGAAGCTGTCGCGCGAATAGCCCATCATCTTGCAGGCCTGGCTGACATTGCCGAGCTGTTTGGCCAGCTCCAGCAGCCCCACCTTGGCGCGGATGATCTTTTGGTTCTTGGTCATGTCAGTGTCCTTTCCAACGCCGAGGTCGGGCGCTGCGAACCCTGACCACTCCGCGCCCGGCCTCGGCTCAAGCTTCAGCCTAGGACACCGTCTGTCAGATAAAGTTTAAACTTTACACCTATGCCCGAGACGACCGACCTTGGTGCGGAATGGACCTACCCGGCGTCGCCTATCTCTACGCTCCGGACCGCAAGGCCGAACAGCCGATCCGGCATCTTCAGGGTTTTGTCGGAACCCTGCAGGTCGACGGATACGCGGGTCACATTGGCCGAACGCAACGCCGTGAGCTTGGCCTTTTGCTGGTCGCATGTGCGTCGCCGCTTCTATGAGCTCGCGCAATCCGGCCCCGCGCCGAATGCGACTGAGGCGCTCGCCCGCATCGCCCAACTCTACCACGTTGAGAGCGATATCCGCGGTACCCCTCCGAGGAGGGCCGCCTTGCGGGCGAGGCCCGTCTGGACACATAGATTACGGTTTATACCGGAGACATGGGTAACACTTTCGGTCCAAACGGGTTACCGAGAGGTTCGAGTCTGCATGTCTCATCGTCGAAATATCCCAGATCATAGTCCATGAAGCTGACCAGCCAGATATGGTCCTCGACCTGTTTGATGCCGACGGTCTGGCCGGCGAAGACCTGGCTGAGGTTGATCTTTTTGCGATTATAGCAGATGCGCCCGCAGGTGGTGACGGTGACGGCCTTATCGTGGAACGGATAATCGAGGTCAGGCAGGCCAGTGTAGGTGCGCGGTGACGGCGCGTAGTGCTCTGCCGGACAGTCCATGTCGAGCGCCTGGTGCGGCCCTTCGTTGTTGAACTCCTGAATGAAGTCATCGAAGCGTGCCTGCTGCTGCAGGAAGTTGGCGCCGGCCGGTTTGGTGGTCTCCAGCTTGAGCGTCAGATGCATGCGCTCGTGGCGGCCGTTCTGTTGCGGGTTGCCCGGTTTGATGCGCTCGATGGCGATGCCGAGCCTGAGCCACCAGACCGGCAGCCTGGAAAGGTTGAAGAGCGCATTGGGGCTTGCGAAGGGCACACCGTTGTCCGTCCGGATCCCACTCGGCAGGCCGAACTCCTTGAAAGCGTTCTCGAACACGGTGAAGGCATAGGCCTCCTTGGTCGTGTGGAGCGCCTCGCAGGAGAAAGCGACTGGCGAAGTCGCTGATGGTCAGCGGATAGCAATAGCGCCGATCGGCCAGCATAAACTCGCCCTTGTAGTCGGCACACCACAGATCGTTGGGCCGGCAGGTATGGTAGAGCGGCGTTCCCTGCGCCCTATTGCGTCGCCGCTTGCGGCGCTTGACCAGACCGTGACGGTCCAGCACCGCATGCACCGTTGAGATCACCGGGGTGTGGACGTGCGGGTAGCGCCGGGCCAGCCGCTCCCTGATCTTCGGCGCGCCCCAGCTGGGCTTGTCCTGCTTGGCACGCACAATCAGCTTCTCGATTTGGAAAGGAAGCTGATTGGCGTGCCGGTAAGGCCGGCGCGAGCGGTCGGTCAGACCTTCCAGCCCGCTATCGTTATAGCGATCGACCAGCTTCTAGCCGGTCTTGCGCGAGATGCCGAAATCCCGGCACAGCGCCGCCATCTTCTCGCCGTCCAGCAGCCGCGCTATGTACTTCAGCCGCTCATCCATGACGTTACACTCCTTCCAGGCACCTTTGCTCTCCTTGCAAAGGGCCGAAAGTGTAACGCATGTCTCCGGAATGAACTGTCACCCATCTCTCGGGAAGGGCACGAAGGGAGGATGTAGCTGACTGTCGGTATGGATATCGCTACTGACTGTCGCCAAGTCACTCGTCTCGAGATTGTTGACACTGGCCGCCGGCGCCGCTGGTCGGAAGAGGAGAAGCTGCGGATCGTCGAGGAGAGCTATCGGATCCGCGGCAAGCATCCGCGACAGCGCGGCGTCGCGGGATTCCAACCCACTGCTGTTTGCCTGGCGCAAGGCGCGTCGTGAGGGTCGGCTCGGCGAAGGTGGCGTCGGCGGTTTCGTGCCGGCGGTGATCGTACCGGAGCAGCCAAAGAAGGGTCCAGAACCGGTTGGCGGGCGCATGGAAGTAGTGAGCGCGAATGGCCGCGGGGTGATCGTCGAGCCAGACGTGGACGTGGAAGCGCTGCTTCGGATCATGCGCGGCCTGGAAACGCTGCGATGATCCCGATTCCGACGGGGGTGCGGGTGTGGCTGGCGACGGGACACACCGACATGCGCTGCGGCTTTCCCAGCCTTGCACTACGCGTGCAGGAGATCTTGAAGAAGGATCCGCTGAGCGGCCATATTTTTTGCTTTCGCGGTAAAAGAGGCGATCTCCTGAAGGTCATTTGGCATGATGGGCAAGGATCATGCCTGTTTACCCGGCGTCTTGAGCGTGGCCGCTACATCTGCAGCTGCTGGCGACGATCCTGTTCGACAAGTTCGGCATGCACACTCCGCTCAACCGTCAGAGCACGCGCTAGCGCTCAAGCGCTATGTGGGCATGCGCCAGGGATTGGGATACAAGTATCATGGCCCCGCTCGACGGTTGTCGGATTTCGTCACCTTCATGGAGGCTCGCGGCGCCGAGACCGTCACCACGGCGTTGGCAATGAAGTGGGTGACGTTGATCGGCCGACAACCGAGTTGGTCCATCCGCCTAACCGATGTGCGCTGCTTCGCTCAGCACCTCGCTCATTTCGACCCCATGACGGAAGTGCCACCTCAAGACGCTGTGTCGCCGGCGCGGCGGGCAAGCCCTACATCTATAACGATGCTGAGATCACGGCGCTTCTGTCGGCGGCACTGTCGCTGCCGCCGGCCAACGCCCTGCGTCGCTGGACATATCATTGTCTGTTCGGATTGATAGCGGTCGCCGGGCTACGCCATTCCGAAGCGCTCGACCTGCGCCGAGACGACGTCGATCTCGACCAAGGTATCCTCACCATTCGGGAGACGAAGTTCGGCAAGTCGCGGCTGGTCCCGCTCCATGCCACGACGGTCGCCGTGCTGTCGGACTATGCCGCGCGACGCGACGCGCATCTCGTCGCGCCTCGTAGCCCTATTTCTTTGTCGCCGAGCAGGGCGGCAGATTGCTGCACCAGTACGTGCACCGGGTGTTCTGGCAGCTGTCGCGACAGATCAGTCTGCGGCAGCGGGGCAGCGCAATGGTCCGCGGATTCACAATCTTCGTCACCGTTTCGCCGTCCAGGCCCTGACCAACTGGTATCGTGCGGGCGAAGATGTCGAGCGGGAACTGCCGGTCCTCTCGACCTTTCTCGGCCACGCCAATGTTCGCGACACCACTGGTACCTATCCGCCGCGCCGGAGCTAATGACCCATGCCGCGCGACTGATGGATGAGCGGTGGGAGGTTCGCTTATGAGTGCCTCGAACGATCTGGCCGTGCTGATCGAGCGGTGGTTCACCGATCGGCTCATGCGACATCGAGGCGTAAGCTCCAACACCATCGCCTCCTATCGCGACACCTTCCGGCTCCTGTTTGCATTCGCGCAGACACGCCTTGGCAGGTCTCCGTCGCAGTTGACACTGCGGGATTTGGACGCGCCTTTCATCGGCGCATTCCTGGAGGACCTCGAGACACTGCGATCCGCCTCAGTGAGGACCCGGAACCTCCGCCTCACGGCCATTCGGTCTTTCTTCAGATATGCGTCGTTCGAGGAGCCGGCCCATAGCGCCCAGATTCAACGCGTGCTCGCGATCCCGAGCAAGCGATGCGACAAGCGACAGCTTCAGTTTCTCACTGCCCGAGATTGAAGCGATCCTGGCCTGTCCGGATCGCAGCACATGGCTGGGACGGCGTGATCACACTCTGCTGTTGCTGGCCGCGCAAACGGGGTTGCGGGTCTCGGAGATCATCGATCTCGACCGGGACTCGGTGATGCTGGGGCACGGTGCCCACGTGCGATGCGTTGGCAAGGGCCGTAAGGAGCGAAGTACGCCGCTCACCAAGGTTGCACAGCAAGCCCTTCGGGGCTGGCTCAACGAGCCCAAGGAAGCGGGGCGCAACGGCTATTTCCAAACACACAAGGCGGCAAGCTGAGCGCCGACGGCGTGCAGGCGCTGCTGAACAAATATGTCGCCAAGGCTCGCGAACACTGCGTCACCCTCCGCTCGAAGGGGTGTCGCCCCATGTTTTGAGGCACAGCGCTGCCATGGAGCTGCTGCAGGCGGGCGTCGATTGTTCTGTCATCGCCCTATGGCTGGGCCATGAGGCGATGGAAACGACGCTGACCTATCTTCACGCACATCTTGAGCTGAAGGAATCGCACTTGCCAAGCTGAAGCCATACGAGCGCGCAAAGGCCGAACGATTTCGACCAAACGACCGGCTTCTTGAGTTCCTGAACGCCCTTTGAGCATGAGAACTATGCCGAGTGTCAACGACCGGTTCTTGGTCGAAATGGCGGGCAAAGCGCTTCATACCGCCATGATCGGAAGCGGCGCTCGGCATAGTTCGGCGGTCGGCATAAAGATGCAAGCTCAACGGCGTCGAGCCTCACACCTACCTCGCTGACCTGATCGCCCGGATCGTCGCCGGCCATCCACAAAGCCAGATCGACGATCTGCTGCCTTGGGCCTACAGACCCATGCCGCTCAAGGCCGTGGCCTGAGAACAGCGGTTACGCTTGACCCATGCCCCTCATCGTCGACGAGCGTGCCGGTCTTGACCCGGATCGCCTTGGCCTTGAGCTGGCGGGTGATCGCGTCGAATAGGGCCTTGTCCAGGCCATGGGACGCAAGAGCTTTTCGAAAACCGACGAACGCCGATCGCTCCGGCGTCGCCTCGGATACCGAGAACCCGCAGAACCGCCGGAAGGATCCTCTATCCTCCAACGCTTCGGCAAGCTTCACGTCCGACAGGTCGTACCAGATCGAGAGCAGCATCCCCTTGAACACCGCAAGTGGCGGCCAGCGGGCTCGCCCTTGGCCGCGCAGAAATAGCGGCCAGATGGTGCTCGATCGGCACCCGGTCAATCAGTCTGGCAAGCTCGTCCAAAGACGAATGCTGACCGCGGTCAACGGCCAAACCGAACTTTTCCTGACCAACGCGCCGACGTCCCATACGACTCCCTTAATCCTTTGTTCGCGTTGAGGGAATTGTAAATTGGCCGTCCGGTCCAGACACCCGCGCACAGGTCTCATAAGATCCTTAAGCAAAGCTCGAAGAACATTCCCGAACCGCACCGCGGCCGCCCATTCAATCCATCGTTCGTCCTGATTCGACTTGCTAGGCATCATGCGCGATAGAGCGTGGGGGGCGTTTGGCTCAGTAGCTCCGCACCACGCTCTGTCACTAGGACATGAGCGCTAGTCCCAAATAGGTAGCCGTTTTCACTGCACAATATGTTTGGTATGTGCAAGGTCATGCCGGATTGCAATATATTGGCCGCGTCCGGCTCCAAGCTCAGGTCACCGCGTTCAGTCCAATTGATGCCAGTCTGGTATCCCGTTCGTTGGCGAATGACGCCCTTGCGCCCAGATCGCTTCAGCACCTCACGGCCGGCAGCGTCGACTGCCGCCGCGGAGGTACCCGGCTTAACTGTGGCAACGAGGGCGTCAATGACTTCCTCGGCCAAGGTGTGTAGAGACTCAGATTCAGGATGTCGCCCAAGCACGGCGCACCGGACGATCCCAACCGCGTACCCGTGTTTTGATGCGCCGATCTCCAGAAAAGCTGGCTCGTTATTACTAATTGGATGCCGAGATGGGGGGGCATGCGGCAACTTTGTCCGTTCCCCGAACAAGATGGCACCGCCAGAAAACGCAATTTCCCCGCCAGCGTTGGTGGCGTCTCCGCTAATGGCCGCCGCCATAGCTGCTGCCATCTCCAGTTCGGTAACACCTTCTCGTAGCGACCTTTGGAAGGTTCGCACCGCAAGGTCAGTCATGCGCATTGCTTCGCGCATGCACTCGAGTTCTAGCTCGCCCTTTACCGCTGCAACCGAAGAAACTAGTCGAGTCGCATCCGCAACTTTTAAGTCGGGGAGCTGCGCCCGAAGCGCGTTGAGATCTGCCGGCGCGAAGTTCCAACAGCCAAGCTCAAAACCAATCCTCTTGCTTTGGAGGCCAACCCGACGAAGCACGTCGGCACACACTTTCCCAAAATCTGTATGGTGTGTATACGTAACTACCTCATCAATACAACTATATGAAAGAACCGCTTGCTCGTCATACTGTCGTACAACATATATTGGCAAACGACCGGGCACCATGATCAATGGAAAAGGCGCGAAGTACCCACCATTGCCATCATATCCGCTGAGATACCGAAGATGGCCATGGGCAGTCACTATAAGTGCGTCTAGCCCCGCTCTCGCCACTGCCTCCAGCACGTTAAGCTGCCTGCGCTCGTACTCGGATCTCGGGAACGGGACACCCGTCAGAGGAATAGCTGAGGACATCGTCGCCATATCTCACCTCAATGATTTGTTGAGTTGTGGTTCGGTTGTGCAACAGTGCGCATCGACCGATGGTCGAAGCTGTCGCTCAACGTGCTCTGGTTAAGGCAGACATTCAACCGTCCGAGCAGCTTGCGTCAAATGCAGTTTTTATATCGTCGTCATCTGGCGACGATATGTAGCTAGCCCGGAAAATTCATAGTGGGTTGGCGGTGTAGGATTTGGTTGCTAAGGCCGATCCGAATCATTTTCCGGAGACCACACCCGCCATGAACGATCTTACGCTGCCGCTGAGCGGTTTGTCATTAGTAGGCGGCAAGTCCGTCGTCGCCCGTTTTGACGGCGGCATGCTGTCGTCCAACAGCGGCGTTCTGGCTCTGGCCGACGTGGAAAAGCGGCTGCGGGTGGCCGAGCGTCTGGCGCGCTGCATCGACGATCCGCGCTGTCCGGGACCAGACCGCCCGCAGCTTGGCCGACATCCTGCGTGCCCGCATCTTTGCAAATTCGCCTTCGGCTACGAGGATGCCAACGATCTCGACCGGCTGCGCAGCGATCCGGCCTTCAAGCTCGCCTGCGGGCGGTTGCCCGATAGCGGCTCGACCTGTGCTCGCAGCTGACCTGTTCGCGGCTGGAGAACCAGTAGGACCTCAGGACCGCCATCCGGCTCAGCCGCGTGCTGGTCGATCTGTGGCTGTCGAGCTATGCCGCGCCACCGAAAAAGCGTCACGCTCGACATTGACGACACCTTTGATGCCGTGCACGGCGGCCAGCAATTGCGCCTTTACAACGCCCATATGTGGAACGGCGATTTTGGCAAGTGCATTTTTCAGACGGCTGATCACGCGGGAACGGTGCGGTCATATGTTCGGCCTTTCAGCGCGGTCATGTAACCGCTGGCCTCGATGAAGTCCTCGATGCGAGTGGCCTGATCACTACGGCGCGCTGTGTGCGCAGTGGGCGTTGCGGCCTCTCTCGCCTCGGGATTTCGTCCCATGGAATCATCGTCTGTTTCGTGCACCTCGCCTCTGCCGGCTACCGCGCCGGTCAGTTCGTCCGGGTCGTTTTTCGGCTCAAGCGCTTGCCACGCTGCTCGCCTGCGTCAGACCCTGATATGTCCCGCCCTTGTTCAGCAGCGACCAGATAATCCGCGCCATCTTGGTGGCGAGCGCGACAGCGACGACCTTGAACGCGCCAGAAGCGCAGCGAGCCATTCGGCGCCTTTGTTGTAGCCCCGCGCGTATCGCAGGACGGTAGTCGCGCCGAGCACCAGCAGGCAGCGAAGCTCCGGGTCGCCCATTTTCGATATACCTCCCAGCCGTTCCTTGCCTCCGCTCGAATGAGATTTCGGTGTTAATCCGAGCTAGGCCGCAAAGTGCCGCCCGGACTTGAACCCGCCGGGATCTGGAACAAGCGCCTTGATGGTCACAGCCGTGATGGCGCCAACACCCGGTATCGTCGCCAGTCGTCGCATATCCTCGTCTCGTTTCGCCTCGGCAACGATTTCCCGCTCGAACTTGTCGACCTGCTCCTTCAGCACCTCGATCGGCCAGGGCGACAGGGCGAAGCAAGCCGCTTTCGGCAAGCGGGCGCCGGTCTCGTCGCGCACGATCCCGACCAGGCCAGCAATCTTCGCCGTGCCTATACCGCCGACGATGCCCAATTCCGACAGATCCGCACGAAGAGCGTTGATTGCCTGTGTTTGCTGGCGAACCAGAAGCCCACGCGTCTTCAACACCATCGCGGCAGCCTGTTGTTCGGCCGATTTGATCGGAACGAAGCGCATGGTCTTGCGGGTCACCGCCTCGCTGATCGCCTCAGCGTCGGCCGCATCTGTCTTGCCGCGCTTGACAAACGGTTTGACATAGGCTGGCGGGATCAACCGCACTTTGTGACCAAGGGCCGCGATCTCGCGCGCCCAGTAATGCGCACCCCCGCAGGCCTCAATGCCGACCAGACACGTCGGCTGCTTCTCGAAGAACCGCAACACCTCACCACGGCGGAGCTTCCGGCTGACGATTGGAGCCCCCTTGGCCTCAGCGCCGTGGATTGAAAAACCTGCTTGGCCAAGTCCAGCCCGACAGTGGCAATATGCTTCACGGAACGGCTCCTATTTGTGGCGTTGAATAAACGACCACGTTGTAGCACTCTGATGCTACGGTAGCAGGTCGTTCCACCTCATAACACGACGAATAAGGCTTCCAGCCGATCCATGTCTATGACGCCGCCACCGGCCGCCCGGCCGCCATGATCCTGCGCCCCGGCAAGGTGCCGACGGGCAAGGAGATCCGCGGGCACCTGCGCCGCCTCCTGGTGCGCGGCGATGGCCATTCGGCCGGGCCGCCCGAATCCTCCTCGCGACAAGGAAAAACTGATCAATCGAGGCGGAACCTCTAGAGGGTCAGCCCTCAGAGCCTTGGGATTATTCATGACCCATCTGGGTTTGTTTGCGGCCGAGCGTCGGAGAGGTGGTGACGAAGCGTCTTTTTCACCGCGGCTGTGTCTGAACTTGTGAACGCGCTGGAGGGTTGAAGCTCTATGTTCGGCTAGGCGGATGCGCGAGACGGTTTCGATGACGCGGGCGCGGAGCTTGAGGAGCCTGAGACGCAACATTGCGAGTTCGGCTTGGCGAGATGATGGAATGTGGGCACCGCCTGGCGCAGGGTGAACATCAGCCAGTATGCGGCGGTGTGCAGGACGAGGCGGACAAGGTTGGCGATCGGCGACCGGCAGCTGGTGGTCGGAGGTAAGTTGGCTCTTGTTGCCTCTTGATCAGGTCGCCGCGGGCGCAGTAGATCACGTCGTAGAGGTGCTCGGCCGAGCCACTTTCGAGATTGGTGACGACGATGTCGAGTCCCATCGCGGTTGCCTCGATGCGAGCGCAGACGCGACGCTCAAGCTTCCAGGTTTCGCCGTGTAGTGGGTCTCGGCATATCGCGCAGCTCAGACTTGAGCTCAAGCGCGCGGCGCGTGCGGACGTCGTCGCTACTGTCGTCGACGAGCCGCCGTTTAGAGCGACAGCAAGGTGCATCATGGATCGCGGGACGTGGCGGCAGAGCTGGCTTAAGCAACCGGATTATGTCAAATCAACCGCTTAGGCCATCCGCCGTAACCGGGGCAGACTACCGGGCATTCAGGCTTGAGCGGCTTGCCTAACGAGATCCGGAGCGGCGATCAGCTCTTGTGCGGGTATGCCGAGGCGGTCGCGAGATAGCGATTCGAGCTTGATGCAGGTTCATCAGGCCGAGCAGGGCGTCGCGGGCGTTCCCCTCACTGACGGTTCCGCCGGAGATCTTCCGCTTGGTGAGAAGGCGCGGATGTCGTTTTCCGAGCCGTTAGATGATATAGGCGACGGGGAGAGTGTGGCATCCTTCGGCGCTCCAAAATCCCCGTCAGAAGGAGCACCCCCATGTCGCAATCTCAATCTTTTGGCGGTCGCTTACCGCTCTTAGAATAAGATAACACGTCATTGCCGTCATCGAAATGAGCAAGGAGAAGCGGCTGATGCCGCGCTTGTTCCAGGTTTCAAGCGCCAGCCGCTCCAGAAGATCGAGGCCGACGCGCCAGCGCTGTTGCAGCTGCTGCAGCACTGGCGCGACGAAGCCGGCCGGGCCGGGCACACGGTCCAGCTGTAGAAGTTTGCACTTGATCGGACAGTTGGCGTCTGAGAATGGTCCGTTTTGCCTGTCCGATAGGATCAGGCAGCGATCATTTTCTCCTTCGCCAGCGGGGCCGTGTCAAGGAAGGTCTGCATCGGCGTCTTGCCGAAGCACCAGCGGCCCTGATGTGGGCGCTGCTCATTGTAACTTCTGACCCATTCATCCAAATCGGCCTGCAGCTCCTCGATCGAGCCGTAGATCTTCTTCCTGAAGGCGACCCGGTAGAACTCGTCCAGCACCGTCTTGTGGAAGCGTTCCACGATGCCATTGGTCTGCGGGTTCTGGTTCTGGTACGGGAATGATCCACGTCCTCGACCGCCAGATAGAGCTCGTACTCGTGGTGTTCGGGATTGCCGCAATATTCGGTGCCGCGGTCGGTCAGCACCCGGCTTAGCTTCACCTCGTGGGCGTCGAAGAACGGCACCACGCGGTCGTTGAGGAGATCGGCGGCGGTGATCGGGGTCTTGCGGTCATAGAGCTTGGCGAAGGCGACCTTCGAATAGGTGTTGAGGAAGGTCTGCTGGTTGATGCGTCCGACCCCCTTCATGTTGCCGACATAAAAGGTGTCCTGGCCGTCGCAATAGCCCGGGCATTCACTCTCGAACTCACCATGCGCCTCCTTGTCCAGCTTGGCCTTTTCCAGCGCCGCCAATTGGCTCTCGGCACGATACCGTCCTGGGCGACCTTGGCCTCCAGCGCCTTCAGCCGCTTCTTCATCGTCTCCAGATCGTGACGCTGCCACATCCCGCGGACGCCCGACGGCGAGACCGAGTGGCCGAGCTTGCGCATTTCGTTGGCGATGCGGGTCTGCCCATAGGCGGGATATTCCAGCGTCAGCTCGAGGATGATCGCCTCGACCTCGGGCGGCGTGCGGTTGGCCAACAGCGGCTTCCTGCGCGTCAGTTCCTGCAGCGCCAGTTCGCCGCCGGTCTCATAAAGCTCCTTGAAGCGGTAGAAGCTGTCGCGCGAATAGCCCATCATCTTGCAGGCCTGGCTGACATTGCCGAGCTGTTTGGCCAGCTCCAGCAGCCCCACCTTGGCGCGGATGATCTTTTGGTTCTTGGTCATGTCAGTGTCCTTTCCAACGCCGAGGTCGGGCGCTGCGAACCCTGACCACTCCGCGCCCGGCCTCGGCTCAAGCTTCAGCCTAGGACACCGTCTGTCAGATAAAGTTTAAACTTTTACAGTCCAGCGGATCACCGTCGCCTATGAGGCGGCCGGCGACGGCTTCTGGCTGGCGCGCTGGTTGCGGGCGCACGGCATCGAGGCCTAGCCACCATCCCTTGAGCGTTCCGGTGTCGCGCGAGCACCGCCGCGCCAAGACCGATCGTCTCGACACCGAGCTTTTGATGCGCGCCTTTCTCGGTTGGCTGCTCGGCGAGATGCGCCATTGCACCATGGCGGCAATCCCGACCATCGAGGAGGAGGATACGCGGCGGCCGACCCGCGAGCGGGAGAGCCTGGTCGGCGAGCAGACGCGGCTCATCAACCGCATTAAGGCGGTCCTCGCCCGCTTCGGCATCCGCAGCTTGCGGCTGAGCTTGCGCAGCGTGGCTGCCAGGCTCGCCAGCATCCGCACACCGGAGGGGACGCCGCTGCCGGACAACACCCGCGCCGAGCTTACCACTTTCTGGAGCGGCTCCACCTCGTGCGCGAGCAGATCCGCGCCATCGAGCAGGAGCGCCTGCGCCGGCTGGCCGCCGCTCCGGCCGCTGCGGCGAGCGGCCCGCACGCGATGGTGCGTCTGCTGGCGCGGACCATTGGCATCGGCGCCGAGACCGCCGACATGCTGGTCCACGAGATCCTGTCACGCCCGTTGCGCGATCGCCGCGGTGGCGCGCTATGCCGGCCTGACGGGGTCGCGGGACTAGATGTGAGGTTTCAATAGGTTGTTTATTCGGTCCTGAGCGAGGAAGCTGAAGTTGCTGAAGCTTTAACGATTCTCGAGGACCGAATGAACATCCATAAGAATGCCCGACTGACGCCGCATGGTCGAGAGCGGATCGTGACTGAAGTGCTGCGCGGGCTGACGCCGCAGGCCGCCTCACGAGCCGCAGGCGTTTGCCCGCATACTGTGCGCAAGTGGGTTGCGCGATATCGAGCCGAGGGTGTGGCCGGTCTTCAGGATCGCAGCTCGCGACCACGACGTCTGCGCCGTCCCACGCCGCCGCAGCTCGTCGCTCGCATCGAGGCCCTGCGCCGGAGCGTAGGCCCGGCAAGCATATCGCCAAGGGGGTTGGCGTCTCGCCCGCAACAGTCAGTCGTGTTCTCAAGCGCCTCGGCCTGAACAAGCTCAAGGCTTTGGATCCATT
This sequence comes from Mesorhizobium sp. WSM4829, assembly GCF_055811475.1. Taxonomy (NCBI): domain Bacteria; kingdom Pseudomonadati; phylum Pseudomonadota; class Alphaproteobacteria; order Hyphomicrobiales; family Phyllobacteriaceae; genus Mesorhizobium; species Mesorhizobium sp. WSM4829. Next base: position 3,756 of record NZ_JBVVQJ010000063.1, on the reverse strand, counting down.
GCCGCCGGTATGCGGCTATGAGCGTGCCCATCCCGGCGAGCTAATCCACATTGACATCAAAAAGCTCGGCCGCTTCGAGCGGGTTGGTCATCGCATCACCGGTTACCACACAGGCCAGAGCACCTGGCGCAGCTCTAGGCGTGGCGGTGCGGGCTGGGAGTTCGTCCATGTCTGCATCGACGATGCATCTCGCGTCGCCTTCAGCCAAATCAAGCCCGACGAGAAGACGCGGAGCGCTATAGCCTTCCTCAAGGCAGCCATCGCCTGTTACAAGCGTCTCGGCATAACCGTGACCCGCGTCATGACCGACAACGGCTCCTGCTACATATCGAGAGCCTTCGCCAAGGCCTGCAAGCGGTTGCGCCTCAAGCACATCCGCACAAAGCCGTACACGCCCAAGACCAACGGCAAGGCCGAACGCTTCATTCAGATCGCGCTGCGCGAATGGGCATATGCCAGGGCCTACGACACCTCAGACCAAAGGGCCGAAGATCTGCCTCGCTGGCTCCATTGCTATAACTGGCACCGACCCCTTGGTAGTCTCAAGGCCAACACGCCCGTCAGCAGACTCGCCTTGTCCGAGGACAACCTGTTGAGGCTCCACACCTAGAGCGGCAAACGCCGCCGCGAGAAGGGGTTGGCACGCGCTGGCAGTCCCCGCGTGCGGCGCGGTATGATCCAGTTGTCCTGGCGCTTTCTCCTCTTCCAAAAGGACAGTGCCCTGGTCCCATGGTTCCAGGCGCGCACGGCCGACGGCCGTAAAACCACGCACAAGTCGATGATCGTGGCACTCGCCGCAAGCTGCTGATCGCACTGTGGCGTCTCGTCACAACCGCCGAAGTGCCGCAGGGCGTCGTTCGGCCGGCGTGACGCGCTGTGACAAGGAGGAGAACAAGCCACAACCCAATTGGCGGGTCCCGGTAGCGGGTCTGCCCATGACGATCCGCGGTAGCGGCAACCCGACTCCACACATGGTCCTTCGGACCGACCGTTAGAATGGGCCCGCCGCCACGGAGCTTCGCCACCGATGCGCATGCTGCATCATGGTCAGATCCACTGGGGATCTACCGAATACAATCTGCCGCGCGAACCCTCGCGCCTGCCTCATGGCGAGCTCGCCTCGGAAATCTGTCGTCGGCTTTTGACTCCCCCCTGGAAAGTGGGTCACCGACCCGGCAAAGCCTTGCCGCCGTGCTCGTGACTGTCAAAGGACAAGTCGCTTCGCGATGGCTATCAAGCCACCCTTGACCGTCACGGCGCGCGGCGGCCAGCGCGAAACCAGGGTCGGGACGAGGAGATGGTCGCCCCAACTGGCCGAACCAGGAGATGAGGAAACGAAGCGAGCGGGCGCGCACGGCCGCCGCGCGGCGCGGACAAGAGGCGCGCTGGTAGCTCTTCAGGTCGCGATAGAACCACCAGATCAACTGGCGCATGATGTCGACGGCGCGGCGCTGGTCCGGCGTCATCGGCACAAGCTTGTGGACGAGCCGCTCGGCGTGGACCCAGCACAGCGCATGCTCGCCGATGCGGAACTGGCCGTCATCATCGGACACGACGACAGTATCGCCAAGAAAGCCGTGGTGGCGGATCGCCCCCCACATCGCCCCTTCGGTGGCGATCTTGCCGGGTTGGGCTCAACCGCGAGCTGGTCAAGGCCGAGTGCGGCCAGATGCGCCTGCCAGGCAACGCTGTCGGCAAATGCCTTGTGCGCACGCAGCCGCCAGCCGCTCGAGCACCGGACCGGCGAGGTTGCGGCGCCGATATAGGCCAGGGCCTCTTCATTGATGATGTAATCGCCATGCCCGGCGCGCAGCATCGCCAGGAACGCCTCCCGTGACTTCGATTGCCCGGTGCGGAACGCGGTGAAGCGGTGATCGCCGATCTGGGTGGTGTAGCCATCCTGGTGGGCGTGGCGCGCCGACGTATCGTCGACAGGTGACCCAGGGCGCCGTCGCATGTCCGGCGCGCAGCATGTCACGGTCCTCCGCCGCAAAGGCCTCCAGACCCTCTGAAATCAGCCGCACCACCTGGCGCTTCGAAATGTCGACCCCGATCCCGGTCAACAACGCCGCCAACCGCTCCGTCGTCACCTGGCCCTGAATGTGACAGGCCAGGATGAAGCGGCACAGCTGCGCGCCAGCCGCCAACAATCCCCGCCGGCAGCGGCGCCACGAGCCTCTCGCCACTCGGTGTCACCCAGCATTCGCGGCGATAGCACACCACCTCGGCCGACAACACAAGATCGCGTACCAGGATCGTCTCGTGTCCCTTGAAGCGCGAGCCCGCAGGAGCGCTCACCGCAACCGTCACCGCGCGGCTCACGCGACCGCCGTCGCGCTTGGCGCCGGCCGGCGGCGCTCGCTTGCCCTTGCCGGATGTCGGCTGCGTCGCCTTCTCCATGCCCGATAGCTTGGCCGCTTGACCGGGGGACGCGGCGGCAGGTTCTTCAGACCGATTCTCAGCACGCACTGCCTGGTTCTCGATCTCAAGGCTCTCGACCCGGCCTTGAACACTGCGCACTTCGCCGATCAGCGCAGTAGCCAGCCCGCGGAGTTCCGCGAGCGACAGGCCTTCAAACGAATCAGTCGGTGGTAGCGTCACGCAAAGGGTGAATCACGAACGCGCTCGCCTGCAAACCCCTTCGCTCGGAAATCTGCCCCTGTTACTCATCCGCCAACCTCGCAGACCACCGGTCGTGCATAACATGGGTTAGCGTCTATCTCGCTTCTAGATGAGGATAATACACAAACTGCATTTGACGGGAGTCTCACTACGAGCGACGCTCGACTAAATCCCAGCGCAAATAGGTCAATGAAAATAGCTGGGCCGCACAACTCAGTAGCCAATATCCAATCCTGTCAGGTGGCGGGGTATAATGAGGGAGGACAAGCGATGAGAATACCAATGAACCGCAGACGTTTCATTCAGGCAGCGTCCGCTGTGGCTGTAGGTGCGATGTCTTCCGAAAGCGCTCGCGCTACTGCGCAGTCCACGGGCGAGCTGACGGTCGCGCTCAATGGTGGCGAGTACGCCAAGGCCTGTATCGAAGTCTACGTAAAACCATTCGAGGTGGAGACGGGAATCAAAGTGACCCCGATCACTGACGAGGTTTCCGGAGCCCAACTTGAGCTAATGGTGTCGACCAATAGCGTTTCGGTCGACGTAATTCCCGTAGACGCAAATATGGATGCTCAGGCTCCGGTGAAGGGCTACCTCGAAAAGATTGATTACTCAATCTACAAAAAAGCTGAATTGGACGCGATGCTAGACTTCGTCAAGACTCCGTACAGTGTTGGCTCGATTGTCTACGCTTACTGTATGGTCTACAATACCGAGAAGTTTCCGGCTGACAAACCGAGGCCGACCACGTGGGCAGATTTTTGGGATGTCAGCAAATATCCCGGAGTTCGCACGATGACATCCGGTGCGGACGGAGCGGGCCCGTGGGAGGAAGCTCTACTGGCGGACGGCGTGCCTGCGAACGCCCTATATCCTTTGGATATGGACCGAGTTTTCGCCAGCTTGGACAAGATCAAGCCGCATATCCGAAAGTGGTGGACGACCGGGTCGGAGCTCGGTCAGATGCTGCACGATAAAGTTGTCGACTTGTCGCAGTCCTTCGACGGACGAGCCGCTCTAATGATCGGCCAAGGCATTCCGCTTGGGATCAATCGGAACGAGTCAAAGCTGACCTGGGAAAGCTGGGCCATCCCGAAGGGCGCCAAAAATCTGCAGAACGCACAGAAATTCATTGAA
>NZ_JBVVQJ010000062.1:0-22757 GCF_055811475.1 Mesorhizobium sp. WSM4829 | reverse complement strand
CGCATCACCATACCGGCCCGCGGCACATGGAACGGCCGCAAATCAAGGCCTGACACATGACCGCACTCGATCACATGCCCAATGCTTCAGGTTCCTCCTTGCAAAATGGCTGGCATCCACACAAGAACTTGACACCCACACACAACTGCAACACTTCTTACATGGGAGCATGAATACGAACCACGTTCGGCGAGCTATTGCGCGATTCACCATTCGTTAATTTTATTAGCGCACGTTCATAAGCGGACATGTTGGTGTAGCTCGTACGTGCCCAAAGCCCCGGCGCATCGACCCAGCGCCGGGGCTTTTTTGGTACCAGAAGGCACCGCTGAGAGGAGCAATCGTCCAGCGGTGCAGGCCTTGGCTGCTCTGTGAACGATTCCGGGGTTGCTGCTTTTTTGCGGCGTAAAGAAATCCGGGCTTTTACGGCTCCAAAAACTCGGGTGTCTGCGGCGGGGCGCGCCATTTGGCGTGGTAACGCCGGAATTGCGGATTGCACCTAAAAACTTCCTGGGCCCAGGTCGTGCGGGGGAATCGACCGGAATAGTCGTAAGCTTCGCACTACGCCGTCCGGCCAGCATATCAACCGTACGGAGCGCCCGCGGGCAGGAGCATTGGTCAGGCTGAGCATCGTCAAGCGCTAGGCCGGCAGGCCGAGAACCGGTTGCCATAATACAGGTCCGTTCAGACGTCCCCTCCAGCGGATGCGCTTGAGGCTAGCGTGGGAAATCTCGAGAAAACCGGCGACCGCCTCCGTGTTACCAACCGGCTTCGGCTGTCCGATGCGCGTCAACGGCCACGTTGCGAGACGCAGGATCCGTTCCATGCGCGTATCGGTCACTGTCACAATCCGAGTGAGATTATTCGCCAAGCCGAATTCGATCATGCCGGCGAAGAGCTCGTATGTTGCTTGCGCCAGTCCGCCAGACTTAGGCGCTGATGGAGGGAGATCGAGTGCGAAACGACTGCTCTCCCAAATGCGGGCACTCGCGGGCGCCGCAGTCTCACCCAGCAGCATCGGAAACGTGTCGCGCAACATTGTCGGTCCGGTAGTCGGTAAAAGACGAACGCAACCGCAAATTCGCCAGTCGGATCCCTTGAGAAGCAGATAGACGGGGTTCAGGCTGTCAAATGCGTCTGTTTCCATCTCGCTTTCGGTCTGAACTTCCCAATCCAGCCTTTCCTTGAAGACCCGATGCCTGAGCCCGTGCATTTCGTTGAGCTCGTTTGGAAACTCGCCGTAGAGTTCAGGTGTTATCAGCTGCATCATCTGTCGCCTCCGTGCAGGATGTGTTCCCGCCATCGAAGAGCAAAGCCGACATTGATGCAGCCTGTAGACCTTTACAGCTTTCCAACAAAAGGAGGTCAGGATCTCCACTGACGGGAAGCAGTCAGCCGTGCTATGCCCTGGTTTATGGTTCGCACGCCAAGCTTTGCCTTGGCGTTTTCCAGATGGAAGGTCACGGTGCGTTTCGAGACGCCGAGGATCTGGCTGATATCCCAGGCGGACTTACCGCACGCCGCCCATTTCAGGGATTCGAACTCCCGCGGGGTCAGCGTTATGCCATCCACCACGCAATCTTCGGCGAGCTGGCGCCGGGCATGTATATGAAAGTTGATTGCGACCAGCTGCAATGCTTTTTCGTAGCGAGTGAGTGACCGCAAGAGAGGCGGACGGGACTGGTCGGAAGCGAAGGTCAGCGCCGCAAACCGGCCGCGATGGTCATGCATGGACATGGTCAATCCGCCGCGAATGCCAAAGTGAGCTGCTTTTTCCAGGATTTCTTGCTGCGAGGCCGGCAGACACTGGCGGGGTCGATCCACGCCCCAATCAAAAGTATCCCAGCCTTGCAGCCCGCGCAGGATCACCGGATCATGGCTGTGGTAGCGCAGTTGCAGATAGTGCGATGTCCAGGATGAAGGATAATTTGAAATCAATCGCGGCGTCTGGCCGGAGACCGACGGGTTACTGAAATAGGCGAAGAGCGGAAAGTCGAAGCCGGCTGCGGCGGACGCCATCGCCTCATGGAGGTCGACCGCATCGATGCTTGCAGAGAGTTGCTCGACGAAGTTTTCGAATACGCGATACATCAGCCCTTTGCGCGACCTCCTCGAATGTTGCTCGATGCCAGGGGAAATCTGGATCTAAACGACCCCGCATCGATGCGACGCGGACGATTTGGTCGCCATCATCGCCGGCATTACTTTGCTGCTTCCCGGTGAAGCGAACGCCGCGGACCTGGCCACTTACCAACCGGGGATGTTAAGACGTTATCGATGAGCCGCGTGTCGCCGAGCCAAGCCGCGACAAGCAAGCGTGCTGGTCGGTCAAGCCTTGCTAGCGGCTGCAGGTCTGTTTCGCCGCGAAGTTCCAGGTACTCGACCTCGCGATAGCCTGTCGCCAGAATTGTTGCACGCGCTTCATCAAGCATGGGCAAGACAGGAGAGCCACGCGCAAGCCGCTCAGCCGTGTCGAGCAAGACCGAAGCCAGCTTTGGGGCAATGGCGCGTTCTGCTGGCGAGAGCCGGCTATTGCGCGACGATAGTGCAAGACCATCGGTTTCGCGGACTGTCGGACATGCGACCACCGTGATCGGGATGTCAAGGTCCCGGACCAAGCGCCTGACAAGCTGAAGCTGCTGGAAATCCTTTTCGCCAAAGAAGGCGAAGTCAGCGCCGGTCTGCAGGAAGAGCTTGGCCACGACCGTCGCCACGCCGTCGAAATGGCCGGGCCGGAAGGCGCCGCACAGGCCCTCGCTGAGAGTGGACACCGAAACGGCCGTGGCGAAGCCCGCTGGATACATCTCGTCTGCATCCGGTACATAGAGCAGATGTGCGCCTGTCGGCACGAGCTTGGCAGCATCTTCGTTTTCCGTCCGAGGATAGGCGGCAAGGTCGGCGGCACTGTTGAACTGCTTGGGATTGACGAACAGCGTCACGACTACCCGCTCGGCCTTCTGAAGCGCGGCCCGCACGAGGCTCAGATGGCCTTCATGCAAGGCTCCCATGGTCGGCACAACGGCGACACGGGCGCCTGAGCGACGCCATCCCGCGGCAACAGCGCGGAGTTCGGCAACGGTTCGAACGATCGGCACGCTCATGTGACGTCTCCGGCCTTCGTCTCGTTGGCGTAGAGATGTTCGGCCGCCGGAAAGCGCCGTTCCCTCACGTCGGCGGCATAAGCCGCGATCGCCGCATCGGCCTGCTTGCCTAGTTCGGCGTAGCGTTTGACGAATTTCGGCCGGAAAGAGCCGAAAAGCCCAAGCATATCATCGCTGACCAAAATCTGGCCGTCGCAGGCCGGCGAGGCGCCGATGCCGATTGTGGGGACGGTGATCTCCGCAGTGATGCGCCGTGCGAGCGGCTCGGGCACTTTCTCCAGCACCACCGAGAAAGCGCCGGCTTCCGTGACCGCACCGGCGTCGCGCCTGATGCGCTCGGCATCGTCTCCCCGCCCCTGGACGCGGTAGCCGCCGAGAGTGTTGACCGCCTGCGGCGTCAAGCCGACATGGGCCATGACAGGCACGCCGCGCGCGGCGAGGAAGCGGATCGTCTCGGCCATGGTCTGCCCCCCCTCGAGCTTCACCGCTGCACAACCGGTCTCCGCCATCAGGCGCGCAGCGTTGCGGAAGGCCTGCTCGGGGCTTTCTTCATAGGAACCGAATGGAAGGTCTACGACCATCAATGCTCGCACCAGACCGCGGCGCACCGCCTGGCCGTGCATGATCATCATGTCGAGAGTGACGCTCAGCGTCGACGAGAGGCCGTGCAGGACCATGCCGACGCTGTCGCCGACGAGAACGATGTCGCAGTGTCGATCGGCCAAACTGGCGATTGGCGTGGTATATGCCGTCAAGCAGACGAGTGGAGTCTGGCCTTTCCGCATTCGAATATCCGGCGGTGTCATCGCCTTTGTCTCACCAGTTGCGCTCAACGCACGCATCCTTCCCTAGCGTTACCCGCCGTGGGTGTCGCGTTTGGCATATTTTTGTGCGAGTGCGAAGAGCTAAAAAAAGACGTGCAGCTGTGCGGTGTTGACGTTCGTGCGGCAACGCTTAAATTCAATCGATTCAGTCAACCTGAATTTGGGGCCAACTCACTTTCGCGAACATGGACCATCAGGCAAAAGAAACGAGAAAAGGCAGAGCCGCGCTCAAGGCCGACGAAGCAAAAGTGGACCTGATCGCCGTTGTCGTCGCCGTAAACGACAGTGAACCCTGCCTTCTCACCATCGGGAACGCGGACACCCTTCCGTCCGGACCATATGCGCTAGAGCATCGATCGCTGCAATCCGGTCTGAGGGGTTGGGTGGAGCAACAGACCGGCCACCCGCTGGGGTACATCGAGCAGCTCTACACCTTCGCCGATCGGGACCGCATAGGGGCCGAGCGCCAGGAACGCGCCATCTCAATCAGCTATCTCGCACTCACTCGGAAGGAACAGGCAACGGGCTCCGCTAATTGCGGGTGGCGGAGTTGGTACGAGTATTTTCCCTGGGAGGACCATCGCTCCGGCACGCCGGTGGTGCTCGATATTTTACGTCCACGCCTGACTGAGTGGGCTGAGGGCGCCAGCGACGCCACCACGCGACGCGAACGCCGGCAGCGCGCCGCGATTGCCTTCGGTTTCGACGACCGCAATTGGAACGAGGAACTCACGCTCCAACGCTACGAGTTGCTTTACGAATCTGCCCTGATCGAAGAGGCTGGTGGCGGGCGGGACGTCGCGCCTGCGGCGGTATCTGGTAAGGCAATGATCGCTGACCATCGACGAATCCTGGCGACCGCCATTGCGCGGCTACGTTCAAAGATCAAGTACCGGCCGGTGGTGTTCGAGCTCATGAGGCCGTCCTTCACACTGCTTCAGCTGCAGCGGACCGTGGAGGCGCTCGCCGGGAGGCTCATCAACAAGCCGAACTTCCGAAGACTTGTTGAGCAGCAAGAGCTGGTCGAGGAAACTGGCGAGACCTCCCTCGAGACGGGCGGACGGCCGGCAAAGCTTTATCGGTTCCGCCATGCCGTCCTCGATGACAGGGCTGTGGCCGGGACAAAATTGCCGCTCGCGCGGGCTTGACATAGTTATAGTCAAGGTAGACATATTCCCCTTATTGTCAGATCGAATATAATCGGAGGCGCTGATGACTGGGGCGTTACCTACGGCTGCGTCCCTGTACGAGCGCGTCCGGCGGGTGATCCCGCCAGTCGAATGGCCGGCCTTCACCAACGACATTGAGGCCATCCTCGCGCTGAAGCGCGATCGCAATGCGGTCATCCTTGCGCACAACTACCAAACGCCGGAGATCTTCCATTGCGTAGCCGACATTGTCGGCGACAGCCTCGCACTGGCCCGCAAGGCGGCTACGGTCGAGGCGCAAATCATCGTGGTTGCCGGCGTGCATTTCATGGCCGAGACGGCCAAGCTGCTCAATCCGAACAAGATCGTCCTCATCCCGGATCTCAGCGCCGGTTGCTCGCTGGCGGATTCGATCACGGCAGAAGACGTGCGGCTGATGCGGCAGCGTTATCCGGGGGTCCCGGTCGTCACCTACGTCAACACTTCGGCGGCTGTAAAAGCGGAGTCGGACATCTGCTGCACCTCGGGCAACGCCAGGGCGGTGGTGGAATCGCTCGGCGTGCCGCGCGTGATTATGGTGCCCGATGAATATCTGGCGATAAACGTGGCGGCGGAGACGGAGGTCGAGATCATCGCCTGGAAGGGCCACTGCGAAGTGCACGAGCGCTTCACATCGGCCGACATCCGGGAACTGCGCGATGCGCATCCAGGGGTCATCGTGCTCGCCCATCCGGAATGCCCGCCAGAGATTGTAGCAGAGGCGGAATTCTCCGGCTCGACTGCGGCCATGTTGGATTATGTCGAGCGGGAGAAACCGCCGCGCGTAGTCTTGCTAACGGAATGTTCGATGAGCGACAATGTCGCGGTCGCGCATCCCGAGGTCGAGTTCGTCCGCCCCTGCAATCTCTGCCCGCACATGAAGCGCATCACGCTAGCTAACATTCGCGTCGCACTCGAGGAGAACCGGCATGAGGTTCGGATCGATCCCGGGGTTGCAGGTCGCGCGCGCCGCTCGGTCGAGCGTATGCTTTCCATATGAGCCTCGACGTTCATGACATCGGCGGGGCGCCGGTCATCATCGGCGCCGGTGTGGCAGGCCTGATGACGGCGCTTCATCTGGCGCCGGAACCGGTTGTGCTTCTGTCCAACGCGGGGCTGGGAACCGAAGCCTGCAGCGAGCTCGCCCAAGGCGGTCTTGCGGCAAGTGTCGGCGGCGAGGACAGTCCCGAACTTCATCTTTGTGACACCCTCGCGGCCGGCGACGGCCTCTGCGATCTGACGACGGTGCGGCGAACGGTCCGAGCTGCACCTGAAGCGATCAGGACTCTAGAGCGCTTCGGTGTCGCATTCGACCGACGCGCTGACGGCGCGTTGCGGCTCGGGCTTGAGGCGGCGCACTCGCAGCGGCGGATCGTGCATGCGGCGGGCGATGCCACCGGTCGCGAGCTGGTCCGCGCGCTGATCGCCGCGGCACGGCGCACAGCCTCCATCACTATCCTGGAAAACGTGGAGGCCCGCCGGCTTGTCGTGGAAGACGGGGCGATTATCGCCGTGGTCGCGGCCGGGTGCACGGGCGCAATCGCCTTGCCAACGCGCCGCGCGGTCCTGGCGACCGGCGGCATCGGCGGCTTATTTAGCGATACGACAAACCCGCCTGGCTCATGTGGACAGGGGCTCGCGCTCGCCGCCTGTGCCGGGGCGGAGCTCGCCGACCTGGAATTCGTGCAGTTCCACCCGACGGCCCTCGATGGTCCGCGGCGGCCGATGCCGCTGGTGAGCGAAGCGGTGCGCGGCGAGGGTGCTGTGCTCGTCGACGAGCAAGGAGAGCGTTTCCTCGCTGAAACCCCAGGGGGCGAGCTTGCGCCTCGCGACGTGGTTGCGCGCGCGGTTTGGCACCAGCTCGCTGTCGGACGCCGTGTGTTCCTGGACGCAAGGCAATGTCTCGGCCTCAGATTTGACAAGCGCTTTCCGGCGATCGCCGATTTGTGTCGCCAGGCCGGCATCGATCCCGCGACCGACCCGATCCCGGTGCGCCCGGCGGCACATTATCATATGGGCGGCATTGCTGTAGACGCTGCCGGCCGCAGCTCCATCGAGGGATTGTGGGCATGCGGCGAGGTCGCATGCACCGGTCTGCACGGCGCGAACCGCCTCGCCAGCAACTCGCTTATCGAAGCGGCGGTCACAGCGAGCTGGGTTGCTGAAAGCGTCGCCGACGTATCACACACCCGGCGACCGCGCGTGTGTTCCGCATTCGTGCCTCAACGGCCAGACGCCTCCGGCATCCGCCCAATCGTCTCCGCCGCGCTCGGCATCATCCGCGATGGCGAGACGCTACGCGAAGGGGTGGCGACCCTGTTGCCGATTGCAGCTCACGACGGCGCTGGCTCCGGGCCGGCCTTGGTCGCGATGATGATCGCCATTGCGGCCCTGCGGCGCGAAGAGAGCCGCGGCTCGCACTGTCGTTCCGATTTCCCCGGACGCGATGCAGATGCGCGCCAGTCACGGTTGACACTGCGCAGCGCAATACAGACCGCCGTCGCACTCAGCTGGCGGGCACCGATACGGAGCACCCTGACATGAATTCGTTCTCACCCCTTTCCTCAACCCTGATCGAGCCGATCGTGCGCGGTGCTCTTCTCGAAGACCTGGGCAGATGCGGTGATCTGACCAGCGACGCCGTGATCCCGCGTGATCGCACGGCCACTTTGGTGCTCAAGTCGCGACAGATGGGCATCGTTGCCGGTCTCGATTTGGCCGCCTTCGCCTTCATGCTCGTCGAGCCTGCGATCGACATGCACATCTGGCGAGCTGACGGCAGCGATGTCGCGGCGGGCGAGACTATCGCCAAGTTGTGCGGACCGGCGCGAGGCCTGCTCACGGCCGAGCGCACGGCGCTCAATTTTCTGTGCCGCCTGAGCGGCATCGCCACTGCCACAGCGACGATGGTCGAGGCCGTGCGTGGCCACAAGGCGAAGATCGTGTGCACGCGAAAGACGACGCCCGGCCTGCGCGCGCTGGAGAAATATGCGGTACGCGTCGGCGGCGGCGCCAATCACCGCTTCGGGCTCGATGACGCCGTGCTGATCAAGGACAACCACATCGCGATCGCCGGCGACATTGGCACGGCAATAGAGCGGGCGCGCGCCGCCGCAGGCCACATGGTGAAGATCGAGGTCGAGGTCGACACGCTGGAGCAGCTCGATGTAGCGCTCACGCTGGGAGTCGACGCAGTGCTGCTCGACAATATGTCGGTTGAGGATCTTGCGCGCGCCGTGGCAATCGTCGATGGCCGCGCCATCACCGAGGCTTCCGGTCGGGTGACGCCGAAAACGGCTCCGTTGATTGCTGCGACGGGGGTCGACCTCATCTCAGTCGGATGGCTGACACACAGCGCGCCTATCCTCGACATCGGCCTGGATATGCCGGCGCATCGGCGCGCGCTTGAACTGATGGAGATGGAATGAAAAGCATTCCCACCTCCGCTGGAGCGCGCCGACGCAGGAACTGCTCCGTGCGAGCCTGCATCTTTGTGCGGCGCACCCTCCAACTGGTTCAGGCTCATCGGGCTGATCGACGATCATAGCGAACCCGAGGAGGGTCGACAGCCTCCTGCACGTGCTGTTGGACCAGCGACAAAGCTTTTGATGATGACGATTGGAACGAACTCGGAGTGCGACGTGAAGCAAGCCATGCAATCGATCGAGGGGGCACTATCCCGATGGAACCGCAAAGAGGCCGAGGCTATCCACGGGATGCCGTTCAATGACCTGCTCTTCCTGGCTCAGACAATCCACCGCCAGAACTTCGATCGCAACCGGGTGCAGCTGTCGCGGCTGCTCAGCATCAAGACCGGCGGATGCCCGGAGGATTGCGGCTATTGCAGCCAGTCTACGCATTACGAAACCGGCCTGAAGGCGTCCAAGCTGATGGAGGTGGAGCGTGTCATTGCCGAAGCGATCAAGGCGCGGGACGCCGGCGCCACCCGCTATTGCATGGGCGCCGCATGGCGCAGTCCGAAGGAACGCGACATGGGTTCCGTCGTCGCCATGATCGAGGGCGTGAAGGCGCTCGGCATGGAGACCTGCATGACGCTTGGAATGCTGGACCTCAGTCAGGCGCAGCGCCTGAAGGCGGCCGGTCTCGACTACTACAACCACAACATCGACACGTCCGAGCGCTATTACGGCGAGGTTGTTTCAACCAGGACCTTTGCCGACCGGCTGGAAACACTTGGGCACGTGCGCGAGGTTGGCATGAAGGTCTGCTGCGGCGGCATTGTCGGGATGGGAGAGGAAAAGGCCGATCGCATCGACATGCTGGTCACACTCGCGAACCTGCCCGAGCCGCCGGAAAGCGTGCCGATCAACATGCTCATCCCCATCGAAGGCACGCCGCTTGCCGAGGCCGAGCCCATCGATCCGATCGATTTCGTCCGCACCATTGCGCTCGCCCGCATCATGATGCCGAAGTCCTATGTAAGGCTCTCCGCCGGCAGGACGGCGATGAGCGACGAAACGCAGGCGCTGTGCTTCTTTGCCGGCGCCAATTCGATCTTTGTCGGCGACATGCTGCTGACGGCGGACAATCCCGGCGAGGACAAGGATAATCGTCTATTTAGGCGTCTCGGCATTGAGCCGATGCCACGCGAGGCAAGATGAACGAGCCGCCGCTTGCCCGCTATGAAGCAACCTTGCAGGGTCTGGCACGCAAGGGCCGGCTGCGGACGCTGGCGCCGCGCGCCGGGCTCGACTTCTCGTCCAACGATTATCTCGGGCTTGCTGCGTCGAAGAGACTTGGCGATGCAGTCGCGGCGGCAATCGAGGGGGGCACCCCGGTCGGCGCTACCGGATCGCGGCTCCTGCGCGGCAACGCGCCGGAACATGAGGCGTTGGAGGCAGATGCGGCGGCGTTCTTCGGGGCCGAACGGGCGCTGTTCTTCGGCAGCGGCTACATCGCCAACTTCGCCCTGCTGAGCGCCCTGCCGCAGAAGGGCGACCTGCTGATCCTCGACGAACTCGCGCATGCCAGCATGCATGAAGGGGCGCGGGCTGGACGCGCCGAGTTCAGGCCGGCCACGCACAACGACATAAATGCTTTTGAGGACGCGATCAGGCGCTGGCGGGCCGAAGGTGGCATGGGGCATATCTGGATCGCAGTCGAAAGCCTGTATAGCATGGATGGCGACTGGGCGCCGATGGAGAGCCTGGTCGAGCTTGCCGATCGGTACGAGGCATTCATAGTGGTCGACGAGGCACATGCCACCGGCGTCTGGGGACCGGACGGCCGGGGGCTGGCCGCCGCTTTCGAGGGCCGTGACAACATTGTCGCGCTCCACACATGCGGCAAGGCGCTCGGCGCATCCGGCGCACTCGTCACTGGGCCGGGAGTGCTGTGCGACTATATTGTCAACCGCTGCCGGCCCTTTATCTACGCCACCGCGCCATCGCCGCTAACGGCGGTGGCGGCGCGCGAAGCGCTCGTAATCCTGGTCGACGAGCCGATGCGCCGCGTTCAGCTGCATGAGTACATTGCCTTCGCGGGCCGCCAACTGGCCGAGCGCTGTGGCGTGGCGCGCAGCGGCTCGCAGATCCAGCCACTTGTCATTGGCGACGTCAGCCGCACCATGGTGATGGCGGCGGCACTGCAGGCCCGCGGCTTCGACATACGCGGCATTCGCCCGCCGACCGTGCCGGAGGGCACGTCGCGGCTGCGCATTTCGCTGACGCTCAATGTCGGCAAGCCTGACATTTCGGCCATGGTCGAAACGCTTGCCGAAGTGTTGGCCACGGCATGAGCAAGCGCATCGTCGTCACCGGAACAGATACCGGAATTGGCAAAACGGTTTTTGCCGCGGGGCTCGCAGGCCTGCTCGACGGCTTCTACTGGAAGCCGGTGCAATCGGGTCTCGATGAGGAGACCGACAGTGAGGTGGTCGAACGGCTTGCTGGCCTGCCATCCGGGCGCGTGCTGCCGGAGGCCCACCGCTTGAGGAGCCCGCTGTCGCCGCACCGTTCAGCCGAAATCGACGGTGTCTCGATCGACGCTGCCGATCTTGCATTTCCGGTCCTGCCCACACCGCTCGTCATCGAAGGCGCTGGCGGACTGATGGTGCCGATCAACCGACAGACAAGATTCATTGACGTCTTCGCTCAATGGCGGCTGCCGGTCATTCTGTGCGCCCGCACCGAGCTCGGCACGATAAACCACACTCTGCTGTCGATCGAAGCCCTGCGGGTTCGCTCCATCCCGCTGATCGGCATCGCCTTCATCGGCGAAGAGGTAGCCGATACGCAAAGGACAATCACCGAATTCGGCGCGGTGCGTCAGCTCGGCAGGCTGCCACACCTCGTTCCGTTGACGCGCGAAACTCTGCGGAAGGCGATGTTTGCCGGCTTCGACCTCGCCAAGATTGCCGGAGGCGAATGATGTCGCGGTCGCCGGTCTGGCATCCATTCACCCAGCACGCGATCGAGCCGGCCATGCCGTCCGTTATCCGCACGGAAGGGGCTTGGCTAGAGACGAATGACGGAAGGCATATCCTCGATGCAATCTCCTCCTGGTGGGTGGTCACCCACGGGCACCGCCATCCACGGATCATGGAAGCAATCCGGAATGCGACTGAGATGCTCGACCAGGTGATCTTCGCCGGTCTCACCCATCAGCCGGCAGAGCAATTGGCCTCGGCGCTGATCGAAATAGTGCCGGCAGGCCTCGACTGGGTCTTCTATTCCGACAGTGGATCCACGTCCGTCGAAGTCGCGCTGAAGATGGCGCTCGGCTATTACCGCAATATCGGCGCGCCGCGTTCGCGCATCGTCGTCATGGAACACAGCTATCATGGCGACACGATCGGCACGATGAGCGTCGGAGCCCGCGGCGTGTTCAACGCCGCCTACGAACCCCTGCTGTTCCAGGTCGACACCATTCCGTTTCCGGCCGCAGGGCGCGAGCAGGAAACGCTGGATGGATTCGAGGCTTTCTCGCGCGACCGCCGCGCCGCCGCGCTGATCGTCGAGCCGCTGGTGCTCGGCGCCGGCGGCATGTTGATGTATCCGGCCTGGGTTCTGGCCGAATTGAAAAAGATCACTGAGGCCTCCGGCACGCTCCTGATCGCCGACGAGGTGATGACCGGCTGGGGGCGCACCGGAAGCACGTTCGCCTGCGAGCAGGCGCTGATCTCTCCGGACATACTATGCACCTCGAAGGGCTTGAGCGGAGGCGCAATCCCACTCGCGGCCACACTCGCGACCGATGCCATCTTCCAGGCCCATTACTCCGAAGATCGGCAGAAGACCTTTTTCCACTCGAGCTCCTACACCGCCAATCCGATCGCTTGCGCGGCAGCACTCGCCAATGTCGAGATCTGGCGGGACGAGCCGGTGGCCGAGCGGATTGCGGCCTTGAGCGCCGGGCAAGCCGTCGGGCTTCGACGCTTTCGCAACAATGCCAACTTCACAGATTGCCGGGCGACCGGCACGATCGCAGCTCTCGATCTGCGCGCCGGCTCGGCCGGCTATCTGGCCGAGATCGGACCAAAGCTGCGCGCTTTTTTCCTCGAGCGCGGCCTGCTCGTGCGCCCGCTCGGTAATGTGCTCTATGTTCTGCCGCCCTATTGCATCACCGGAGAGGAACTCGACGGATTGTATGACGCCTTCGAAGAGGCCGGCGAACGCTTCGGTCCGAGCGCATGAGCAGATCGTCGCGCTTTCTCGGGTTTGGCGATCATGCGCCGGCCCGAAAGGTGGAGAACCAGGAAATCGAAATCCGTCTCGGGCTTGAGCCCGGCTGGATCGAGCAGCGGACCGGGATACGCTCGCGCTTCTGGGCAACGGACCAAGACACGCTGTCGGGTCTTGCCGCGCACGCCGGCGACATGGCGCTGGCGAATGCCGGCATCGACCGTGGCGACATCGGTCTTCTGCTGCTTGCCACCTCGACACCCGATCACCTTCTGCCGCCCAGCGCGCCGCTGGTAGCACATCGCCTGGGCTTAGGCCGCGCCGGTGCGGTCGACCTCACAGGCGCCTGCGCCGGCTTCATCTATGCCCTGATGTTTGCCGACGGATTCACCCGTCTCCATGGCAAAGCGACCTTGGTCATCGCCGCCAACATCCTCAGTCGCCGCATCAATCCAGTCGAGCGCGCAAGCGCGGTGCTGTTTGCCGATGCCGCCGGCGCCGTGGTGATTGCCCCGTGCGAAGAGCCGGATCGGGGCATTCTCGGCGCCGCGTTGGCTTCGGACGGCTCGCGCTACGGGCTGATCCAGATTCCCGCCGGAGGAAGCGACACACCGTTCCACGGCGGCATGGACCTCGGGCAGACCCGCATGACGATCGCCAACGGCCGCGAAGTGTTCGCGAAGGCCGTGGAGATGATGTCTCGCTGCTCGCAGGAGGCCCTCTCTGCTGCCCGAATGCGGTCGCAAGACATCGATCGGTTCGTGCCACACCAGGCCAATGTCCGCATTTTCGATGTGGTCGGGAGGAACCTCGGAATAACGGATCAAGCAATCGTCAAGACGATTGCCGAGTACGGCAACTCTTCCGCCGCGACCATCCCGCTTTCGCTCTCGCTTTCGCATCGGGCGCAGCCGTTTCGGCCGGGCGAAAAGATTCTCCTTGCGGCGGCGGGTGCCGGTCTCACCGGAGGCGCCCTCATCCTCGGAATTTAGCGGTACGACGGCCATGCACAGGATTTGTCACGAATGACACTAGCAAAACGGGCCCAATGCGAAAAATAGTCGCCGGCAAGCTGCATGGGCGCCGGTTCGGTGACGCGAGAGCGAAAACCCTGCAGACGATTTTCTCGAGCAGGACGATCGGCAACGCTACTTTGCTGGGCGAGGAGTGGTTGGCGCCAGTCCAGGAGAGCGGAGGTATCCAACTCCTCATTGCGATGAAGTCATCCTCGATATGTCGGCCCTTATTGGTCAACATCGTAACGGCAGTAGTGGCAGCCGTGAATTGAATAAGCGGCCCCTCGAAGGCATCAAACGTCATGCAGTCCGAAAAAAATGCTCATCTGCCTGTCTCAACAACGCTGGCTCCATTTCGGAACCCGGTGTTTCGCTCGATCTGGACGGCCACGCAAATATCCAGCCTCGGGTGGCTCGTGCAAACGGTCGCCATCAGTTGGCTGATGGCCACGATTTCCGCTTCGGATCTGATGGTTGCACTCGTGCAGGCCGCATCCACGTTGCCGGTATTCTTCCTCTCAATTCTTGCCGGAGCCATCGCCGACAACTTCAGCCGCCGATGGGTGATGTTTGCGGGGCACTGCCTGATAGCATTGGCATCAACGACGCTGATGATTTCGGTGGGCCTGGGATTTGTCGATCCCTGGCTCCTACTTGGATTGGGCTTTCTGGCTGGCTGCGGCTTCGCTCTGAATGATCCGGCCTGGCATGCCTCGGTCGGCGATATCCTGGACAAGCGCGACATTCCGGCCGCAGTGACGCTGATGTCTGTCGGATACAACATCATACGCAGCATAGGACCCGCTTTGGGTGGGACGATGCTGGCCTTCTTTGGGCCGCTCGCCGCTTTCGCCCTGGCCGCGCTGAGCGATCTGGTCCCTCTCGGCGCGATATGGCGCACCAAATGGAAGGTTCGCACTTCGCCTCTCCCTCGTGAGCGAATGACGATGGCAATTCATGACGGAGTGCGCTTCACGGTATTGTCCTTGGAGATCAGGGCAGCGATTGCCCGTGCAACCTTGTTCGGGCTGGCAAGCATCTCCATCCTTGCGCTACTCCCACTAGTCGTCCGGGATCAGCTGAAAAGCGGCCCAATCGTCTACGGCATCTTGCTGGCCGGCTTCGGCATGGGTGCTTTCGTCGCGGGCATGAGCAATAGCTTTCTAAGGCGGATCACGTCTCAAAACAGACTGGTATCGTTCGCCTCTGTTGCTTGTGCAGCATGTTGCCTTTCCCTTGCACTCACATCATCGGTCGCCGTGGCGGCCATTTCGCTGGCACTTGGTGGCGCGGGTTGGCTTATCACCTGGACGGGCATCGACGTGTCGGTGCAGCTGGCAAGCCCAAGGTGGGTCGTCGGCCGCACACTGTCGATATATTACGCCCTGAGCGCAGGGGGTATGGCGGCCGGCAGCTGGATCTGGGGTACTGTCGCACAGGACTACTCCTTAGCCTGGGCTCTGGAGGGCGCCGCAGGCGCTCTGTTGCTGGTTGCAGCTGCGGGGATACTGTTGCCGGTCCGTCCATGGGAAGAAACGGATCAGGAAAGTTCGGATTTTCACCCGCCGGAGCTGGCACTCGAGTTGAAGCCCAGGAGCGGCCCCATAGTCGTCAAGGTCGAGTATCTTATAGCCGAAGAGAATATCGAGACCTTTCTGGGCTACATGCGCGCAAGGCGCCATGTTCAGAGCCGTGCCGGTGCGCGAAACTGGACACTCCAGCGAAATCTTCAAACGCCTTCGATTTGGACAGAGACATTCCGCACGCCAACCTGGATGGACTTTCTTCGCCTGAATCATCGGCTCACGGCAGCGGACAAGGAAATCGGCCAGCGTCTCCTGGCACTGCATGATGGAGAGCGTCCTCCGCACACAGTGCTGTCGATCGAACGAACGACTGAGGCAGCTCGTACCCGTGCCTCAACAATCTTTTCTCGTCCTCCCAGGTGACGTGATCGCGAAAGCGATCGCGTTCTGCCGCGCCGGTCGATTTCAAGCAGCGCGAAGGCCGCATCGCCAGTACGCGGAGCCTATGGGTCCGGCGCTCTCTCGCGAATACCCATGCCGCCGCGGGGCTCGAGGCCGGGGGCAGGAACGGTCCGTTCTGGGCCATCTTCGATGCGGCGCGCGACGGCAAGAAGGAGGGCATGGGCTTCGAGCGCTGGTGGTCGCGCCTGCGCACAAGCCGATCAGCATCACGTTCGACGTGCGCTTCAGCAGCGCTGTGCGGCTCAGAGACTGGCAGAAGAGTATCTGACTCGCTACCGGCTGGCGCTGGGCCAGCCGGAACCAGGCCTGTTCGAAGACGGCGCTGGCGCTCGACCTTTCGGCGCCGGACATGGAGTGAGGGTGGGCGAAACGGAGAACCAGTCGCCTTGACGCCCTTGCAGGACGCCATCTTAACCGCGAACGGCAAGCTTTCAGGGATCATTGCTGCGCCGTTGGGCGGCTTGCCGTTCCCGATGTTCGAACGCGTCGGTGAAGCTATCGAGTTCTTGGGGGGTCATCCCAAGCGCCCGCCCCTCCTCCCGCCATGACGCGACCGCCTTTTCGACTTCTGCGAGTATCGTCTTCGCTCGATCGCTCCTGATCCGGAAATAAGCGATTACCGACATCAGTGCGTCGACAGTCGCTTCGGGCCCAGTTTCCTCGGATATCCAGGTTTTCAGCTCTCGCACGCGCTCAGGGAACGGGTTGATGTCGAATGCAGGCGCCAGGCGCCATTGCCCGCGATGCACATGGAGAAAGCCGTGATTGTGGAGGTGGTCATCGACATTGGTGATAAGGATCGAGAACGCGATGCGCCGCCAAAGCTCTTCGATGTTGGCCGCTGGCTGGCTGCCGTGCTGACGAAGCACATCCACAAGTTCAGTATAGCTATGCTCGCCAACGTCCCCTGACTCTGCGCCGATCATCGTGGCGGCCGAGATATACATGAGTCGATTGCCGTTCGGAGTCCTATCGAAACGCCGTATGAGCGCGACAGGGGCGCCGTCGCTGTCGAGCAGACGTGTCTCAGCAGCATCCACGCCGGCTTTTCTGGCCAACTTCATAGCGAGCACTTCGCCTTTTGTGACAGATCGATCGTCGGCAACGCTCGGAAACTTACCGATAGCGAGGCGTCCATCATCGTCGACGACAGAGCATTTCGGACGAAGGCCCCCAAGGGACGTGCCACGTCCACGCAAATAGGCGAGATCCGTTGCCGTCTCGGTGTTCGTCTCGACGGCGTGCGTGGCTGCGAGGAGTTGACCGATTTCAATGAGCGGCGGCGTGGTGCGTCGACCCTCCTCGGTCGTTCTTTGGTAACGCCCTTCTTCGTCCTTCAACCGGAGCGCACCAATGCGGCTCATGTCGTCCACTGCCAAGAGGTAATCCATCGCGTTCAGAGGCCGCGTTTCGGCGACATTTCCCGCCCGGCGCGCCTCTTGGCGACGCTTGGCGTGGTCGCGCTGGATGACACGCCGGCCCCATCCGTCCGGCTCCGTGTCGGCGATCGCGTTGTGGAACACGGATCCGTCGCCGGTCTTTCGATGGAATTGAGGGCCAGTAACGAGTGGCAGACCGGGTTCGATCGAGAAGCCTTCCGCCGCTCTCAGCCAACCTGCATCATATTCAAAGGCAGCGCTCTCGCTTGCACCCTGCTGATCATAGCGCAACGTACCCAGTAGCATCGCTTCTTCGCCAATGTGAACAGCAATAGAACGTCTCATATTGCACCCGGTGGCTTCCGCACCCTTACCCTCTTGGGCAAACGTTCAGCGTCGAGGAGCAGGCCTTGCTCATCGCGATGCGCGTCGATGATCTGCGCCAAAGCCTCATCAAAGCCCAAAACGAAAAAGGTCATGGCGTAGGCCCCCATAGCGACGGTCGGGTCTCCTTTTTCGATCTTCAGATAGGTGCTCTTTGCGACACCCAGTCGTTCCGCCATCATCATCACGGTCAGGCTGCGCTTCTTACGGGCGAGCGCAATGTCGGCGCCGAGCTTGCCAAGCGCCCTCTTGACTCTGGGGGGCAATGTATCTGTCACTGTTGAGCGCATGTTTGTCTCATACAAACGACCTTAACTCTTTCTAGGGCGGTTATATAAGACCTAAACCGTGATCTGTCGAGAGTCGGCCTGTTTGACCGAATCGACAAGGCTGTGGCCCTGCAACCAACCACACTACTCTCGTGAGCATGCATCCATCCGATCCGCAATGGGCGCTAGGTGAGTCGCACGGGGGTGTGAACGATTGCGCCGCTGCAAAACGAAACGGGCCATCCTTGGCACGATCCAGATGCTCCCGCCTGACGTACCGAGCGGCGCCGCCGCATGCTGTCTCGACCCAAGCTTCACAGCAACCAGGTGCTGTCGGTATCGAACGAAAGTGTCACATATCGAACATACGAACCGTGTCCCAAAACGTCTGCTCGGTGCTCAGCCTGACCCCCAAAAAGCAAAAAGAAGGGAGCGCGACGAAGTTGCGCCGGCCAATTTAAGTGTCAGCGCGGAGCTACCTCTTCAGGATGGCACGTCGCTTGCTGCTCCGCATCGAACGCCGACGGCCAACTCACAAATAACGGAGATGAATATTGGTTCAGAAATGCTGAATCCCCCATGTACTGAAAGAATGAGGAATGGTTGTGGGAAGCGCGGCAAGGCAATAGGCGATTTTGCCTTTTTTTGGATCCGGACGGAGGTCGAATCTCACCTCCTTCGGGCAGTTGATAGACAACCACAGTTGTTTCTTCCATAAGTCGAACTGCGATAAAGCAAAGAACAAGTATAATTTCGCTTACTCACAGCAGAACTACTCTAGTCAACTTAGTATCGCGCATTCCTCAGGTACGAAAGAGGAGCGAGATGCACATGTTTTTGGTCCTGGGATAGGCCGCCGGTTCGCCCTTTGACGCGTCCGCCTTTTATTCTTTGAACTGGAGATCCAGAATGAACGTAAGCAGCCTTCTTCTCGGCTCAGTTGCGGCCCTGATCTCCGTTTCCGTCGCTCGCGCGACGGACGAAGTCTCCGCGCCGGGTCCGACCGAATACGTCAAGATCTGCGACGTCTACGGTTCGGGCTACTTCCATATCCCAGACACCGAGACCTGCGTGCGCATCGGCGGCTACATCCGTTACGACGTCGGCCTCAGCGATGTCCGATCGTATGACGGGATAAGAACCTCCGATGTGAGAACTGGCGAGGCTCAGGGCACCTGGCGAAACAACACGCGTTTCACGTTCAAAACTTGGACGCGCCAGGAGACCGAACTAGGCGCACTGAAGACCTATACTGAGACTCGCGTGAACTTCGGCAACCACAACGCTTATCCGGGTCCGGAAAGCCCTCACAACTATAGCTTCAACAGCGGCGTCAAGTTGGCTTCCGCCTGGATCCAGCTTGGTGGCCTCCGAGTTGGCAAGGACGAGTCGGCCTTCGACACGTTTACAGGCTACGCCGGGAACGTGCTCAATAACGTACTCGTTCCGTACGGCGACTTCGATACCAACGTGGCTCAGTATTACTTCGATGCCGATAATGGCTTTTCGGCTCTGGTGTCACTTGAACAAGGGTCGGGTGTAGTCGGTACTATCGACAGCCATGTTCCGCACGTCGTCTTCGGCGTGAAACAGACGCAGGGCTGGGGCGCGATCACCGGCGTAATGGCTCGTGACAGCGACTATGAAGCCTTGGCCGGCAAGCTCCGAGTCGATGTCAATGTCACAGATGACCTGTCGCTATTCGGAATGTTCGGCTACGGCTCCATTGGCAATCTCAACGATGACCCAACCAACGCGGTCGCCGCTCACGGTCGCGGCTTCTACAAAATTTGGAGCGGCAATTGGGCTTTCTGGGCGGGCGCCACTTACACGTTAAACGAGAAAACTTCGTTCAACCTTCAGGTCTCGGGTGATCAGCTCAGGAACTCCGGACTGGCTGCAAACGTCGCCTATATGGTCATTCCAGGTTTCACAGTCACAGCCGAAGTCGATTATGCCCATTACGCCAAGTTCGCTGCCGTCGACCGTTCCGGAATGAACCCGGCTCACGTCGGCAAAAGGAACAGCCTCGGCGGCGTGCTGCGATTCCAAAGCTCGTTCTAACGGAGCGAATCTGAATGTCGGAGGCCCGACTGGAGGCCTCGGTGTCTGGCATTACGATGTTCAAGATGTGGTCCCGGACGATCATGCCCGGACATTGGTTGCTGGACTTCATAGCCTGATCAGCGAGGCTTCCATAGGGCGCTTAGCAATGCCACTGAATAACTCGTCCAGGACATGTCTCTCGGCCCCATCTTGACCCTGTTGTGCTACCCTCATTGCGATGAGCGCTCGAGATCGAGAGCTTCGGAGGCACGGCAAGAACGGCTGAGAAATGCCTGGACGCTTCGTCCAGGCACTCGTCAAGTTTCCTCAGTGGTTCAGAATCATCTTCGGCGACCGTCATTGCAAAATCAGTTCGGTTCAGTAAGATTCTTGTTCTGTTTGGGTCATCTTGAAGGACTAGTGTCTGAGTCGCAGCGGACTGCCATTCGATCTCTGCGCGGCTCGACCTCAGGATGCCCGGTGTGCATGGCTTCGACGGGCTGCTGCAGCTTCGGACCCGCTATCCGCGCCTGCCGGTGGTCATCGCTTCGGGACATGAGGAGCCCAAGATCATTTCCGAAGCGCTGTCCTACGGCGCAGCCGGCTTCGTCCCGAAATCGGCGCGCAAGAGCGATCTGGCCGCCGCCATTCGCTCGGCGATGGAAGGTGCGGTCCAGTGCCCGAAACCTATGAAGGCAAGCCGCCGGACGCCGACAGCACCGATCGCGCCGAGATGGTGCAGCGCCTTGCCAAACTGACGCCGCAGCAGGTCGTGGCTTGAGCCGGAACGCCTGTCGTTCCTGCTCGGCGAAGCGTTTTATGCGCGTCGCATCGGTGCGCTCGAAGCCTTCATCATGACGTTCGACCAGGACGCCCGCTACGACAGTCCGAACTTCCTGTGGTTTCGCGAGCGCTATCCGCGCTTTGTCTATGTCGACCGTATCGTCGTCGCGGGAGAAGCGCGTGGCCGCGGCCATGCCCGCAGGCATGAAGATCTATTCGAACATGTTTCGCGTGCCGGCCAGACCATCGTCACTTGCGAGGTGAATGCCGAACCGCCCAATCCGGCTTCGGATGCCTTTCACGCCGCGCTCGGCTTCGTCGAGGTCGTCGACGCGGTGATCCACGGCGGCAAGAAGGCAGTGCGCTACTACACCAGGCGGATCACCGGCTGAGGCAACAGCTCTATCAGTTGCGGTTCAGCCAGGCGCGAGCCGGCTTTTCGACGATGTAATAGCTGCACAAAGCGCAAGCGCGCCGGCCAGCATCAGCAGCGGCGCACTGCCCTGCGCATAGACGAATTTTTAGAACGGCTGCTGCCACAGATACAGCGGAATACGACCACAGCCCCAGCGTCGCCATCGGCCAGGAAGACAAAAATCCGGTCAGATACCGAGTGCTGAAGTCGAGCGAATTGACGGCGAGCGCCAACAGCGGCACCGCGACCAGAAAGTGGATCGGCGGCACCGCATCCATGAACAGAAGAACCGCTCCGACGGTCGCCGCAATGGCGAAATGCGGCCGCTTGAACAACGCCGGCAGCCTGTCGCCGGCCTTGAGCAGGCATATCACCGCCGATAGGAGGATCGAGGCGATTCGCACGTCGGTTCGCCAATAGGTCGTCTCGTAGTCCATCCCGAAGACCCAGTAGGAAATCGCACCGTTCGCCATGGCCAGCACCGACAGCGCGCTGAGCAGCATGACGACACGGGCACGCCCCGAAACAACAAAGCTGATCAGCGCCAGGATGACATAGGCATGTTCTTCGACGCACAGCGACCAGATATGGTCGAGCGCGCCGGCGCGGCTGACGAGAATTCCGGCATAGTTGGAGGTGAATGTCAGCGCCGTCAGCGCCGCTTTCCATTTGAAGGCGACAAACGTGCCGGACAAGGCAGCCTTCGAAGCGAGGACGAAAACCAGCAGCGCCGGATAGATGCGGGAGAACCGACGCTTGAAAAACGCCTTGAGCGGATAACGGATGCCGCCAGCTAGGCGATAGCTACTTTCGGCCGGACCCGAATGCGCTTGACAAAACGGCGATCGCCCGCTCAATTTGACCCATTCACCAGGGGGGTCCCGGCAAGGGGCTGAGATACTGCTGGCTTTCGCGGCGCAGTGACCCGTTGAACCTGATCCAGTTCATACTGGCGTAGGGACGGTGCAAGCGCTTTGCGGGAGTCCATGCCCGAAAACCTGTAAGCAGGCAGGCAGAAGCGTCTTTTCATCCTTCCGGCACAGAACTGGGTCTCCAATGCATGAGCAAAGGAGCCTCACGATGAATGCCCTCACTCCGGCGGTTTCGACGGGATCACTGCCCGCCTCGCGGAAAATCCACAGGCCCGGTGCCATCCACCCGCAGATCAGGGTACCGATGCGCGAAATCTCCGTCCATCCGACGGCAGGCGAACCGCCTGTCACCGTTTACGATCCGTCCGGCCCCTATACGGACCCGACTGTCGAAACCAGCATCGAAAAGGGCCTCGCCAGGTTTCGCCATGAATGGGTGACGGCACGCGGCGACGTCGAATTCCACGATGGCCGCAGTGTCAGGCCGGAGGACAACGGCTTTGCGTCAGGTGAGCGCCTGACGCCGGAATTTCCCGTGCGCCACCGGCCGCTAAAGGCAAAAACGGGCAAAGCGGTGACGCAGCTTGCCTATGCGCGCGCCGGGATCATCACCCCCGAAATGGAGTTCGTCGCCATTCGCGAGAATCTCGGCCGCGAGAGCTTACGCGGCGGGATGCAGCGCGACGGCAACTCTTTCGGCGCGGCGATCCCCGATTTCGTCACGCCGGAATTCGTGCGCGACGAGATAGCGCGCGGACGGGCTATCATTCCCGCCAACATCAACCACCCGGAGAGCGAGCCGATGATCATCGGCCGCAATTTCCTGGTCAAGATCAATGCCAATATCGGC
>NZ_JBVVQJ010000061.1:0-23427 GCF_055811475.1 Mesorhizobium sp. WSM4829 | reverse complement strand
CTCGATTGGATCGACAACGGCAGTCTGGCCGCTGCTGTACCAGGTGTCGCCGAGGTCAAATTCTATGTTGAACCCAACACGCCTATCGTCAGGAAAGGTGATTACCGAGACTCTCTCGGATGTGTCATGGCCGTTTCGCCCAACCTTGCTCAGACCGAGGCGATACTTCAGCGTGCCGTCGAGTTGGTTAGTTGGTCAATCACACCATTTCCGAGTGCTGATGAACAGGAACAGCCTGCAGCCCCTTACCCCTAGCGCAGTTAGGTAGCGCGGAGCGGATGGAGTGTGAATCGTTCGGGCTCTTTTTTCCAGGCCTTGCAGATGATCGATTCCGTTGCGAGCACAAGCCATCTCGAAGGCATGAGCGCGGAAGTGTTGCTTGCGTCATTTCCTTGATCTCGGCAGTGCTCCAACTCTCACCACCTGGATCCACGAAGTTTATGCTCTTAGGTGAGAACGCTGTGGATCCTCTTTATGGGACGCCAGGAAGTCGGCCGCGACGCGGGTAGGTGCTTTCTCGTCAGTTCGTGAAGGGAAATCTCGAGGGTCGGCCAATGGCTACGAGGAGATAGCGCCTACCTTCAGCGGTGCGGCCTCAGCGATGTCAACGTGGAATAGCCAATCGAATAGGCCTTGAATTCTGCTATATTCCCTTGCCGTCTTCCACGTCGCCGCGAGATGCTGTGACGTCGAAGGCAACGATGAGGTGATGAGCGGATGAGATGCGGGATGGTCGCCTGAGGGGCATAGAGGCAACGTTGTCGGCCGAATTGAGAAACTGACCCCCCTATTGCCTCAGCGAGGAATGTTACCGAGCGCGATAGGGCCGACATTGCCCCTATCTCCCTCCGTCGCGGCTGAGGGAGATAGGGGCCAGCTCTTCATCCAACCGCCATCGAGGATGATCCCAGCCATTTCCATGCGCCAGGCCTTCACAAGCCGTTGCACCATTCTCAGGTTCCTTTCCTTGAAGCGCGACGGGTCGATCTTTGTCAGGCGTTGCAACACACTTGCTGCCGAGAGCGCCAGCTCTTCCTTGAGCCATGCCTTGATCTGCGTCTCGAACGGCTCGTACATGCTGGGTCTCTTCGGATAGAGTTTGGTTCGCCGATGCGGCGCCGATGCGTTGGTCGTGTCTCGCCGCTCTTCCAGGCCGTCTTCCGATTCGCGGCGAAGCGCTGGAGATCGATAACCGCCGGCTCCTCAATCTTCGCATTCAGGCCACGACGAATCGACCGGCCGTCCAAGCTCCTCCTGCGCGGCGCGGATACCAGCAAACAGCAGCACGGGATCGGCAGTTTCCATCATCGCCTGTAGCTGCTGCTTGTTGGCCTCGGCCACACCCGGATGTGTAAGGACACGGGCCGCAGGCGGAACTGGCGGATGATAGCGCGTGATCACACGAGCGCCGATCCGCGTCTTCTCCTGAAGCTTGAATGACGGCTGGAACAGATTGCCGTAAAGCCGCACCACAGCATAAAGTTGACCAAGGACGGCGGTCGCCTCCGCGCCGACAAACCGACCATACCCCACCAGACGACGCACGATGGCGCCGTTCTTCTGCTCCACATGCGGTTGATCATTCTTTCGATAAGCGCGAGAGCGCGTCCCTTCCAGTTCCTCGCTGCGGCACTAGGAGACGACGAACTCGTTCATGAAGGCGCTGTCGTTGTCGAAGTCCACACCCAGCAGGGGGAAAGAGCGAGCTGGCCTGCTTGATCGCCACGATCACGTTGCCGCTGTCGCGCGTGCGGACCGGAACGCATTCGGTCCAGCCCGTGGTAATGTCGGTCAACACCATCGTCTGCACCGAAGCTCCCCGACGAAGATGTGCCGGAATGCGCCACGAAATCGACCTCGACGTAACCGGGCGGCGGATCATTCCAGTCCCCGAAGGTGCGCACCGGCACCGATCGGCGAACCGCCGAACTCATTCGCCGACGCTGGCCGCCGCGAGCCACAACACATACCTCCGCCAAAAGCCGATCCATGGTCGCCGGGCTCATCGTCAGTAGCTTGCCGCGAAGAGCGGCATCGAGCTCTAGCCGGCCATGCCGTTCAAGCTGGCAACAAGACAGGTATCAAAGGCCGCAGCCGTTTGGAACACAGCCGCTCCGATGCCTCCCACAACACCACCCAGCGCTTCGCGAACATCGCCGCCATAGCGAAGTGTGCCTCTTGTTGCCGGGTGTCTTCGACGCGCGATGACGGAGCACTCGGATCGCATGCTTGCGATGATAACCGGTCACCGCGACGAACTCATCGAGGATGAGGCGCTTATCGCTTCGGCTCCCCGACCGATATCGCTCGACAATTGCTTCCACCAATTCCGACCGTGTCGCCATGCTGATCCGCCTTGCCATCCATCCTCCGAATCGGGATGACAACACCTGACAATGCCATTCGGAACAGCGACACTATTGGTAATATTTTGCTTGAGGCAATGCGCCCCTTGACGAAATGAAGAACTGACCCCCTCGGTTATGAGGGGAGGCATGGATGACGATTGGGATTTCGGCGATTCCTGCATTGTCGAGAACGATGCAGGGAGAGGAGATGCTTCGGCCTGAAGAGATGGCAGCGATGCTGCGGCTGCATGAGCTTGGCTGGGGAGCGAAGCGACTGACGAAGGAATTCGGGTGCGCGCGCAACACGGTGCGTCGGTATCTGCGCGAGGGCGGGACTGTTCCGTTTCGCAAGCCTGTGCGGCGGACCGCGTTTGCGAGGTGCGGTTCAACGTGCGGCTGCACGCCTTTGCCCGCTACTGGGGATTTACTCCGCGGGCTTGTGCGCCCTGCCGGGTGCGTACGAACGCGGGGTCGGCTACGTCAGGCGCAATGCGATTGCCGGCGCCGGTTCGAGAACTGGGCGGCGTTCGAGGCGCATCTGGACCGGTGGACGCGCGAGATTGCTGATCAGGGTCTGCATGGCACGACCGGCGTGGCTCCTGCGGAGCGCTTTGCCGAAGAGGCCGTGGCGCTTCGCCCTCTCGGCGGACGGGCGCCGTTCGGGCAGCTCCGGGATCTCGTGCGCAAGGTCCAGGCAGATTGCGCAATCGACCTGATGACGCGGTGGCGGAGGCTCGTGCTCGACTACGAGAAGCGCATCGACGTCTCTCACGCCATGATCCTCGTCGCTATGGGCGGCAATCTTATCCGCAGAAACGCTCATCCCTGAATTTCAAAACGGACCCTTAGCCCTCGACCGGTGATGAAGCGCTCCAACGTCTCCACAAGCTTGCAAGATCCCTGAGGGCTGGCCTGTGTGGCGGGCAAGTACGCTGTCGGTGCTAGGTCTACGGAGGGGAGGCCCGCTATTCGCCACGGTTCCAGTTCTTCCTTGGAACATCGGAGCAGCGGTAGTTCCACCAAGCCGGGCGGCGGCCGCCATCTAAGAACGCGATGGTACCGTCCGGGACATTATATTGGCGAATTGAAGACCGGCTGGCGCATACTTGTGCAGACCGAGAACCGCAATCCCGCCGCCTAGGTCGCCCGTTACTTACAAATAGGTTGAACAATGAGCAAAGCACCACATCTTACGTTCGATCCTGATACGCCCGGCTTGAGCACGGGGTATCTTGTTGTCCCGGGAGGTACCGACCGTGGGGAGCTTTCACTCCCGGTCTTCAGTCTCAATAATGGAGAGGGGCCGCGTCTTCTTGTCACCGGCGGAAATCATGGCAATGAATTGGAGGGGCCAATTGTTGCGCGACGGCTTATTAAGTGGCTGCCAGAAGCGCAAATCTGTGGGCGAGTCATCGTCCTACCGGTGCTTAATCCATTGGCCGTGGAGGCACGGAGCCGCAATACTCCCCTCGACGGGTTGAACCTCAATCGCGTTTTTCCGGGCCGCGCCGACGGGTCAGTGACTGAACGAATCGCGGATGCGGTTTCGCGCGTATTGTTGCCAATGGCCGACATCGTATTTGACCTGCACAGCTTCGGACCAACGTGGCATTTCCCACCGGCGGCCACGACGCACCCCATTGCCGATCCCGATCTCATGGCCAGGACGGTGAGAATGGCCGAAGCGTTCAAATTGCCATTGACATTAGTCTGGCAACACAACGACACGGCTGGAATGTTTGATATCACGGCCCAAAACCAGGGCAAGGTATTCGTTTGCACTGAATTCGGCGGCGGCACGGTCGGCGCGGACAATCTCGCGATCTGCGAGGCTGGAGTGCGCAACGCGCTCATCGCGCTCGGGCTGATTGAGGGAAAGGCCGAGTATCCGACTTTCCGTCAACAAAAGTCCGGACAAACGCTCGAAACGCGCCCGTCCGATGAGTTGAAATCGCCTGCGGCGGGCATCTTCGAACCTCGCTGCTCGGTGCTGGATGAAGTGAAGCAGGGAGGTCTCATAGGTATCCTGCATCCGATAGATTCGCTGTCCGCCGAGTCCATTGATATCCGCGCGCCCGAAACCTCCATCGTCTTGGCCGTAGCATCAGGGGCGCATGTCGACGCCAACAAAGTGGTGGCGCTCGTTGCGCGGCCGCTGAAGATCTACCAATAAGGCAGCTTGCGCCCTCGCGTGCCACTAGTGGAACCATTTCAATCCCGTCCGGGTGAGTCGAGTGACCGAATTGCAGATCAAAGACGTCCTCCTTGCGCCTGGCAACGGCGCATTCTTCTATGACGATCAAGCTGCCATAGGCTCGGGCGCAACCCAGGACGGCTTCATCTATGTCGGCGAACCGACAACGCCTGGGTTCAATTCAATTCGCATTCCAGCATCTTCGCTCAGTATCGGGCTGATCCTCGCCGACGAAACCATTGTTTGGGGCGACATGATGAACGTGCAGTACTCTGGTGCTGGCGGGCGCGATCCTGTGTTTGAAACCGCTCAAATCTCGGATTTGACGTCGCGCGTTGTGGTGCCCCGGCTTCTCGATGCCGATGCTTCTCGTTACCTTGATGCCTGTGCGACGGTTCTCGAGCCTTGCGAACATAAGCGGCTACCTCTCGCTATTGAGTATGGCGTAAGCCAGGCGCTCCTTCGCGCAGCGGCTCATCTTCAACGCAAGACAATGGCGGAGATCATATGCAGTGAATTTGATCTACCGCTGCCAATACGTAAGGTCCCGATTTACTGCCAAAGCGGTGACGCTCGCGAAATCAATGTCGACAAAATGATCCTGAAGGCGGTGGATGTGCTTCCCCATGGCCTGATCAATTCACGGCAGAAATTCGGCCAAGGCGGCCAGACTTTCCTTGACTTCGTCAAGTGGGTTGCAAAGCGCACGCGCGAACTCGGCCGCCCGGGGTATCATCCGGTGCTTCATTTCGATGTGTACGGCTGGATCGGCCAGGAAATCGGTCTGGAGCCGCAAAGCATTGCCGATTTTATCTGCAAGGTTGCAGATACCGTCCCGGATTCCTTGCTCAACATCGAGTCTCCTGCGGATTTTGGGTCGACGCAAGCGCAGATTGAGAACTACGCCAAGATAGTATCTATTTTGGACAACCGGGGTTCCAGCGCACGCATTGTCGTGGATGAGAGATGCAATACGCTTGAAGATGTTCGGCTCTTTGCAGAAGCCAAAGCGACGCATCTGGTCCAAATCAAGACACCCGATATCGGCACAATTGTCGATACGGCGCGCGCCGTTCTCATCTGCAAGGAGAATGGGGTAGGGGCATATGTTGGAGGAAGCTGTACCGAGACAGATCTCTCCGCCCAGGCCTCTGTCCACGTATCGGTGGCAACCCAGGCCGACATGATGCTTGCGAAGCCCGGAATGGGTGTCGATGAGGCATATTCCATCGTCGGGAACGAGCAAAACCGATTGCTGGCGATGCTGAACCGTCGTCGAGTTCGAGCCAAAAACGTTGGATGAGAGGCGCGGTGTCGCATGCAGAACTCTCTTGAGGGGATCACTGTCGTAGCCGTGGAGCAGGCCGTGGCCGCGCCTTACGCCTCGTCTCGGCTCGCGGATGCCGGTGCCCGGGTGATCAAGATCGAACGGCCCGAAGGGGACTTTGCCCGAAGCTACGACAAGTTGGTCCGAGGGCAGAGTGCTTACTTCGTCTGGCTTAATCGGGGTAAGGAATCGGTGTGTCTGGACCTGAGGTTGGAGGCGGATCGCGAGGTCCTCGACACGCTCATTGCCGCTGCTGACGTCTTTATCCAGAATCTGAAGCCGGGCAGCATCGAAAAACTAGGCTTCGGGTCTGCTGACCTGCGTTGCCGATTTCCGCGCCTGATAACCTGTGACATCTCGGGTTTCGGTGACAAAGGGCCTTATTCACACTTGAAGGCCTATGATCTCATCGTCCAGGCCGAAACAGGTCTATGTGCGATCACAGGCAACCAACAAGGGCCCGCGCGTGTCGGGGTCTCGGTCTGTGACATCTCAGCGGGCATGACAGCGCACAGCGCCATTCTTCAGGCGATGTATCACCGCGAGGTCACCGGCGAAGGGACCAGCATTCAGGTGTCACTGTTCGATGCTGTCGCTGACTGGATGAATGTTCCGGTTCTGCAAAACGACTATAGCAACTACCACACGGAACGCGCCGGTGTGAAACACCCGTCACTGGCGCCGTATGGCGCCTATCGTTGCGCCGATGGCAAGGACATCATCTTTTCGGTTCAGAATGATCGCGAATGGGTGAATTTTTGCGAGAAGTTCCTCAAGCAGCCGGAACTTACACGCGCACTTGGTTTTGCCGATAATATGGAGCGCCTCAGTCACCGTGCGCAACTTGATAAGATCATTGAACGGCGGTTCTCTGAACTATCCTGCCAGGGAGCAATGCAGGAGCTTGAGGCGGCCGGACTGGCATATGGCCGACTGAGCGAAGTGGCGGATGTTTCAAAACATCCACATGTCCGCAGAGTCGAGATTGGCACGCCTGAAGGAAGCGTAGAGACGATCGCGCCGGCGGCAATTTTCAATTATGAGCAGCCCTCGCTACGCCCAGTTCCGGCTCTTGGCGCTCATACCCAGGCTGTCCGCGAGGAGGTCCTGGGGCTTCTGCGCGACAGAGCCGCATCAGCATGAGAGCGCGTCCCGGCAAGGTGAGTGCGCACGCGATTTCCAAAGAGCCTGTGTCCCTCCGGTCATCTCGGTGTATCGGCCGCCAAGAGTACTCACTGGCACCGCCCTCGCTAAAACCGGGCGCAGAGGGGACTTCATGATCAAGGACACCTGGGCGGCCATTGGAAGCGAGATATCTGTACCGCGCTGGAGATCCCTGCTCTTCGTTCCCGCTCACGTTCCGCGATATGTGGAGACGGCGCGTAAGCGGGGTGCAGATGGCGTCATTCTCGACTTGGAGGATTCCGTTCCTCAGGATCAGAAGGGTGAGGCACGGCGACAACTTTCTAAATCCGTGGCAAAGGTCGCGGGCGAGCGCACCTCTGTTTTGGTCCGCGTGAATCGTGGTTTCCGCGCGCTGGCGGCCGATCTCGATGCAGCCGTCATGGCAGGCGTCGATGCACTTGTTCTTCCGAAGACGGATTCGGCGGAGTTGGTTCTAGAGATCGCGAATGCAGTTTCAGAACTTGAAGGGGAAAGAAATCTTCCGCTGGGACGCATCCGGTTCCTTGCCCAGATCGAGACCCCGGGCGCCTTGCAACGGCTCGCGGCCATTGCGTTGGCGCATCCCAGGATGGTCGCAATGGCACTCGGTCCCGAAGACTTCAGTGCCGCTGTCGGCGGCTCCCCTGAGTTCGACCTTCTGTTGGCGCCGAACCTTTCTGTTTTGTTTGCCGCCCGTGCGGCCGGCTTGCTCCCACTGGGCTTCGTAGGGAGCATCGGCGAGTTTTCGGACACTCATAAACTTCGTGAAGCCGCGACGCGTGCGCGGCGGCTTGGCTTTGTTGGAGCTTTGGCGATCCATCCGACACAAGTGGCCATATTCAATGAGGCTTTCTCGCCAAGCGCACAAGAACTCGAGTGGGCCCATCGTGTCGTCGCGGCGCAAACCGATTCCTCGGCGCGGGGCAGAGGTGCTTTCGCCTTGGACGGAAAGATGGTCGATGCACCGATCATTCGAAGGGCTCGTGAAATCATTGCCTTGGGCCCGCAAGCCGAGCTGGAGGTTTGAGACCTTCGCCAACTGATGCGCCCGGACGAGACATCACAAAAAAGCCCCGGCCCTCCAATTGCCTCGCCAGAGGGTCTCTGCAGCATGGCACAATTATTGCTGTCGCGCCATCGCATTTCGAGATAGATTACATAAATTGGAGTTGGCCCTCGGAAGAGTACCGGTGGAAATCAGGCAGTTAAGATATTTCGTCGGCGTGGTCGAAGCAGGCAGTTTTACGAAGGCCGCTGGTTTCCTTAATGTCGCCCAGAGTGCGCTGAGCCTGCATGTGCGTCAACTGGAGGAAGGCTTCGGCACTCAGCTGCTGATACGCGACAGAACCGGCGTCAGCGTCACTGCGTCAGGAGCCAAATTGCTCGAGCGGGCACGGGCGATCCTCAACGAAATTCGACTTACTGAGGTGGAATTGACCAACACAGCCGCTTCCCCTGCCGGGGAGGTGACTATTGGCATTCCGTCTGGAGCTGCTCGCGTCTTAAGCGGCCCGCTGCTTGAGTCGGTGAGAAACGAATTGCCCAAGGTGTCCCTCAGGATGGTCGAAGGCATGACTGGACCGCTAGAGGAGTGGATGGCTGCTGGACGCTTCAATCTGGCCGTTCTTTACCGCACCGCGGACAGTGTGGGGCGAATGACGGTGCTAGCGCGCGAAAACCTTTGTCTGGTGGTTCCGTCCGGCGCGCCACCCTTCGAAGACGCGATATCTCTGGCGGACTTGCATGCATTTCCGCTTGCGGTTCCCATGCACAATAATAACGTCAGACGTTCGGTGGCTGACGTCGTCGCACAACACGGTTGCGCACTGGACGTCAAGTTTGAAGTGGACTCGCTTTCAACGATCATCAACATGGTGATAGACGGAAAAGCTCATTCTATCCTCGCCCCGTCGGCCGTCCAGAAAGAAGCCTCTCAAGGGCTGGTCCGAACGGTCAAGATTGTCGATCCGGTGATTACCCGCAACGTTATGCTTGCTGTAAATCCGAAGGATGAGCGGTCTGCGGCCGTCTCCGCAGTCCGCAAGCTCATTCCTAAGGTCGCCAGAGAGTTAATAGAGAGCCGGGCCTGGGCAGCATCGGCTCCTGACGCGACCTGATAGGCGCCGATCTAAAAGGACAGCCCAGACCTTTTTCACCATTGGAACAGATCGATCTGGATTCCAGATGGATTTCCGCAATATTCGATATTTGACCCGCCGCGACCATCGCGATGAAACTGGCTCAAGCGAGTTCACCTGTTTCGATCGAAACGGCGCTCGTATGGCCAGAATTCAGACAAGTGGAGCCCGCGATGTCCGACGCCAGGAGCTACGAGCTCTTCATTAACGGCAAATGGCGAGCCGGTGGTAGCCGAGCCACATTGCCGGTGATCAACCCGGC
Organism: Mesorhizobium sp. WSM4829; assembly: GCF_055811475.1. Classification (NCBI taxonomy): domain Bacteria; kingdom Pseudomonadati; phylum Pseudomonadota; class Alphaproteobacteria; order Hyphomicrobiales; family Phyllobacteriaceae; genus Mesorhizobium; species Mesorhizobium sp. WSM4829. Next base: position 13,994 of record NZ_JBVVQJ010000061.1, on the reverse strand, counting down.
GACTGAGAAGGTATTTGCCTCGGTAGCCTCGGCGACGGTGTCGGATCTGGATGAGGCCCTCGCTTCGGCAGAGCGCAGCCGCAGGGCGTGGTCCGCACGTCCTGCGAAAGAGCGCGGTGAAATTCTCATGGCCGCCGCCATTATCTTGGCAGAGAACATTGGAGCCGCAGCCAGGGATTTGTCCGCCGAACAAGGAAAGACGGTCGCAGAAGCAACAGGTGAATACTCGCGCTCCGTCGAAACGCTGGAATGGAACGGCAAGCATGCCGACGAGCTGTCGGCCCCGATTCCGTTGGGCCCGAAGAGGATGATCGTCCCGGAGCCGCTCGGTGTCGTTGCTGCGTTTACGCCATGGAACTATCCTGCCGTTCTAATGGCCCGCAAGCTCGCCCCCGCGCTTGCGGCAGGCTGCTCGGTAATCCTCAAAGGGGCTGAGGAGACACCCAGCGCGGCTGCCCATATCGTAGAAGCGTTGCGCCAAGCGGGTATCCCGGACGGCGTGGTCAATCTCGTGTTCGGTGTGCCGGTGCATATATCGCGGCATTTGCTCAGTTCGCCAATCGTGAAGGTCTTGACTTTCACTGGCTCAACGGCTGTTGGAAAACAGCTGGCTACGCTTGCCGCGAATAACTTGCAGCGTTGCATTCTTGAACTCGGTGGACACTCCCCGGTCATTGTGTGCGAAGATGCCGACCTGGCAAGGGCGATACCGGCTATTTCGGAATATAAGTTCGAGTGCGCGGGGCAGAGCTGCAATGCGCCCAGCAGGATTCTTGTCGCTCGTTCTCTCTATGAGGAATTCTTGTCCCGGATTACGGATGCGGCTCGCAAGATCAAGATCGGGCTACCAAACGACCCTGCAACGGACATGGGCCCGATGGCGAACGGGCGACGAATCGAGGCCATGCAGCGCCTGATCAAGGATGCGGTCGAACGCGGCGCCCGCATCGAGACCGGTGGCACCCGGCTCGACCGACCGGGCTTCTACTGGCCGCCAACCATCCTGACGGGCGTACCGAAGGAAGCGAGAGTGCTGCATGAAGAGCCGTTCGGACCGATCCTCACGATTGCGCCCTTCGACACTTTAGATGAGGCCATCGAGGAGGCCAACGCCACTGACTATGGCTTGGCCGCTTACTTCTTCACGGGCGCTGCCGATGCGCAACGAAAGCTGACCAATAGTCTTTCGGCAGGCGCTGTCAGTGTGAATTACCTGAAAGGGGTTTCCGCGGACGCGCCTTATGGAGGCGTCAAGCAAAGCGGCTATGGATATGAGGGCGGCGAGCAGGGGGTGCGAAGCTTCCAAATCCTGAAAATGGTGAATGGCCTCGGCTCATTTGGATGAATTTTAGTGAATAAACGAACACGGACCATAGCCGGCAAGGACATCACAAGGAGCGTCGCCGACGCGCTTCAGTACATCTCGTACTATCATCCTCCAGATTATATCCGGTCTCTTTCGCAGGCGTACGCGCGCGAACAGAGCCCAGCGGCGAAGAACGCCATCGGACAGATTCTGCTGAACTCCCGCATGGCGGCCTTTGGCAGGCGCCCGATCTGCCAGGACACCGGCCTGGTGGTGGTCTTCGCGAAGGTCGGCATGGACACCCGCATCAAATCAACGGTCAGTTTCGCGGACCTTGTGAATGAGGGCGTCCGTCAGGCCTATCTCGACCCTGACAATCCCCTTCGGGCATCGATCGTTGCCGATCCGCTCGCCGCGCGAGTCAACACCCGTGATAACACGCCAGCAGTCGTCCACGTTGACCTTGTGCAAGGTAACCAGATTGAGATCACCATTGCCGCAAAAGGCGGCGGGTCAGAGAACAAGGCACGCTTTACCACCTTGAACCCCAGCGGGTCCGTTTCTGATTGGGTGGTTGACACAGTCTCGACGCTTGGCAGTGGGTGGTGTCCGCCCGGCCTAATCTCCGTTGGCGTCGGTGGTAGCGCTGAAAAGGCGATGCTGCTAGCCAAGGAGGCCATGAACCAGCCCATCGATATGGCGGAATTGATCGCCAGGGGGGCGTCAAGCGCAGAGGAGGCACTGCGGATTGAACTTTATGAACGGATTAACGCGCTGGGCATCGGCGCCCAAGGCCTTGGTGGCCTGACGACAGTCGTCGATGTCAAGGTTGCGACCTATCCTACCCATGCGGCGTCCAAGCCCGTGGCACTCATTCCGCAATGCGCCGCTAACCGGCACCTGAAGTTTAACTTGGACGGCTCCGGACCAATCAGTCTGGAGCCGCCCGACTTGCGCGAATGGCCGGACATCGGAACGGACGAATTGAGTCCAACTGGCGTGCGACGGGTCAAACTTGATACGCTGACCAAGGAAGAGACGGCCTCGTGGCGCTGCGGGCAAACGCTCCTGTTTTCCGGAAAGATGCTGACAGGCCGTGACGCCGCCCACAAGCGAATGGTCGAGTTGATCGACGCCGGCAAGCCGCTTCCGTTCGATCTGCAGGGACGCGTTATCTACTACGTTGGACCCGTGCGCGCCGTGAGAGATGAGGTCGTCGGACCAGCTGGCCCAACAACCTCCAGCCGCTTGGACGATTTTATGCACAAGGTGCTCGCCGAAACCGGGCTTTTCGCGATGGTGGGCAAAGCGGAGAGGGGACGGGCGGCCATCGAGTCGATCGTAAGATACAAAACGCCGTATCTCATCGCAGTAGGGGGGGCTGCCTACCTGATATCAAAATCGATCAAATCAGCGCGGCTCATTGCCTTCCAAGACCTGGGCATGGAAGCAGTCTATGAATTCGAAGTGCAGGATATGCCTGTCATCATGGCTGTCGATGTTGAAGGGAACTCCATTCACAATTCCGGGCCTCTTGAGTGGCGTAAGCGCATGGCGGCGGACAGCATCGCACGGAACATTGGCGTTTGAGCCTTCCTGGCACGGGCTCGGTTGGTTGGTAACGATCCATTGTCGGCAACGGCTTTAAAGCACAAGGTCATGAAATCGAAACCCAATCCTGTGCGCCTGGACGCCTGGGATCTCCGGATTCTCTCAGAGATTCAGTCAGACGGTCGGATTTCAAAAAGCGAGCTTGCGAAGCGCGTTCATCTTTCGGCGTCGGCCTGCTCGGAGCGGCTCCGTGCACTCGAGGTCGCAGGGATTATTGAGGGCTTTTACGCGCGGCTGAGTCCGGCCCTCATCGGCGGCGTCGTCTTCGTAATGGTGGAGGTCGTGCTGGATCGTCACCGCCTCGAGGACCAAAGACACTTCGAGACTGCGATTCAAGAATTTCCGGAAATCCTGGATTGCTGGGCCATCGGGGGGCGGATCGATTATCTGATGCGCGTCGCAACCCTTTCCATGGCTACCTATCAGGATTTCATGGAGGGATTGCTGCAGGCAGGACTAGGGATCGATCAATATTATAGCCTTGTCGTGACCAAACCCGTGAAATCCAATGCGCCGATTCCCTTGTCTTCACTAAGGCAACGGTAAAGTCCCCACGCCCTTGGTGTCCACGGGAGTGGATCTTCATTCCGCGAATTCCGTGGCTAAACACGCGCGTTCCCGTGAAACACAAAGGGACGCTTCCCGTATAAGAGGCGGCTGGTCGGCGTCCCCCTCAAACAAACGCGGCAAGAGGATGATGCGCCTGAGCAACCTGGAAATCGAGCAATTGCGAGAGGGATCGAAGCCTATGGCTCCGAAAGAGAAGTTCAAATTCAAAATCGAAAACGAAAATTACGAATGGGACAGCCGGTTCATAACCGGCGCTGAAGTGCGAGGCGTAGGCCCTAGCATACCAGATAGCATGGACCTTTATCTGAAAAGGCCGGGCCAGCCCGGTCAGCCGGTTGGGCGTGGTGACTCAATCGATTTGCTGCCTCCGGGGATTGCAAAATTTTACGCCCAGGATGCTAGTTCCGAAGCCGGAAATGAATAAATGCCTCTGTTGTTCGACTCTGACTACAAGATACTGCAATTCCAAAGCCGCTATCCGTCTCAATCAAGATGCCAGATCAATGGCTTGCGGATAGTTCACGGTCGACGATTTATCTGGCAGATGGAAAGCCCACAGGCGCGATAGATATCTTGTATGTTATTCCGCAGAATTACAATAGCTCGGGTGGCGACATGTTCTGGGTCCACCCACGCCTCCAACGGGCTGACGGCAAGCCAATACCAAATACTGGCGGGCCTGGTCCCAATGAGGATTCGCGTACGCACAACGGGACAGTGTTTTGCCGGTGGTCCAGACACTGGCATAAAAATCCTTGGAAACCAAAGGTCGACGACGTCCAGACTATTATTGACCGGATCTCGTGGGCGTTTAAGTACCCTGACGCGAGGCGCTCATGAACGGACATCGGATTTCGATTGCCGGTTCTCTCGACAATAGGCTCAAGAGCTGGTTGACCGGGCACCCTGATGGTGACGAGCGCGGCGCGCTGGTTCTCTTCCGCAAAATGGAGAGAACTGTACTGGGTCTGCCGCCGTCAGCGCGTTTCGTGGCTGTTGACGTGATTGAGATGGATGGCGACTGGGTGCTGGACAGTTCCCCGGTGCACTTGCGCATTAATCTGCGCAAGTTCCAGGATATCTACTTTCGTTGCGAGCAGGAGCGGCTCGAACTGGGGTTCGCCCATAGTCATCCAAGGTGCGTTCTGGATTTCTCGACCAAGGATGATCAAAACGAACAAAGCATTCTGAGGGGATACGCTGGCTGCAACGGCCCTGAGGTGTCACTAGTTGCGATGATTTTGGCCGACGGACATTGGCGTGCGAGAGTTCGGCCGGGTGCGGCCCCTCACCGCGTGACTGACGTCCGGCATGCTGTGTGCTCGGGACGGAGCTCGCAGTTAACAATCAGCAAGACAGGCGATGCTGCGCCATCGGAAGTGCTAAGGCGCCAAGAAGCTGCCTTTGGCGAACCATTCAACGAGAAGCTCAGATCGTTGCGCGTAGCAATCGTCGGAGGAGGCGGAACCGGGTCTTCAGTCGCCACACTCATTGCCCGCGCGGGTGTTGGCGAACTCATCATTATCGATGGCGATTTGCTCGAAGATAGCAATCTCAACCGCGTCCGCGGATATCGCCGTTGCGATGTAGGGGAGAGCAAAGCTGCCACTTTAGCCCGATACATACGAAATCTGGGCCTGATGGTGACTGTCGTTGCCATTGAGGCGTATGTGAACGAGTCTCCAGAAGCGGTCGATGCGATTTCCAGCGCCGACCTGGTGTTCGGCTGTACTGACGATGTCGCTGGAAGAGAAGTTCTCAATCAAGCAGTGTACTATTACTGCCAAGGGCTTGTCGACTGCGGGCTCACCGGCACGATTGGTCTTGACCAGGAGCGTCAGCCGTACTCACGTGACCATAGAGGCCAGGTTAGCATAGTTCTTCCCGAATCCGGTGGGTGCTTAAGATGCCAAGGCGTCGTCACCGACGAAAAGCTCAGTTACGAGAGTGCACTGAAGGCGCGTCCGAATCTGGTGGAGCTGGATCCAGAGACGCTCCGGGAAGAGTACTATCTGGTCGGGGGCGGGGAGCGGGCGCCCGGAGTCGGGCCCTTCACCAGTGCGACTGCCGACATGGCCGTAGCGACATTGTTTGATATGGTGCGCCACTATCGGCGGCTTCCGAGCGACATTCGCCGCGACGATATATGGTACGACTTCGTGCATATGGTAATTTAACAGCAATATGCCAAAGGACAACGCAGATTGTTTTTGCTGCGGTCCACATGGTTTATTGCTCGCGCCGGAGAATGGCTACCGGCTCAGCATGCCGTCACTCGGCAAGCTGTGTTAATTCGCATGTGGTCTTGGCTGTTAAGATTCTTTCTCGGCCCACGCAGTCCACAAACATCCGAGGACCGAAATCCTTCTGAGGCACCCCTCGCGGACATATTTTTCGCGCGCAGTGATGTGGTTGAAAAACGCCTACGAATCACACGGTTCGGCCGGGACAGTTCATCAGCGTCGTGCACAAAGGCCGACCGTACTGGGCACTCTTTAGGTGCCCCTGTGGGTGTGGCGATGTGGTTTCGTTACCAACGCATCCGCCACATAACCCCAGGTGGCGCATTGAGGTGAGCGTGGAGGGCCGGCCAACGTTGAATCCCTCTGTTTGGAGAACCAAGGGTGCCTAAGCCATTTCTGGCTTAACGACGGAAGAGTCTACTGGTGTGAAGATACCGGTGTCGAGCCGTGGCGAGCCCGACCAGACGTATATGCAAGAAAACCTAAAGCACGTCCTGGAGCCGACGACGCGTTTGCGTGTAACGAGCGCCACTGCTGGTGATGCAATCCACTTTGATCAGGTCGATGATACAAGAGCGAATCTTGGATGGCGGTCTTGTAGGCTCCGGCTGAGGGCATGTTGGTGGGGCAGCACGTTAGAACGCGCCGCATCCGTTGTTCGCAGGGCGGATATCCGCGCGTGGACGCCGCGTCAGCCGACCTGGTTCCAGTTTCCATGCGCACAAGGCTCAATCATCGGGCTGGTTAATGCGCGCAGCATAAAGACATCACACTGGGCGAGATGGTTGGAGCGGCATAGACCGAGCGGTCGACGCGGATGGATCCCGGACTTCTGGGCGACTGGCTGCTTAGGCAGTAGGTGCAAAAGTCTCGTTGTGGAGAACGGCGACGCATTCCTCACCTATGTCGCGCAAGTTCTGTGATTACCTTGTGTCAGCACGACGGCCTGGGGGTCCGCTCATTGGCTAAGGTACACCCCCCCAAGCCTGATTTCCACGGCATCTGATCCCGATTCCGCGAATTCATCGGCCAAAAACGTGCATTCCCGCGAAACTCAAGAGATGTTTCCGGTATACTGCTAACGAGCTGGCCGGCCTAATGCCTCTGCCATTGTATCGCGAGGAGAGGGACATGCGCTTGAGCAATCTGGGAACCGAGCAACTGCGAGAGAAGGATAGAAGCTTCGTCTTCCATCCTTCTACGCATCTGGCCAAGCACACCCGAGGCGAGACGCCAAATAGGATTATCGCCGGTGCGGAGGGCGTCTATATCTGGGATACCGAAGGCCGAAGGAGCCTCGACGGTTTCGGAGGGCTCTACTGCGTCAACATGGGATATGGATGCACAGAGATCGCCGACGCCATTGCCAGGCAAGCACACGAATTGCCGTTCGCGCACGTCTATGCCAGCCAAGGTACGGAGCCCGTCGCCCTTTTGGCAGAGGCCGTGGTCGAGTATTTCGGACGGAACATGCGAAGGGTCTATTTCGGCCTCTCCGGTTCCGATGCGAACGAAACCAACATCAAGCTGGTGTGGTATTATAATAATATCCTCGGCCGGCCCGAAAAGAAAAAGATCATCTCCCGAAATCGCGGCTATCACGGATCTGGGCTGGTCACCGGTAGCCTGACCGGCCTTGCCTTCTTTCACAATTTCTTCGACCTGCCTTTGGACTTGGTGCGCCATACGACGACGCCGCACCATTATAGGCAGTCGCATGACGGGGAAAGTGAGCAAGCGTTCTCCAGGCGCTGTGCCGATGAGCTTGAAGCCTTGATCCTGGCCGAAGGACCGGAAACGGTTGCAGCTTTTATCGGAGAGCCGGTACTTGGGACAGGAGGTATTGTGCCGCCCCCCACAGGGTACTGGACGGCGATTCAAGGCGTGCTCGACAAATACGATATCCTTCTAATCGCCGATGAAGTGGTCTGCGGCTTCGCGCGAACTGGCGAGAAGTTCGGTTCCCATCTGTATAACATGCGTCCGGATTTTGTGACCGTCGCCAAAGGTCTGAGTTCCGCCTACCTCCCCATCTCCGGGTCGATCATTGGCGAGCGTGTCTGGTCGGTTTTGGAGCAAGGTACTGAGAAGCACGGCCCACTCGGTCATGGCTGGACATATTCGGGTCACACACTTTGTGCTGCAGCCGCGCTCGCCAATATTCGACTGCTTAAAGAAAAGAATATCTTGGAGCATGTCCGAGATGTCGGACCGTATTGGCAAGACCGGATGAAGGCCGAGCTGGCGGGACATCCTATCGTTGGTGAAGTTCGTGGAGTGGGTATCCTGTCCGCAGTCGAGATGATGCGGAACCCAAAACAAAGGATACCATTTGAACCCAACCTTCAGGTCGGTATGCGCACTGCAGCTGCTCTCTTTGAGAATGGTGTCATCGGACGGGCGATGCCGCATGGCGACATCCTCGGCTATGCGCCACCTCTGATCATTACCCGAAAAGAGATCGACATCATTGTCGACGCGACAGCGAAGTCGGTCGATACGACCTATCGCGCGCTGAAGGCCGAGGGTGCCTTATGATCTTGCGAGCGCGGGGGAGGGAGTCCCCAGTTAGCCATGTCCCAGTTAGGAATGTGATGATGCCATCGAATGAAGAACTCTGCACGTGCCAGGCGTCGACATCTGGCTGTCGTTAGCGCGACCCTCCTTTGGTGACGCTGGGTTTAACTGCGTCCTACTGCGCCGAGCAGACCGAAACTGTTGTCCAGATATCTGATCCTGAGCATGCACCGCACTACTTCAGTCACAATTTGTAACCGACTCAGTTCTGCCGCCGCTGTCCTGTTGCCCAACGACCAGGGCCTCTGTGCGGCACGCCCTGCCGGTGTACCTCCCCGCCGGCGGGGCGCCCTTTCTGACCCACCCCATCAGGATCATTATGGCCCGTCCGGAATCGGGACTTGCTAAAGATGATCTGCATGTTTGGATGCCGATTGAGCTTAGGCGCGACTTTACACCATTGCAGCGGGCCACGGCCGCCGGTTCCATAGCGCTGCAACGCAGAAAATATTTTCCCTCACACATGTCAACGGTGTTGAGAGGATCTGCCGGTCAATGTAAGAAAGTATCACAACGACTGCGTTCCGGGCGCCGGGGTGGGGATGACCGGCCTGTCCGAATTTTCATGCTCGTGCCGACCCAAGTTCCTACCGCAAGAACTGGGTCAATGATGGCTTTGGCCAGCGCAGGATGATTTCTCCTGTTTGGATGGTGCAGGGGCGGTCATGATTTCATCCATGGAGATTCTCTGGTTGAGCTATTGAAAGGTCCTGAAGCGTCTGCCAGACGGCCATTGAACGAGCCCAGCGTGATGGGATGATCGGCGAAGATCGTAGTGTGGCAGCATTTGTAGCCTGGTCAGCCCAGCGACGCCCGCGAAGTCAATTACGTTTGTCGGGCCATACACGACGCAGCCGGAAGGCGTGCAGAAAGAGGAAGAATCGAGCGCGACGATGACGAGGAACATGCCACTTGTTTTCGAGACATTCCTTGAAAGACTGTCACAAAGTGTCGATGAGGCAGATTTCCGGGATGCCATGGCCGAGGCGGCCGCAAGACTTGACCTACTCTCCTTTGCCTACCTGTCCTTGCCATCACGACCTTCCGGCAAGCCGAGGCTAATTTCGAATTATCCATCTCGCTGGACCAGACAGTATCTGGAAAAGCGGTATGAGAAACTGGATCCTGTGGTTTTGCGTGCTCGAAATGGCGGCTGCCCGTTTCAGTGGGGATCGAATTTGTGCGGTGCTAAGATGACGCCGGCTCAACAGCAGCTGTTCGATGAGGCGGCTCAATTCAGCATCCGCTGCGGTTTGACGATCCCGATTGTCGATCTACGCGACCGCATTGCCGCTGTTACTTTTGCCGCCGATGAGCCTCGTCCGGTATTTCTTCGGGTCGCTGAGCGATATGAACAAGCTCTTCAGCTGATTGCGACTTGTTTTCATCGTTGCGTTCGCCGCAAACTGCCGGGCGATCGAACAGTGGATGGGATTCTGCTGACATCCCGCGAATATGAGTGCCTACGTTGGGCAGCGCGCGGTAATTCTGCCTGGGTGACCGGCCGCATCTTGGGCATCAAGCCGCGCACCATCGCTTTTCATTTGGACAATGCCAAGAAGAAGCTAGGCGTGCGCACCCAAAATCAGGCCATAGCCCTTTTGGGGTCAGAAGGGTCCTCAATTCTCTGAGAAGTTTTGATCCGCTTGTGCTCGGGCCCCTTCGGTGGCGCGCATTTGTATCCGGTGTCGACTGGATGCTAAGACCTTCTGTTCCGCGGGCTCGGTTAGGCGCGGTGCAGCCGTATTCTTCCAGTCCACGTCGGTCTCGCAGTCCAAGTGCTCAAGTTGGTGTTTCGTCGCCGACGAGCTAGTCGCGCGTCGCATCGTTTACGAGGATAGCGCGTCGGATACGTGCCGACTCAAGCTCGAACCGTCGGTTCAGGCGCGGGGCTATTCGAATATACGGCTTTTAGCGAAGACCTGGGCACTTCTTAGTCGAGTATCGGTACGGGGTGGCATTTCGATGACGTGCTTCTCCCGTTACTACCTATCCAGACGGAGCGGAATCCTTTTGTCACGTCAGACCCTCCGAGTTGCCAAAAACCCGATTCCTATGAACCGAAATTGTGGTTGCCACCGGGTCTTTTCTGCAGCCACTCGACGTCTGTCCTGCAGGTCCCGATCAGCCGCCGCCGAGGGCGGCCGCAGGCTGACCACTAGCTGCCACAGGAATTGCGTGCTTGAATAACCGAGCACTGCGCAATTTGTCAGCTGGCGAACAATTCCTTGTAGCCGGTCGTCACCATCCAGTTCGCGCGGTCGAGATGACTGCGAAGCGCCTTCTTGGCGCGCTCCGGTTCAAGTGCCGGATCAATGCCGAGGATCAGATGGGCCATTTCCTCTTCGGGTGCCTCATCGGCTGAGGCGTCCAGGAGCCTCATGTAAGTGGTAAAGTGCGCCTTGTCGTAGGCGGTAAGGCCTTCAGACCAAGGAACCTCGTCGGCAATCGGGGTATTCGATCCAGGGTGTACCATCGCTAATTCTATCTCCCGATAACGGTCCCCGAGAAGCCCTCCGTCCTCTAAATGGGGATTACATAATATAGTTGATAAACTCAAGCTGCGCATTCCGCTGGCTTGCGTGCATGGACATGCGCAAGTTGGTTGGACGGAATGTGCAGAGGATCAGGCAACGGAAGCGTCTGACGCAGGAACAGCTTGCCGAAATTTCCGGGTTCAGTCAGCAGTACATCAGCGGCTTGGAGAAAGGCCGACGAAATCCAACGATCATCACGATCTATGAACTCGCATTGGCCCTCGGTGTCAGCCACATCGATCTGGTTCGGCCCGACAAACAGGCTGACACCACGATTTCCAAATAGTCGCTGCACGGCTGCGCGCCTGACCGCCCGCGTCGGCTCCTCTGAACCGAATCCCTTCGTCGGCGGAAGAGTTGATCCAATATTGGCCATTGGCTTCGCGCCGCCGGCGTGGTGCCTTTCTCGCTGCCACCGCCAAGCTGGTGACGACCTGTCTCGGTGCCCCTCGTTCGAAGGCGAATTGGAAGCGTCGTTCGATCTGCCTGACCGCATTCCGGCAGGTCTTCTGAACGCCGCTGTTGGGGATAGCAAGCCTTTGTCTCGGACTCAATAACCCACGGTAGCGCTTAACTGCAGGCCTCAAGCACGGGGACAACAGAGATGAGTGTCTCTCCGGGTCGCCACGAAAAAAGGGCGCACGAGAGCGCCCTTGACGTAGCTCGGCTGCCTAAAGCCTTTGCTATCAAAAACGATAGGTGACACCTCCGCCTATCAGCCAAGGATCGAGCTCGGCCTTCCCGGTCAGCTTCGCGCCAGACACTGTGACATCAAAGTCTGGCTTCAAGTATCCATCCGGCGGAGGCCGTCTTGCGTGATTGAGGGGGTTCGTCGGAATCTGCGACCTTAAGTCTATGCTTAAGGTCATGAGGTCGATGAAGATTGAAGTTTTGGGTGCCGAACGGCGCCGGCGCTGGCGGCATGAGGACAAGATCCGGGTCGTTGAGGAAAGCTTCGCGCCCGGTACTGTTGTTTGCGACGTGGCGCGGCGGCACGAGATTGCAAATAGCCTCTTGTTCAGTTGGCGACGGCAAGTCCGGGAGGGCCGTCTTGGGGGCGGCGGGGCGGAAACGGGATTTGTCCCGGTCACGATCAGCGAAGCGGATACGAAGCGGCCCGTGAGCGGCGACGTGGCCGCTAGGAGTGAGGCTAGCCCGCGGACTTCCCGCCGCGCCTGCGGGTTGATTGAAATCGACCTCGGTGATGGGCGCTGCGTTCGGGTGGACCGGACGGTGGATGCCGATGCGCTGGGTCGAGTTCTTGACGTTCTTGATCAGCGATGATCCCGGTTCCGAGCGGTGTTCGGGTATGGCTGGCGACCGGCCACACCGACATGCGAAAATGCTTCCCGTCCTTGGCTTTGCAGGTCCAGGAGGTTCTGAAGCGCGATCCTTTGGGCGGCCATCTGTTCTGCTTTCGCGGACGCAGGGGTGATCTCTTGAAGGTGATCTGGCACGACGGCCAGGGGGCATGCCTGTTCACCAAGCGACTGGAGCGAGGCCGCTTTCTGTGGCCGTCGCCTGCCGATGGCGCGGTAACGATCTCGGCGGCGCAACTCGGCTATCTGTTGTCCGGCATCGACTGGCGAAATCCGCAAGAAACGTGGCGTCCAACGTCGGTTGGATGAGATTTTGCCTTTGAAAATCGCCGGCGGTCATGATTCGCTCGGGTTGTGAACACCGCTGCCGATTCGCTGCCGTCCGACCTTGCCGCCGCCCACGCGATGATCCTGGCGGAACGTGCTGCGCGCATTGCGGCCGAGGCGGCGCGCTCCACCGACGCCGCCCTGGTCGCCCACCTTAAGCTAGAGATAGAAAAGCTGCGCCGCGAGCTCTATGGCAGCCGTTCGGAACGCAAGGCGCGGCTGCTCGAGCAGATGGAATTGCAGCTCGAGGACTTGGAGGCGGTGGCCAGTGAGGACGAACTGGCTGCCGAGAAAGCGGCGGCCCGGAGCCAGACGGTTCGCATATTTGAGCGCAAGCCGCCGTCGCGCAAGCCATTCCCGGAGCACCTGCCGCGTGAGCGGATCGTGATTGCCGCACCCGAGAGCTGCCCGTGCTGCGGCTCTCCAAAGTTGTCGAAGCTGGGCGAGGACATCACCGAGACGCTGGAGGTGATGCCGCGTCGGTGGAAGGTCATTCAGACCGTGCGCGAGAAGTTCTCATGCCGGGAATGCGAGAAGATAACGCAGCCGCCGGCGCCCTTCCACGTGACGCCGCGCGGTTTTGCCGGGCCGAACCTGCTGGCGATGATCCTGTTCGAGAAGTTCGGCCAGCATCAGCCGCTCAACCGCCAGAGTGAACGTTACGCCCGCGAAGGCATCGATCTGAGTGTCTCGACATTGGCCGACCAGGTCGGCGCCTGCGCGAGGGCGTTGCAGCCGCTCCACGAGCTGATCGAGCCCATGTTCTGGCCGCCGAGCGCCTGCACGGCGATGATACTACGGTGCCTATCCTGGCCAAGGGCAAGACCGTCACCGGCCACATCTGGACCTAGTCCGCGACGACCGGCCCTTTGGAGGCCGTGCGCCGCCAGCGGCGCTCTATTACGCCTCGCGCGATCGACGACAGGAGCATCCCGAGCGGCATCTTCGAGGCTTCGCCGGCATTCTACAGGCCGATGCCTACAGTGGCTACAATGCGCTCTACGATCCGTCGCGGACCCAGGGAGCGATCACGCCGGCGCTGTGCTGGAGCCACGCCAGACGTCAGTTCTTCGAGCTGGCCGACATCGCCGCCAATGCCCGGCGTGGTCGACAGGCGCCGGCATCTCGCCCATTGCCTTCGAAGCCGTCAAGCGCATCGACACGCTGTTCGACATCGAGCGCGCCATCGACGGCCTCGACGCGGAAGAACGCCTGCGCGTGCGGCAGGAACAGAGCCGGTCTCTGTTGACGGCTCTGGAAGCATGGCTGCGGGATGAGCGCTCGCGGCTGTCCCGCTCGGCCTCGGTCGTCAAGCCGATCGATTATCTGCTCAGGCGCAGGGACCGCTTTACCGGCTTCCTCGACGACGGCAGAATTTGCCTCACGAACAATGCTGCCGAGCGGGCGCTCAGAGGCTTCGCTTTGGGACGAAATTATGCTCAGGCCCGGATTATGCGCAGTTGGCCGAGGCGGATGTGGGCCAGTCGCCGTTTCCACCTCGGTG
>NZ_JBVVQJ010000060.1:0-24603 GCF_055811475.1 Mesorhizobium sp. WSM4829 | reverse complement strand
TCGCGGTCATGGTCGCGCTGGGCTTCACCATCGAGCGGACTGTGCTCAGGCCGCTGGTCAATCGCTCGCCGATGACGCTGTTCATGGCTACGCTTGGGCTGTCCTACATCATTGAGGGCGCTGCCCAGTTGATGTGGGGCACGCAGGTGCACGGGCTCGATCTCGGCATAGACGACACGCCCTTCGAGGTCGGCGGCATCCTGATCTCGTCGTTCGACCTTCTCGCCGCAGGCATTGCCGCGGCGATCGTGGCGGGCTTGAGCGCATTTTTCTCCTGGACCCGGATCGGGCTGGCGTTTCGCGCCGTCGCCGACGACCAGTTCGCGGCACTTGCCGTCGGGCTGCGGCTGCCCCGGATATGGGGAACGGTGTGGACGGCCGCGGGGTTCGTGGCCCTCGTCGCGGGGCTGCTGTGGGGTGCGCGTCTCGGTGTCCAGTTCTCTCTGTCGCTGATCGTTTTGAAGGCGCTGCCGGTGCTGGTGCTTGGCGGCTTCGATTCCATCCTCGGCGCCATTGTCGGCGGCCTCATCATCGGCGCCAGCGAAAAACTGGCCGAGGTCTATCTCGGCGCCTTCGTCGGCGGCGGCATCGAAGGCTGGTTCGCGTATGCGCTGGCGCTGGTCGTCCTGTTGGTGCGCCCCTCCGGCCTGTTTGGCCAGAAAACCGTCGAAAGGGTCTGACCGATGGCCGTGCGAGCGCTCGATGCCGCAAGGCTTCCAATCGACTGGCAGAAGTTGGCTCTGCCGGCCGTGCTGGTCGTCGTCGCCTACGGCCTGATCCCCGGCCTTGCGTCGAGCTATCTCGTCGAGGCAATCCTGCTGCCTTTTCTGGCGCTCAGCCTGGCAGCGGTCGGTCTTAACTTGCTCACCGGCTATTGCGGCCAGCTTTCGCTTGGCTCCTCCGCCTTCATGGCTGTCGGCGCTTTCGCCGCCTACAATTTCAACCTGCGGGTCGAAGGACTGCCGCTGGCGGCAACTATGATCCTGGCCGGGATTTCGGCCGCCGGCATCGGGGTCGTGTTCGGCTTGCCGAGCCTGCGATTGCGCGGCTTCTATCTCGCTGTGTCGACACTCGCCGCCCAGTTCTTCGTGCAATGGGCGCTGACCAAGTTCGGTTGGTTCTCAAATGACAACCCATCCGGCGTGATTTCGGCGCCGCATCTCATCGTCGCTGGGTTCCCGCTCGACGGCGCCACCGGCCGCTACCTGCTTTCGGTCACTACGGTCATCGTGCTGACCGCCGTCGTCTGGCGTCTCGTCAACAGCGCGACCGGCCGCAACTTTGTTGCCGTGCGCGATAACGAAACGGCAGCGCGCGTCATCGGCGTGCCGGTGCTGCGAACCAAGCTGCTGGCCTTCGCCATCTCGTCCTTCATCATCGGTATCGCCGGTGTGCTGTGGGCCTTCACCTATCTGCGCACCGTAGAGCCGGCCGGCTTCAACCTCGATCGCTCCTTCCAGATCCTGTTCATCATCATCATCGGCGGGCTGGCTTCGATGCGCGGCGCGTTTCTGGGTGCGGCCTTCATCGTCGTCTTCCCGCTTTTTCTGTCCCGGATCGGCGCCTTCCTGTTCGGCGGCCTGTTCGATTCGGGCGTGCTCGACATGAGCCAGCGCATCGTGCTCGGCGCCCTCATCATCATCTTCCTCATCGCGGAACCGAGCGGGCTGTCGGCCCTCCTGGACCGCCTGAAACGACGGATCGGCTCAAGGTCCAGCTGAGCGCCGCTCGACATCCTCTCACGGACCCACACCTCAGGAGACGCAACTCATGACCTTCTTCAGTCATCTCAAGAAAGCGGCGATCGCCACCGCCTTCGTGCTCGGCGCGACGGCGGTCCACGCCGACGAACAGTATTTCCCCCTGCAGAGCTACCGCGTCGGCCCCTATGCCGCCGGCGGCACCGGCTTCTTCGGCGGCTTCATCGACTACCTCAACCTGATCAACATCCGCGACGGCGGCGTCAACGGCGTCAAGCTGACCTGGAGCGAAGGCGAGACCCAGTATGAGGTCGAGAAGGGCGTCGAGGTCTACGAACGATTGAAGAGCAATCCGGGTATCGCCGCCTGGAACCCGCTTTCGGTCGGCATCGCCTACGCCATGATCGACCGCATCACTGACGACAAGGTGCCGCTGATCACCATCAACCACGGCCGCACCGACACCACGGACGGGCGCGTGTTCCCTTACGTCTTCCCGCTGCTGCTCAATCCCTACAGCGAAACGTCGGGCATCGTGAACTACATCGCCTCCAGGGAAGGCAGCCTGGACAAGCTCAAAGGAAAGAAGATCGTGGTGCTCTATCACGGCTCGCCCTACGGCAAGGAGACGATCCCGATCTACGAGCTTTTGGCGCAGAAATACGGCTTCGAACTGTCGCAGATCGAGGTTCCGCATCCGGGCAACGAGCAGCAGGCACAATGGCTGACGATCCGTCGCGAGCGTCCCGACTATGTGGTGCTGCGCGGCTGGGGCGTGATGAACCCCGTAGCGTTGAAGACTGCGCAGAAGACCGGGTTCCCAGCCGATCACATTGTCGGCAATGTCTGGTCGAATTCGGAAGAGGACGTCATCCCCGCGGGCGATGCCGCCAAGGGCTATACCGCCATCACCACCCAGGCCTCGGGCGAGCAGTATCCGGTGGTCCAGGAGATCGTGAAAACGGTCTACGGCGACGGCAAGGGCAATCTCGAGGACAAGAGCCGCATCGGCTCGGTCTACCACAATCTCGGCATCGTCAATGGCATCCTCAATGTCGAGGCGGTCCGCATCGCACAGGCCAAGTTCGGCAACCGCACGCTGACCGGCGACGAAGTGCGCTGGGGCTTCGAGCATCTCAAGCTCGATCCGGCGCGCGTCGAGGCGCTCGGCGCCAAGGACCTGTTCCACTCGATCAATGTCTCTTGGGACAATCACGAGGGTGACGGCTACGTGACCTTCCAGCAGTGGGACGGCAAGAAGTGGAACGTCGTGTCCGACTGGATCGCGCCCGACTGGAAGCTGCTGCGCCCGATCATCGAGAAGTCGTCCGAGGCTTATGCCACCGAGAAGGGCATCAAGATCCGCACGGCCGAGGACGCCGACGCAGTGGTCAGCAACTGAGTTTGCCATGGCGCGGCCGACAAACTGGCCGGCCGCGCCATCCAGCTTCCCAGCGGAGTCATCGATGTCCAGCCAATACCCGATACTGTCAGCCAGCAGCGTGGAAGCTGTCTACAACGGCGCCATTGCCGCCCTGCACGGCGTCGACCTTTCGCTCGGCAAAGGCGAGATCGTCGCCTTGCTCGGCTCCAACGGCGCCGGCAAAACGACGCTGCTGCGCGGCGTATCCAATCTCCTCCCGGCCGAGCGCGGCACTATTACCGCTGGTCGGATCACCTTCGATGGCGAGGATGTTTCAAGGGCAAGCCCGTCGCAGCTCGTCCGCAGCGGCCTCGTCCAGGTCCTCGAGGGCCGGCATTGCTTCCGCTCGCTGACGGTCGAAGAGAACCTCTTCACCGGCGCGCTCGGGCGCTTGTCCTCTCGCACCGGCGTCAAGGCCGACCTCGACCGTGTCTATTCACTTTTCCCAAGGCTCGCCGAAAAGCGGCGAACCCGGTCCGGCCTCACGTCCGGGGGCGAGCAGCAGATGACGGCAATCGGCCGGGGCCTGATGTCGCGGCCGAAGCTCTTTGTTCTGGACGAGCCGTCGATGGGGCTCGCGCCGCTGATCGTCGACGAGATCTTCAGCGCACTGAAACGACTAAACCGCGACGAAGGCCTTTCGATCCTGGTTGCCGAACAGAATTCGGCGGTCGCGCTGAAATACGCCGACCGCGCCACCGTGCTCGAGAACGGCGTCAGCGTCCTCGAAGGATCGGCTGTCGACCTGCGCCAGCGCGCCGACATCAAGACCTACTACCTCGGAGGCGCGCCGCTTCCACCGCAACATTTTCCCAAGGAGACAGCAGCATGACCATCCAATCGAAGCAGCCGTCGGATAGCCGCAGCGCCGTGCCACCGGTCGAACGACCCCCTGCCAAGGCGCATGTTATCAAGACCGATGCCGAGGCAATCGCTGTCGCCGAAAAACTGGCCGCGGAATTCGCCAGGGATGCCTCCAGGCGGGACCGTGAACGCCTCTGGCCGACGGAAGAGCTCGATGCGTTTTCGCAGAGCGGCCTGTGGTCGATCAACGTGCCGAAAACCTATGGCGGGCCGGAGCTCTCCTATGTGACGCTGTCGAAAGTGATCACCATCATCTCGGCGGCCGATCCGTCGCTGGGCCAGATTCCGCAGAACCATCTCGGCGTCGTCGCCGCCATCCGCACAGTCTCGGACGACGCTCAGAAGAAGCTGCTCTTCGCCGAGGTGCTGTCAGGCACGCGCTTCGGCAACGCGTTCTCCGAGTTCGGCTCCAAGCGCGCGGCCGACTTCGAGACCAAGTTCGTCGACGCCGGCGACCATGTCGTCGTTAACGGCCAGAAATTCTATTCGAGCGGTGCTCTGCTTGCCCATCTGGTGCCGATCGTGGCGCTCGATGACGAGGGGCGCGCCTGGTATGCCATCGCCGATCGCGGCGCGCGCGGACTGACGGTCATCGACGACTGGTCGAGCTTCGGCCAGAAGACGACGTTGTCCGGCACGGTCTTGCTCGACAATGTGAAGGTGCCGAAGACGCATCTGGTTCCCGGCTATAAGGGTTACGATCGGCCGACGGCCGACGGAGCCATCTTCCAGATCATCCAGGCCGCCGTCGATCTCGGCATCGCCAAGGCGGCGATCGACGAGACGGTCGATTTCGTGCGCACCAAGTCGCGCGCCTGGATAGACAGCGGCGTTGATCATGCCTGGCAGGATCCTTATACGATCCAGGCGATCGGCGACCTTCGTCTGCGGGCCAATGCGGCAGAGGCGGTTCTGGAAAAGGCCGGGCTTGCGGTCGATCGCGCCGTCGCCGACCCGAACGAGAAGACCGTCGCGGAAGCGCAGATCGCTGTGGCGGAATCCAAGATCCTCACCACCGAGATCGCCATCAATGCCACGAACAAGCTGTTCGAGCTCGCCGGCACACGCTCGACGCTGGCCGAGCACAATCTCGACCGGCATTGGCGCAACGCCCGCACCCACACGCTGCACGATCCGGTGCGCTGGAAATACGCGATCCTCGGCAACTACTACCTGAATGACGTCAATCCGCCGCTCCATGCCTGGAGCTGAGCAAGGCGCGCCAAGTCACAGAGGACTATTCATGAGCATTGCCACTCCCGACAGGATCAAGGTCCTGTGGTTTCTTCCGACCCATGGCGACAGCCGCTATCTCGGCACCTCCGAGGGGGGCAGGGCGGTCGACTTGCCCTACCTCACACAGGTCGCCAAGGCTGCCGATGCGATCGGCTACTATGGCGCGCTGCTGCCGACTGGACGCAGTTGCGAGGACAGCTGGGTCGTCGCGTCGGCGCTGGCGCCGCTGACGCAGCGGCTTCGCTTTCTTGTCGCCGTCCGGCCGGGCCTGCAATCGCCGACGCTCGCCGCGCGTATGACCTCGACGCTAGACCGCATTTCGGGCGGACGCCTGCTAATCAATGTTGTCACCGGCGGCGACCCGGTCGAGAACAAGGGCGACGGCATCTTCCTCAGCCATGACGAGCGCTATGAGGTGACGCGGGAATTCCTCGACATTTACAAGGCCGTGCTGCGTGGCGAGACCGTTGCCTTCGCAGGCAAGCACTTCCGTATCGAGGACGGCCGGCTGCTGTTTCCGCCCGTGCAGACGCCACATCCGCCGCTCTATTTCGGCGGCTCGTCAGAGGCGGCCAACGCGGTCGCTGCCGAGCAGATCGACAAATATCTGACCTGGGGCGAACCGCCGGCCGACGTTGCAGCCAAGCTCGATCATGTGCGCGGTCTTGCTGAAAAAGGCGGGCGCCAGGTGGCCTTCGGCATCCGGCTGCATGTCATCGTTCGTGAAACCAATGACGAAGCCTGGGCCGATGCCGACCGCCTGATCAGCCGCCTCGACGGCAACACGATCGCCGAGGCGCAGAAGGTATTCGCACGCATGGATTCTGTTGGCCAGTCGCGCATGAGCCGTCTGCACGGCGGCCATCGCGACAAGCTCGAAATCAGTCCCAACCTGTGGGCCGGCGTCGGCCTGGTGCGCGGCGGCGCCGGCACCGCCCTGGTCGGCGATGCGGCCACGGTGGCGGAACGGATCGACGAATACCGGCGTATCGGCATCGATACCTTCATCCTCTCCGGTTATCCGCATCTGGAGGAAGCCTATCGTTTTGGCGAACTGGTGCTACCGCTATTGCCGCTCGATCATGAAATCTCGACGCGACCGACGGCCGTGAACATGGGACCCTTCGGCGAAACGGTGGCCGGCGACCATCGGCCATCGGCGCTCCGCGCGAGTCAGTCTTGAGCGCCAGAGAATCGGGCAGGGGACCCGTCGTAGTCATCATCGGCGGCGGCTTCTCCGGAGCGGCGACTGCGTTTCATCTTGCGCGGCTTCTGCCCGCCGGTGCTGCCGATATCGTCGTCGTCGAGCCCCGCGAGGGGCTCGGCTATGGTCTGGCCTATTCGACGCCCGATCCTTCACACCGCATCAATGTGCCGGCGTCGAGGATGACGCTGATCTCCGGCCAGGACAACCACTTTGCCGGCTGGCTGGAGCAGACCGGCGCCATTGCGGACGATGCCGAGGTTATTGCCGCCAATGGAGCGCTCTACCCGCAGCGTCGCGTTTTCGGGCGCTACGTGGAATCCCATCTTCAGCCCTTTCTGTTCGGTAAAACGATCCGCCATGTCAGATCCGCGGTCGCGTCAGCCGAGCTCAGTGGCGAGGGCTACCACCTGATCCTCGCTGATGGAGGAACGCTCGCAGCGGACGCCCTGGTGATTGCGACGACGCATCCGCCACCGACCTTGCCATTGCCGCTGCAGTCCGTGGCTGGTGCAGCCGGGCTGGTAGCCAATCCCTATGATCTCGAAAGGCTGGAAGCGATAGGACGCTACGACCATGTGCTCGTCGTCGGCACTGGACTGACGTCGGCGGATGTCATCGCAACGCTCGACCGCAATGGCCATCGCGGTCGCATCACAGCACTTTCACGCCATGGCTACCGGTCGCGAGGCCATGCGGCTACGCATGCCGATCCGATCGGCGACTTCACCGGCCTGCCTTCACGCAGCGCCACCGTGCTGCTCAGGCGTATCCGGTCGACCATCGCAACCGCCGCGCAGCAGGGCGAAGGCTGGCACCCGGTGCTCGACGCCGTCCGGCGACAAGGGCAGATCATCTGGCAGGCCCTGCCGCTCGCTGAGCAACGCCGCGTCGTGCGGCACCTTCGCGCGCTGTGGGATGTTCATCGCTTCCGCGTGGCGCCACAGATCATGGACATGCTTGATCGCCAGGTTGCCGAGGGTAGGCTTGCCTATCGCGCTGCATCGATTGTCGGCGCCGAACAGATCGACGGACGCATTCGGGTCACGCAGCGACTGCGTGGCCAACGCCGCCTCCTTGCCGAGGCCTACGACAGCGTGATCGTGACGACCGGGCCGGCGCATGCCGATATTTTGCGGACCAATGCGGCGATTGCGGCGCTCGCACGGACGGGATTGGTGCGGCTCGACCCGATTGGCCTTGGCTTGGAGACTGACCCGCAAGGCCGTGCAGTCGGCACATCCGGGCGGCCGACTGGCAGCATTTTCGTCAGCGGGCCATTGGCGCGCGGCAGCGTTGGCGAACTGATGGGAATTCCCGAAGTCACCGCGCATGCCGAGCGCATCGCCGCCGAAATTCACCAATGGCTGGAATACCAAACGGCGTTGCGTCGCAGGGCGTCGTGAAGCTACAAAAAATGAGGCTAAGCCAGATGACACTGACCGAACGCGCTCCCCAGATTGAAACCCGTGTCCCTCTCAAATCTGCCATGCGGCACCTGGCTGGAGCCGTGTCCGTGGTTACCGCAGGTATTGGCGACGAAAGGACGGGCGCAACCGTTACCACCGCCCACTCACTGTCCGTCGAGCCGGAGGTAATGGTCGTCAGTCTCAACCTGAACTCGTCAACCTGGGCAGCAATCAGGCGGCACAGGCATTTCTGCGTGAACGTGCTGCGAGCCGACCAGGTCGCGATTGCCGATCGCTTCGCCGGACGCGGCGGCCTGAAGGGGGTGGAGCGTTACGAGGGGGCTCGCTGGCTGAGCCTCGCGACCGGCGCGTTGGCGCTCGACGGGGCGCTTGCCGCCGTCGACTGCGCGGTCGAAGACATGTTCACGCAAAATCATGCCAGGGACTGCGCGCAGGAGCTCATTATCAGTCACGCCGTCAACCCACGCCATTGCGGTGCGATAGAGCTTGGCGAAATCATCGTGGTCCTTCTCGTCGATGTCCCAAGCCCAGGCCTGACTATGGTCTTCTTCGAAAGATCGTTCCTCCCCAGCAATCCGGATCGTCTCGACCACCGGTTTATCGGACCCCGCATGTTCTTTTTCGCGCTCTGCGTGAAAGGCAGTCGCTAGCGCGCGCAATGCAACGCGTGGGAATTCTTGGAGAAGTTGGGGGAAAGCCGTGGCGAGGCTGTAGCTTGCCATGGCAAAGTCCTGAGCCGCGTTTGACGTCAGCGACAGGATCCAGCTACCCGACATGGACGTGGTCTGATCGCGGCTAAATTCACCGCCACGAAACACGCATCTGAACAAGCGGAGCACTAACTCGTCATCATATGGCGCGAGATCGATGACCTTGTCGGCCAGTGCAGGCACTTCAATGTGACCGAACTTGGCAAAACGGTCGGGGTCAAAAATCTGGTTGAGGCGTCTGGCCGAGGCTAGTGGATCGGTCGCGAAGGTCTTGGCGACAAAGGGTATGGCGTGACGTGTAAGCCAAGGGATCCGGCTCTCGTCGGCTGACATGATGTCAAACAGTTTGCGGGACGCCGTGCCCAGGTGCTTAAACGACTCGGGATCGGGATTGTTTTCCAAAAGCGTGCCTATGAGGCCCCGCATGCTGCCAATCTGCGCCATGTTTGGCGCGTTCATTTGCGCCACGAGCGCGGCCCAAGGACGGACCATGATTGGATGCTTCTGGTATCCCTTCGCTAGCAAAGAGCCTGCCAAGTATTGAAATGCACGCTCCTTGAGCGGATCGGTGGTTGTAAGAGCGCCAACAAGAGGGGCCACGTCTTCAGTTTCTTGAACCGACTCGACGGCAATGCGCGCCACTTCGACCCGCACGATCGGATCGATGTCCTCATTGCTGACGAGGGCGACAATGAAGCACCAATAGTCCGATCCCGGAACGTCCTTCTTTAGGTCTTCAAGCCAATATCCCAGGGATGGAGAAATCAGGAGGCCTGCGCCGGTCGCCCTGGAGAGGTGAGATAGCGCTTCGTTGCGGTCCGGGAGCAAGGTCAGTCGCGCGACAGCGTAATCAAACAACACATGGTGGCGGAACCCGATGCGGCGCGTCGATTCCGTCACAAGCACTCCCGCGCGTTGCAACTCATCAACCGTCGAAGCAGTCGCGGTGGGTACGCTCGTTTCGGGGATATCCACCGAGCGTCCGGCGATCATCAACATAAGAACGCTGCGCAGGCTAACCGTGGCGGGAGTCCCCAGGTGGCTTATACGCTCATCCCAATAGCGAGAGAGCAATTCGCCGCGCGTCGCGACATGCGCGAGCGATGACGCGGAAACGCCGCTGCGCAGCAGGTCGCCAACCAGCGCCAAATTGAAAGGGTTGGTGGCGAGGGCCTCCATCTTGCTGCCCCCGGCTACGATCGCGGCAGACAGCATCGGTGACTTCGCCGCAATATCCGCCTTTTCTTCTGCGCCGAGCGTTGGAACATGGATATGGCGGACGGCCGGGAAGTTTTGGTCCGCATGCGCCGCCTCGGGAGGGGTGCCCACAAAAAGGCGTTTCCAGTCGCGCCCAAGCCGAAGGTCAAATGTCCGGACGGAAGCGACAACATGCCATCCATCCAGATTTCCGACTAGTTCAACGAGCTTCTTGTAAGTGGCTTCCGCAGCACCGCCGCGCACCGCATCAAGAGCATCGAGCAGAAGATAGGCGCCCTTTTCGGTTGGCATCTGTGACAGAACGTCAATGAGCTGATGCTTCAATCCGATATCAAGGCGCAGTGCGTCCAAGGAAATGGCACTTGCGTCGACGGCAAGGACGACAACAGTGGCGTTATTCGAGAGCCGCAGAGCTGCTTCGCGCAGGATGGCAGATTTGCCAGATCCTGGTTCTCCCGTAAGCGCCAGCGAACCTTCCACTGCACCGCGTGCAACAAGATCGACGATTGGCCGGGTGATTACCATCGGCCCCTCCGGTGCTTCGATTGCCGCGAACCGCTTGAGCCGTTTAAGGGTCTCAGCGCTGTAAGACCGGAGGCGGGCAACATCATCACGGTAATTGGGAGGTTCGATAAGCCGGACTCGACCGGCCAAGGCGAGCCGAATGGCGGCTGTACCACCGCCTACTCCCCGCTGCGCCGCATCCGCTGCCCAGGAGACTAAAAGATCGAAAAGCCCGGTCTCGTCACCCGCAGATGGCGTTGGCTATCTCCGATCACAATGACGCAGCAGAGTGACAGCACACTCTGTTTCTCAGCATCGGTGATCGCTTCGCCGAAGGCTTCGAGCCATGCTCTGCGTATGTGTTCGCTGAAGATCGCACGCGCACTTTGGAGATGATCGGGAAGACCGGTCGCCGCCCCGGTTCGGCAACGGTCGAGAACCTCACGAAGATTGCTCTTAATGGTCCCGACAGCCTGATCGCTTACCGCAAGAACCAATCGATCTTCCGCGGTATTGAGTGCTCGGCGGGAAGAAATTCCGTCGGCGCCTTGCTGATATTGACGGACAAATTGAACCGCAACGGAAGCGAGTTCGCTATCTTCTGCCGGCGAGAGGGCTATCGTGCGCTTTGCCTGGACGTAAAGCCTGCCGATGTCGGTTTCAATGGTAAGATCGTCGACTGCGGATCGCGTTTCGAAGCGCACCTTCCGCGGTAAGCCCGGCAGGCCGATAGCAATGCGTGAGGCTGGACGGTTGGCGAGCAGAGCCGCCGCGGCGCAGGCTCCAACCACTGACTGGAACACGACCCCGCCGGCTGTAGCACGCCCACCGCCAGTGCCGCGGCGCACTTTCGTTTTCACGACGGTTCCAGTTAGCTGTGCACCGCGCATTTTAGTGGTTTTGGATTTCCTCATAGCCCGACGATAGCAGCCGCAATATCAGTGTTAAATAACTAAACCCTAACATTGCTCTGGTAATAAGAGCCTCGCAAAGCAACGATCCACTTCACAAACTACTTTCTCAGGCCGAGGAATTTCAGCAAGGCAGCCCAAATCCATGCGACAAAGCCGAGCCGTGGTTCGCGAGCCTTATAATACGCTTCACGCCGTCTTTCTTCGGATTGGCGACCGTCTGCAATCTGCTCGTCACTCCAGCGCGGCGCCCAGTCAATCCGACCGTCTGTTATCAGGTAGTGGGATCGACAGGGTAGCTGCCAGTTTCCGATTGATGGGCGCAGTGTCGCGCGGCCGTCCCGCTCAAACAGGGTCCACTCGGCCGGGCCGAGAGGCACCGACACCTTGTTGCCGCAGCCGCATGCGCAGAGATGGGCGACTACCGCAAATTCTCTGGACACATAGAGAATGCCCGGCTCGAGCTGTTTTGGCACAAATTGGACGTGCTGGAGCGCGAGATGCTTCACGCGTCGCGCTCCGACATGACGCGGAGAGTGGTTGTGTCCATTAGTAAATGGTACGCCGAATTGTCGTCGACGTAAAAGCCGCGGAGCTGCTTGTACCTCATTACGGCCAGACCGGCGTTGAGGGCATTCAGCTCGGCGATCTGGATGTTTTCCCGGTAGACGTTGTCCGGATCATCCACGGTTTCGGCCAGATTCATGGCGCGAACTTCGCCAGCCTTTTCGGCGCCGAAATAGGTGGCTCGGAGGGTGCCCGCCAGCGGGCCTTGTTTGCGGTTCAGGCCCATTCCCACATCGATGAAGGGAATGGCCAGCGCTATCAACAGGTCAAAGATGGCTGCCCGAGCGGAGCCTTTGTCGACGCAAACAAATGCGAAAGTCACCCCTTCGAGATCAGACGACGAGGATGCATCGATATAGGTCGGCTTCATGGACAATCCGTACCGGAAGTTGGCGTAGCGCTTTTCAGCGGTCGCCGCCTTGGATTTGCCCCAGTCGCCGAGATCCAGTGCGCCAGGGGATCGGAACGCGTTGTGGGGGTAGAATTTATCCCCATCGAAACCGCGGATTTCCTTCACCCGGGTCTTGGCCATGAAGTCCAGGACGTAGGAGCCGGTACCGCCGAGTCCGATAATGGCAATGACGTCGTCCTTGAACACGCTGGCAAGATCCGCGATCTCGGCGCGGCTGGTCAGGGAATCGTGCACCTTGAAAACGGAATCCGGCAGGATGTCCGGATCAACGCGAAAGGTGAGAGGCGTTGCCTGCGGGTACCGCCCGGTGGCTGGGCCGGAGATCAGCGCGACATAGTGCTCGACTTTGTCGAAGAAATCCCGAAAGCCGTTCGGCGGCTTGTTGGAAAATGACCTCTGGACGATGACGTCGTCGTGCGACAACGGAATGCTCATCTCGCCACCGGATAAATTTGCCACCAGACATCCATCGAGCCCGTATGGCGCCGATCCGGCGAAAAAGACCTGATGGTCCTGCTGCACGTAGCGGTTCTGGTCGACAGGCACGAGCTTGCTGACAATGGAGCCGGTTTGAAGCGCGCCCTCGTGGTCGAGGTAGGGAATGTCCCTGGCCACGAGGTGCAACGTATCAACCCGGAGGGCATAGCCCTTTTCAAGCAAACGACGGATATCGTCGTTATGACTGGCCAGTTCGATTAACACTGAAGACCATTCCTTCCTTGACTTTGACGCTGCCGCCAGGGGCTAGAATACCTTCCGGCTTGTGCCCGTCGCCACGGGTGTAAGTTACCGAGTAAGTGATCTCGGGGTGCTGCGGATAATCGGGATAAGCGAGCGTCACCACTTCCGCGTAGGTGATGTCATCCTTTTTCGGGACTTCGTAGGGGCTGCCGTCAACGATGATCGTGACGGTCTTATCCTTGACCTTTGCGTTCTCGTGGGCTTCCATTTCGGGGTCTCCTTGTTGTGCCGCTAGCCGCGCGGCGGATTGGGATCGTTACCGTGGCTGTCACTCTGGGCAATCCGGCCGTCCTGATTGTGGATCTTGAGTTCGGTCTGCTGGTTGCGGCTTACGCCGCGCCCATGGTCCACCGCCTCGCGCTTGGTGTCGAAGTGCCCGGACGCCCGTTCGCCACCGCCACGTTTGACGTCCCAGCCTCCAGCCTTGTTGGGCACCACATGATGTGTGCCGCCGCCTCTTTTGCCTGCCATATGGTTGATCTCCTTCGTCGTTGTTGAACTTAAAGTACGCCTACTCCGAACATCTTTGATCCAGTTCGTTTCGGTTGTCAAGCACCTAAAGTGCTGCTACTCTGAACTTATCAACCGGAAAGGAGCTATCCGTGACCACGCCAATTGGCGAAAAAATTCGTACCCTGCGTAAACAAAAGGGCTTCACCCTCGATCGCTTGGCTGAACTGGCCGACTCCAGCAAAAGCTATATCTGGGAACTTGAAAACAAGGACCCGCCGCGACCATCCGCCGACAAGATCAGTAAAATCGCCATCGCACTGGACGTTACCCCCGATTACCTGCTCACAGATGCAGTCGCTGTCGAAGACGCCACCGATACCGCGTTTTTCCGCAAATACCGGACCATGGATCCCGGTACGAAAGAAAAAATCCGCAAGATGCTCGATCTCATGGGCGGTGATGAATGACTCAGATATTCACGCCTGAGCGCTGGGCTTTCGAGATCACGCATCTCCTAAACCTGGTGCTTGGCGCCGACCGGTTTCCAATCGATGTGGCGCAACTGGCGCTGGAGTTCTCGCGGAATCGCTTTGCGTCCGATCCCATCGTGATGGTTAAAGGAGACAACCTGCCAACTTTTGACGGTGCGCTGTATCCCGCTAGGGGGCGGCCCGGGTGGGGCATCATCTACAACAACGCGATCTCGTCGAAGGGCAGGATCAATTTCACGCTTGCCCACGAGTTCGGCCACTATCTCCTGCACCGCCTGGCTTATCCGAACGGTTTTGAATGCGGGCCACAGCAAATTGTCCGGTGGGATTCCGTATATGGCCAAGTCGAGTATCAGGCGAACGTGTTCGCGGCCACGCTGCTGATGCCGCTCGACGATTTCCGACGGCAGATATCGGCGAAAGCTAAGGTTGACCTGGCGATGCTGAAAGGCTGTGCCGAACGGTACGGGGTCTCGTTGATCGCCGCCGTCCTGCGCTGGCTCGGCTACACCGAACGACGCGCCATCTTGGTGGTATCCCGTGACGGATACATCCTTTGGGCACGTTCAAGCGGACCGGCGTGGAAGTCTGGCGCGTATTTCAAAACGTCGAGCGGCGGGCCGATAGAGATTCCGGCTGCAGCGTTGCCTCTCAACTCCCAGGTCCTCGTCGACGGCCGCGGCGAGCGCGACCATGCAGCCGGCGTATGGCTGAGGGAACCTGTCCATGAGATGACATTATTAGCCGAGCAATACGATTTCTCGCTGTCTCTGCTGGCACTGGACGATGCGCCTCCTCGTCAGTTCGAGGAAGCCGACGCCGAGGAGGACACCTTCGATCGCGTCACGGCTAGATAGGCTGGCCAAGCCCTCAATTTCCTGCATCACCTTTTGTTTGCAACGGGTGCCCCTGCACCCTGCCTTACCGGCGAGGTCCAGGGGTAGAAACTGCAAGAGGGTGTTGATGCGGCCGCAGGCGAAGCCGAGGCTCGGTCGTCTTGCAGGCGCAGGGGCAGCGCCCCTTAGCAATCCGGTCAGTGTCGATTGCGTCGAGCAACGCCAATAGCCTTCCGGCAGACGATGATGCCTGGCGCCGTCCCGAAGATGCTGTAGGTAGGCCGCCCTGGACAAAAATGTACCCGCTTGCGGTTCGGCAACGTAGGTCGGCATTTCGGTTGCCACGCCGTTCACCGTCACTGTCACCGGAACCGCGTATAGCTGTTGAGGTTTCGATCGCAGCCGGGCTGATATCCTTCGCTCCGGTCGAGTAGCGCCAGGTCCGAGGAGTCTTGCGGCGCGGCGTGCTATATTCACCTGTTGGTAGATTCCGGGACGTGGCGTCTTCGGGAGCGACGCCCACAAACTCGGCAGAGGGAGTTACTTATGAAGTGGGGCGATCAAAAGCGCGATTTGGACCCGATCCTGGCGGTCTGGCCAGAATACCGGCCGCTGGAAAACTGGTGGCATATGATCGAGTACGCCGAGAGCGAATTACATAAGCCAGCATGGTGCGATCGTCGTATCCCTTTGCCTCAGGGCGTTAAGGCTGATATCTATCGGGATGAGGCGAGTGCCTTCGACGCTGAGTCGACGCTAAATCCCAAGCTCGCTGAAGCGCTGGAGGAAAGGCCCCTTGAAAAGGAAGCTCGCACCTCTTTGCGGCTTAAAGTGCGTAAAGCGCTAGAGGCGAAAGAGCGACTTGCAGCGGAAGAGCAGTTGATGCTCAAGGAGGGCGTCCGGCGGCATGCTAGAGACATGCGCCCATCGGCATCCGATCTTCAGCTGCCGAAGGAGTCCGAGGAATACCGCGACGCTCTCGCAAAGCAGCTGTCCGAAATGCCCTATCTTCGCTCGGCGCTCATTGGCGCCGGATACTCCGCGCACGTCCTTTACTGCGAAAAAGACCTCCGTTGGACTAAGCCATACACTGCCGGCAGGCGAAGTGTCCAGGCAGCCTACCGCGCGCGCACGGCCAATCGCTACCGACTTGATCTGCCAGCCGACCGACCTGTCGTCCTCGTACCAAAAGACAACGTCGCCTGCGACGAGCACGCGCTCGCCCCGCTGCAATGCGCCTTCCGAGGAGAGGGATGGGACTGCAGTCTGGAAGGAAGGCTCGATCCTTTCGAACAACCATGGCCGTATTGTCGTCCTTCAAGAAGATGGTGAAACAGTCACGCCATCCTGTTGATCAACGAGCGGTCCGGCCGCGCCGCTGTGCAGGTTCCGACCACGAGCCGCATTCTCGACGATGGTGAGGTCGAACGGCGTGTCCGCTTGATCCGACCGATGGAGAACCACAACATCCCCGTGAAGATGACGGACGAAACCCATTGGGTGAAGGCCGATCCGGACATTTTCGCCCGTGCCTGGGAAGCTGAGGTGGCTGAAGTGCCGGAGTTCGTCGACAGCACCATCCATGTCGTCGCCGGCCTGTTGCTCCCGATCTGGAAACGGCTGCCGAACGAATCGACACGGGTCTATCGTCTTCAGACCGATAGGCGAGCGCATCATCGGCCGCTGTGTCTCGCCAGCCTGGGTCGCCGGTGCAACGGCGGCCGGATCGTCAACGCTCGCGCCGGGCCATGCCTTCGCCGCTTTGATGGATGGCAGGACGGTTCTCGATTTCTCCGAGGATCTTCAGCTTCGTCGCGTCCGCGTAATGGGCGTCAACCGCATCGAATTGTCCGGCTTCATCGACACGATGCGCGACCGAATCTCGGCCTAAACGGCAACGTTCGACCATTGCCGTCCTTGCAGCATGTCGAGAAATCTGCTCGAAAGCCTCTGCCTTTGGCGTCGTCGGCGGACTTGTCGTCCATGCTCGATGGCCAACCAAAACGGAGACCGCCGGCGTTGCCGCCCTGATCGCCGTCGTTGCAGTGGCGATCCGCGTCGTCATGGCCGGCAATCCAGGTCGAATAAGGCTTGTCGCAAACCTCCTACAACCCGCTACGTTGCAGGAGTTAGTTGTTAAAACCGAGACGAGCCGAGATGGACACCAGGGTGGACACTACCAAACACGGAGTTTGATATGACGACGGGAGTGTTTGCGATGGTGTTTGGCGCGGCTGTTTTGCATGCGGCATGGAACGCCTTGGTCAAGGTGAATGCCGACAGGCTAGTCATGATAGCAGTCATGATGATGAGCCAGGTTGCCGTCGGTATGGTGGTTGTCCCATTTGTGGCGTTCCCGACGCCAGAAAGTTGGCCATATATTTGGGCTTCGTGTGTGCTTAATACTGCCTACTGCGTGTTTCTGATCAATGCATATCGTTATGGAGATCTGAGCCACGTTTACCCCATTTCTCGGGGTTGCTCACCGCTGGTCGTAGCGTTCATCTCCGTCGCGATCGTGGGTGAAACACTGACCATGCAGGCTGGCTTTTCGGTTGTTGTTATCGCTCTGGGTATCATGAGCCTAACCCTGACGCGTGGCGCGGGAGGCTTCCGGGAACCAAAAGCAATGCTGTATGCGGTGGGCACGGGCGTATTTATCGCCGGATATACGGTCGTGGATGGTTTAGGCGCCCGTCTTGCCGAAAGCGCAGAAAGCTACACTTTCTGGTCTCACCTCTACAACGGTATTCCGATAACCTTGCTGGCATTGTATCTGCGAAGGGGGCAGGTTAGGGTCTCGCTGCAGAAATGCTGGAAGGTCGGAGTGCTCGGGGGCATGATTTCTCTGTTGGCGTATTGGATTGTCACTTGGGCAATGACACAAGCGCCTTTGGCTTTGGTATCCGCAGTCCGGGAATCAAGCATGGTGTTCGCTGTGCTGTTTGGTGTCTTCTTCCTTAAGGAGCGCCTCGACCTGGCGCGGTTGGCCTCCATCGGCATTACGTTGATCGGGACCGCAATGCTTAAGATATCCAAGTGATAGCTGTTCCGAGTTCGATCGAGTCGGCATGAGGGACGGAAGCTCGCTCTTGACGCCTTGCTGCGTTGGTCAGCAGGAGCGGCATGTCCGCCCTCCATCACCCCCCGCGGATATCGCCGAGAGTATACCTAGAGAGAATCAGAGGGCTAAGCGGTAGCCTTCTTCCACGATCTCTTCGCCGGCCAGGTGGCGTCGCGCATTTCGCAAGTCGCCTCCGCCGTGCAGCAGCAGATCGTCGTCGCCTTTTACAGCGTACCATATTTCCTGTTGCAGTTTACAGGTTCGCTCGTCCTGCTTGCCACGCTTTCCTGGCCGCTTGCGCTTCCTGTCCTTGTGTGGATCGCGGCGAACATCGCCATTGCGGTTATGGCGGTTCGAGCCTGGCGCCTTGTCCCAGCCACTGCCCAGGCACGTGCCTCCCGACACGACCGATCTCGTCAGCCTTCAAGCTGCAGGCGCGGGGCCCATTCGGGGAAATCGATCAGGGGGTTGCGATTACCTTGAAGAACGTAGATCGCCGCATTGCGATGGCTTTCCCCCTCGTCAGGGGCATATTGTTCATGCCAGGCCAAAAGCGTTTTCAGCCGCTGTCCGGCATAGCGCCTGCCGACATAGCCGGCATATGGTTCTGTCGCAAACGGAATGGCAACCCATATCTGGCACGAAGGCCTCTCTTTTTCGGGGAGCTCGCTTGCTATGTTCAAAGGCCGTCATTTCGACCGATCAGTGATCTTGCTGTGCGTGCGCTGGTATCTGGCCTACAATCTCAGCCTGCGCGATCTGGAAGAGATGAGGGCCGAACGCGGCCTGAACGTCGACCATTCGACTGTGCACCGCTGGGTCGTTCACTTCTCGCCCCAGCTTCTGGAGCGCTTCAACGGGCGCAAGCGCGCCGTCACCGGCAAGTGGCACATGGACGAGACATACATCAAGATACGCGGCCAATGGATGTATCTCTATCGTGCCGTCGACGGCGTCGGCGACACGGTCGAGTTCTTCTTCAGCGAACACCGCGACTGCCGGCAGCCAAGTTCTTCCGGAAGGCCCTGGAGCGCCACGGCACCGGATCGCACCGTCATCGACGGCAGCCCGACCAATCATGAGGCGATCATTTCCTGCGACGCCGAACACCGTCTGCGGAATCGATCGCGACGAGCGCTGAAGCCGATCCGCATCCGCAAGAGCAAGTACCTCAATCGGATCGAGCAGGACCATCGGCGCATCAAGCGCCGCACTCGGTCGATGCTCGGCTTCAAGTCGATGGCCAGTGCCGATGCCGTCCTTTCCGGCATCGAGATGGTTCACATGATGCGCAAACGGCAGGCGAGGTTCGCCTATAATCCACGTCCCTCGATCGCCGAGCAGTTCGAAATCCTTGCAGCATGATCATCGGCGCGAAAGCGTCCCGTTGTAACCACGGACCACGCAAGGCTTCCGATCACCAGGAGCACTGCAACGCTTCGTTTCGATCTTCTCGGCTCTGCGCAATCTCTTCGTCCCGCCCTACTCAAAACGCTCCGCTCTCGCCACACATGTTGACCGGCTGCAGGCCATGGCGGAATGGAAAGCCGTGACCGTGGTCAGCTGACATCAGCGGCCGCAGGTCTCAACGCGTTTATATGCAGACAACGTGACATCACCGCTTCAATGCGTCTCGATAAGCATGTCAGCATGACATCGCCCGCCGCATAGAGCAGGGTTACGCACCCGCCGGCGCTGCATTTCGACATTCTGTCATGTCGTCGACCTCGCCCGACTGGAAGCGGCGTGGCACCAGGCCAAGATAGGCGCCCAGATCGCGGGAGCGCCTAAAGCGTCCACCACCGCGGAGAACG
Source organism: Mesorhizobium sp. WSM4829 (assembly GCF_055811475.1). Lineage (NCBI taxonomy): Bacteria > Pseudomonadati > Pseudomonadota > Alphaproteobacteria > Hyphomicrobiales > Phyllobacteriaceae > Mesorhizobium > Mesorhizobium sp. WSM4829. The sequence goes on along the minus strand of NZ_JBVVQJ010000060.1, from coordinate 5,025 downwards.
CGAGCGCGGTCAGGTTCTCGACGCCTGGGACTATCATTAGCCGGCGGCATGCCGTGGAACGTTTCGCGACGTTCTTGATGTTGCCATCGATTGCCGACGGCCGAGTGCATCGCGGCACGCGCTGCAATGAGGCTCTGCACGGCGGCGGATAGCCCGGCTATTCCCTCGCCGGCCTGCAGCTCCTGTTTGATTAAGCGGGACTGAAACACCCACGACAACACCGCGGATCTGGTTTGCATGACGCCTTGCCCGACCAGCTTCTTGCGGGCGATGATCAGCGCGCGAACGGCAAACGCCAGAAGTCACTTCACATGCGCCGGCTTGAAGAAGCCGATGCGGGCAAATCCGTACGTCGGCAACGGCGCCGAAGGGCTCAGCGGCAGCCTCAAAAGACCAAATCAGAGCGGCGTCCTGTATCCACAGCGCCGATAAGATTCATACAAACAATCGATTTTATCAATCTTGCCCGATGCTGCATAAGGACAGCGCCTAACGGCGCGTCGATCTTTCGATCGCGAGGTGGGACCAACGCTTAAGTCGGGCAACGGCACGCGCGGGCGCGGTCTCTGGCGGTCATTGAGAAGTTCAATTGAGCGGCGGCGGCTCCGGTCAAGGACGCCGCGCGCCTCATCAGGCCAACTCGTTTGGAAGGTCGTCTGCACGAGAGTGCCGTCCCTCAGCCATTAAATTGGAGAAGCCGTTGAAACTTACAGGTAAAATCATCGTCATAACCGGTGTCTCCTCCGGAGTCGGCAGCGAAGTCGCCCGTCTTGCCCGGTGCGAAGGCGCGCGCGTCATCGGCTCGCTCGAGGTGATCCCACTGTCACGCTGGACGGCTTCATTCAGATCGACCAGAGTGCGCCCGAAGAGATTGATGCAGCGCTTACCAAATTCCCGGAACGCATCGACGGTCTTGTGAATGCCGCCGGCGTCCCCCGCATACTGGACCGCGATATTGTTGCACGCGTGAATTATCTCGGGACACGCCATCTCTTGTATGAACTTCTTTGCCGTATGCCCAAGGGCGCTTCGATCGTGAATTTCGCCTCCCTCTCGGACACCGAATGGCCCAAGCGCGTTGATCTGCATAAGGAGCTCGCCGACACTCAGAGCTTTGCGGATGGACTCACTTGGCTCGCCGCCCATCCAGTGCCACAGGAAACCTGCTACCAGTATTTCCAGGCGCTGATTGTTTGGTCGGCCAGCGCGAGCTTCGACCTATACATGCGGCGGGGCGTCCGCATGAACACGGTGGCGCCTGAACCTGACTGGACCATTCTCGGGGATTTCTTCGCTATGCGCGGCCGTGGCTACGAAACGGCGAGTTGAGGGGCGTCCGGTTGAGACCCACGCTAGAGCGCCGCGCGTCCAATTGGACGCGCAAAGGACGCTCTAGCATTTCTAGACTGCGCATGATGCTTTCCGGAAACCGATTTCCGGTTTCCGGGGTCATGCGCTAAGGACGGCCCATGCTGGAAAACAGGACTACAGTTACAGATGATGCGGCGATCGTCGACGAGGCGATCACGTCGCGCCGTTCGGTGCGGGCCTTCCTGCCCGACATGGTCGATGACGAGACGATCCGCGCCATTCTCTCTGTTGCCGCGCGTGCACCTTCGGGCACCAACATGCAGCCCTGGCGAGTCTACGTCACCAAGGGCGAGGTCAAGCAGCAGATCACCGACGCCATCCTCAACTCCGGCGTCCGCGCCGAAAAGGCCGAGTGGGACGAGTATCGCTACTATCCCGACCAGTTCTTCGAACCGTATCTCAGCCGGCGGCGGGCCAACGGCTTCGGACTCTACAGTGCGCTCGGCATCGGCCGGCGTGAGGTGGATAGGATGCGCGCGCAGCACGACCGCAACTTCGTCTTCTTCGACGCTCCGGTCGGCATGATTTTCACCGTCGACCGGCGGCTCAACAAGGGCTCGTGGATCGACTACGGCATGTTCCTGCAGAACATCATGGTGGCGGCGCGGGGCATGGGCCTGCACACCTGTCCGCAGGCGGCGTTCGCGCCTTATCACCGGCAAATCAGGTCAGTGCTCAACATTCCCGACGAGGAGATCGTCGTCTGCGGCATGGCACTCGGTTACGAGGATACGTCCAAGCCGGAAAACGAGTTCCGCACCGATCGCGCGCCGCTGGAAGAGTGGGTGACGTTCGCCAAGTGAGGAAGTGAGGTGACGACCGGCCGCCTCGGTCTACTGCACTTCGTAGCCGACTTCTTCGCTGGCGTGACAGAGCGCCTTCCAGAACGACCGCGCAAACGAGCGGAACACATAAATGGGGTCAGAACAAGAGCAGTGCGAAATCGTACGCTTAGATCGAACAGAACATGAACTGCATCGGATTTTGGATACGGGGGCTCCGATCTCTGTGGATTGGCACCGTCAGGCACCAGTTTTGGTTTCTTCGCCCGTCCGACTCAACAACGCTTCCGGCAGATTGGGCATGGGGAGCGGGCGATGGCAAAACGGAGACTTCTCAAAGCTCATGATCGACAGAAGCTTTTCGATACACCAGTCGATGAGGACAGCCTAATCCGTTACTATTCGTTGTCACCGGCGGATCGCCTTGAGATTGAGCTGCGGAGGCGTGAGCATAATCGGCTCGGCTTTGCCGTTCAGCTATGTCTGATGCGTTACCCTGGCCGGGTGCTGGGAGCGGAAGAGACTCCGCCTCGCGCCATGCTTCGATATGTTGCCGACCAAATCGGCGCCGATCCAGAAGCATTTGCACTTTATGCACGCCGTGAAGAAACCCGTCGTGATCATACGGCGCGGCTCATGGTATATCTGGATACGAGAAGCGCGACGGCGCAAGATCGTCGAGCCGCGCTACTGGCCGCAATTCAGACGGCGGCGATGTCCGACGACGGCGCTGCGATAGCCGGTTGCATTGTTACCACATTTCGTGAACGCGGATCTCTTCTGCCGGCAATCGACACGATCGAACGCATCGGCCTTGCCGCTCGCGCCATTGCTCGTCGACGGGCCGAGAAAGCGCTGATCGAAGACATTCCGCTCGACACACTCCAATCATTGGATAGGCTGTTGGAGGTAGATCCGTCGACCGGCCAAACGCGCTTTCATTGGCTGCGCTCGGCACCCGAAGCGCCTGGTGCGTCAAACCTGGTCGGGCTGACCGAACGGATTGCCTTCCTGCGTACGCTGGAAATCGATCCGAGATTGCAGGCGCGCATATCATCTGGACGGTGGGAGCAGATGATCCGGGAGGGCAACGCCACGCCAGCCTGGCTGGCCAGCGATTTCAACTCCAGCCGCCGGCACGCTCTGATCGTGGCGCAGGCCATCAGACTCAGCCAGAAGCTCACCGACGATGCCGTAACGATGTTCATCAAAGCTGATGGGTCGGCTGTTTTCTCAAGCCAACAACCGCAAGAAGCAGCGGCACATGGATTGCAGGCCGGATACCGCCAAGGCACTGCGCATGTTCCTCGATACGACTACCGCTCTGCAGTCTGCCAACGACTATGGCCGGAATGCATTGGAGGTCCTCGATCAGGAAGTCGGATGGCACCGGTTGCTGCGGATGAAGCCTGAGCTTGAGTCGATGGTCGAGGACAACGAGGCGTCGCCTTTGGCCCTGGCGGCCGAACAGTATGCAACCGTCCACAAAGTATGCCGGTGCTTTTCTGCAGACCTTCACATTCCAATCAGCGCGGCGACACGATCCGCTTCTCGCGGCAATCTCGCTGCTGAAACGGCTTTATGCCGAGAGACGGCGGACACTTCCGGAGCGCGTCCCGGTCACCCACCTCAGCCAGGCTGATCGACGGCTCATCTTCGGACAGGAGAGGCCTAATCGCCGTCTCTACGAGATCGCCACGCTCGCGGCCTTGCGAGACCGGCTTAGATCTGCGGACATTTGGGTCGACGGCAGCCGATTCTTCCGACCGATCGACGAGCATCTGATGCCGCGATCAACGTTTACAACCATGAAGGAGCAGGATCGGCTCGGACTGGGCGTCCAGGGAGACGGCGCGGCCTGGCTCGCGGAGGCTCGCCAGATGCTCGACTTCAACCTGAAGCGCCTCGTGCACAGAGCACGATCAGGAAAGCTCGAAGGTGTTCGTCTTTAAGCCGGGACGTTGATCGTTACGCCAACGGCTGGCGAGGTTCCGGCGGCGGCCGAGGAATTAAATGCCGAGATCAGCGATATGTATCCGTTGGTTGAGGTTCCCGACCTGTTGAGGGAAGTGCATGACTGGACCGGCTTTGCCGATCACTTCACGCATGTCCGCACCGGCGACGCCCCAAGAAATGTCTCGGCCATGCTGGCCGGCGTGCTGGCCGATGCGACCAACCTTGGTCCGAGGCGAATGGCGAGCGCATCCAAAGGCATCAGTGCTCACCAGATCAGTTGGATGCGCACATTCCATGCCCGGTCGGAGACCTATCGCGCCGCGCAAGCATCCATCACCGATGCGCACACTCGTCAGCCGCATGCCCAGCTTTGGGGTAATCGAACGACCGCGTCATCCGATGGGCAGTTTTTTCGCGCCAGCGACCGAGCCGCAAAGCGCGGCGACATAAATCTGCACTATGGCAGCGAGCCGGGCTCGAAGTTCTACAGCCATTTGTCGGATCAGTACGGCTACTTCAGCATCTTGCCGATCAGCCCGACCGAAAGCGAGGCGGCCTATGTGCTCGACGGGCTGTTCGATCAGGACACGATCCTCGACATCCAGGAACACTTCACCGATACGGGCGGTGCAAGCGACCATGTCTTCGGACTGTTCGCCCTGATCGGCAAACGCTTTGCGCCACGACTACGCAATCTCAAGGATCGGAAGTTCCATACGTTCGAGAAGGGCGACGCATATCCGGTGCTGTCGAACCATATCGGGACGCCGATCAACACCATCCTGATCCTCGATCACTGGGACGATTTGCTCCATCTGGCGGCGTCGATCACGACGCGATCTTATGCGTCGGGCGAGATTATGTGGCGGAGCCGCCCTGACCCCTTTCGGGCCGGCCAAACCCAGCTTGCCTCCGC
>NZ_JBVVQJ010000059.1:0-25827 GCF_055811475.1 Mesorhizobium sp. WSM4829 | reverse complement strand
AGGATGGCAAACTGTTCGCGATGTCTTCGCACACCTGTTCGCGATGTCTCCGGTCCAAACAAAGGGGAGAAGGAAAGAAGGCGCCGGGCTACTCGTCCTTGAGGCGGCGCCAGGGGGAATTGGGATCGGGGCCGTGCTCGTCGCCGCGCGAATAGTCGCTGTCGTCGAGGTCGATGGTCTTGTCGCGCGGCCTCGCCCGGAATCCGCCGGTGCCGAAACTGGTGGCCATCACGATGCGGCCTTTCAGCCGGCGCCAGGCGAGGTCGCGGACCGGCGGCAGCAGCAGCAGAATGGCTAAAATGTCAGTGATGAAGCCGGGAATGATGAGCAGGATCGCCGCCAGCACGATCATGGCGCCATGCGCGAGCTGACGGCTTGGATCACGTCCGGCGTCCATTTCGGCACGGACCCGGGACATGACGCCGAACCCCTGGTATCGCAACAACAGCGCGCCGGCGATGCTCGAAGCCAGCACCAGGCCGACCGTCGCCAGGGCGCCGACCTGGCGGCCGACAATGACGAAACCGGCGATCTCCAGCAGCGGAAGCGCGAGGATGAACAGGGGAAGCAGCGAAATGCGCAAATCTTGACCGATCGTTTCGATGTTTTGCCGGCAGGCGGGCAATCGCCGCTGGCACTGAACCTTTTAGATAGGTATGGCTGCCTTTAATTTGAATGATTGCAGCTTGCGTTCTATATGCTTTGGATGTTGAACGCTATGCGACCGCAGCCATTGCCTGGCCGGGCGGTCCGGCCGGAGTAGGGATTGATTGGCGGAAGATATGGGATTCTTCGACTTCGGCACGATTTTCTTTCTGGTTGCGGCGGTTGTGATCTTTTTCCAGCTGCGCAATGTGCTCGGCCGCCGCACCGGCAGCGAGCGGCCGCCGTTCGATCCCTATACGGCGGGCCGAACCCGCGACGACGCCCAAAAACCCGAGAATGTGGTCTCGCTGCCGCGCAAGCGAGCGCCGGGAGAGCCGGCGATCGACGCCTATGCGGCGATCGACGCCTTCGCCAAGCCTGACACCGATCTCAACAAGGGCCTGCGCGCGATCAAGGACAATGATCCGGCATTCGACCCCAAAACCTTCGTCGACGGCGCCAAGATGGCCTATGAGATGATCGTCATGGCCTATGCCGATGGCGATCGCAAGACGCTGAAGAACCTGTTGTCGCGCGAGGTCTATGACGGCTTTGTCGCGGCGATCGGCGACCGCGAGGCGAAGTCGGAAAAGATCCAGTCTTCCTTCGTCGGCATCGACAAGGCCGACATCGTTTCCGCCGAGATGAAGGGCAGCGAGGCGCATATCACGCTGCGCATCGTCAGCGAACTGATTTCGGCAACGCGCGACAAGGCCGGCGCCGTCATCGACGGCGATCCCGAAACCGTCGCCGAGGTCAAGGACGTCTGGACCTTCGCCCGCGATACGCGCTCGCGCGACCCGAACTGGAAGCTCGTCGCCACCGAAGAAGAAGACTGAGCCCGGACCACGGCGGGGTCTGTCGTGTCGCTTTCTCAGGCGTTCCGCGAAAAATCCTTTGACGATCTGCCCGGCTGGGACGAGGACGACCATCTGGCCGCGTTCGCTGCTTTCCGGCGTTCGGCTTTTCATATCCTGGCGAAACCCTATCGCTCCGGCGGGCTCGGTGTCGACTTCAATGCCTTCACCGAGGCCTATGCTGCAGCCCGCACCGTGTCGCCAACCGACCGGCGCGAAGCCCGCGCCTTCTTCGAGCGGCATTTCATCCCGGCGCACATAGCGGCGGAAAGCGGCGGCGCCGGCCTCGTCACCGGCTTCTATGAACCGGTGGTCGACGCTTCGCCGGTGCGAACCGAACGATTTACGGTGCCGCTGCTGTCACGTCCGGCCGATCTCGTCGACATCGACGACGCCAACCGGCCGGTCGGCATGGATCCCTGTCTCGCCTTCGGCCGCGCCACGCCGGACGGACCGGTCGAGTATTTCGACCGCGGCGAGATCGAGCGCGGCGCGCTCGTCAAGGGTTTGGCTGGCAAGGGTTTGGAAATCGCCTGGCTCACCGACAAGGTCGATGCCTTCTTCATCCACGTACAGGGTTCTGCGCGGCTCACCATGACCGACGGCCGGCTTTGCCGCGTCACCTATGCCGCCAAATCCGGCCAGCGCTTTACCGGACCGGGCAAGATCCTGAGTGAGCTAGGCGAAATCCCGCTGGAAGCGGTGACCATGCAGTCGGTCCGCGCCTGGTTCAAGGCGCATCCGCAACGCATCGACGAGATCCTGTGGCGCAACCGCTCCTATATTTTTTTCCGCGAGATTTCCGCCAGCGAGGCGGCGGCGGCCGACGACCCGGAACTCGGGCCGATCGCTGCCGCAAAGGTGCCGCTGACGCCGGGCCGCTCCGTCGCTGTCGACCGTCTGCTGCATACATTCGGCACGCCGTTCTACATCGATGGGCCGTCGCTGGCCGCTTTCGACAACAAGCCGTTCCGGCGGCTGATGATCGCGCAGGACACCGGCTCGGCGATCACCGGCCAGGCGCGTGGCGATTTGTTCACTGGTACGGGAGATGCGGCCGGCGAGATCGCCGGCGTTGTCCGCAACCCCGCCGATTTCTACGCGCTGATCCCGCGTCGGCTTGTGCCGGGAGCGGGGCGATGACCCGGCGCATCGACAGGCTGAGCGAGGACGACCGGGTCCTGTGGAACCTGGTGGCGCGCACCGCCAAGCCGCTGAAGGGCAAGGCCGCCGTCGACATCCCGGATATCGGCCCAGACATCGCTGATGACACCAAGCCAATGCTGCGTGACCAGGCGATGGCTCCTGCTGCGGCCACGAAAGCCAGGACGCAGCATGTTTCGCATGCGCTCGACGAGCCGACGCTGGAAAAACTGTCGAAGGGCCGGCTGCCGATCGAAGGCCGCGTCGATCTGCACGGCCTGAGCCAGGACGAAGCCTATTCGCTTTTGTTCTCCTTCCTGCACCGGGCGCATGCCGGCGGCATCCGCTATGTGCTGGTGATCACCGGCAAGGGCTCCTCGTCCGGCGGCGACGGCATCTTGCGGCGCGCCGTGCCGGCCTGGCTGTCGACACCCGCATTCAGACCGCTGGTCTCCAGCCACGACGACGCCGCCCGCAAGCATGGCGGCTCGGGCGCGCTCTATATACGCCTGCGGCGCACGCGCTGATGCGGATGCACGCATGAAAATGCACCCGACGAGGATGGACTTGTGACCCCGTTCGGCGAAAAGCTTCGCGCCCTGCGGAGCGAACGCGGCGTCAGCCAAAAGGCCATGGCCAGGGCGATCGGCGTCAGCGCCGCCTATCTGTCGGCGCTGGAGCACGGCCGCCGCGGCGCGCCGACCTGGACGCTGATCCAGAAGATCATCGGCTATTTCAATGTCATCTGGGACGATGCCGAAGAACTGGCGCGGCTGGCCGAGACCTCGCACCCGCGGGTAAAACTCGACACGTCGGGCCTCAGCCCCGCCGCCACCGAGCTTGCCAATGTGTTGGCGGAAAACATCGAAAAACTAGACGAGGCGGAGCTTCGCCGCATCACCGCATCGATCCGCGCCGCGCTGGGGCGGACGTAGGTATTTGAGCCCGGACTTAAGGGTCATCATTGCGCCACGACGACTGAGGCAGTCCGTCGAGCGAAAGCGCTGTTCAACGCGGCATTGCTCGAAGGTAACGGCATGGATCCTAGGGTCTCCGCGACGTCGCTTCGCTCCTGCGCTCCGCCCTAGGATGACGAAGTGAGGATCGGTTCAGCCAATCTCGAAGGTTTGCGATTGCCATTGGCCGCGATCCCGCTACCCGGCACGCAGCTGCAAATTTCCGACATCCGCGATTGGACTTAAACCACCTGCGTTCGTCATCCTAGGGCGGAGCAGGAGCGAAGCGACGTAGCGGAGACCCTAGGATCCATGCCGTGACGGAGGAGCGTCGCATGGGTGCGGAACTCTATTCAGCTGCTCACGGGTTAGATATTTTACTGGACCGCGCCGACCAGAACCGGCTGGCCATCACGGATCGACACCCAGCGACCGGTATTGTCGATCGCCTGCCGCTTGAGGAAGCGGTAGCCGGTCCGGTCCCATGAGCGGACCTTTCCGTCGAGATTGTCGAGGACGTAGTCGCCCTTGCTTGTGCGCACGGTCAGCACGGCATGGCCCTCGCCGTCCGGCTTGCGCACGACGGTCATCAGAAGATTGGCATAGGACACGCCCAAGCGGTTCAATTCGCGGCGCTTTTCCAGGACATAGTCCTCACAGTCGCCAACGCCCCTGACGGGGTAGGCCCAGACCTCGTCCTTGCCGTAAATATCGATGTCGCTTATCGGCTTGACGGCGTTGTTGACCCTGGCGTTGACGCTGAGAATCTTGCGCCAGAGCGCGCCTGTCATGGTGGCGGGGGCGAGATTGCCGGGGTGGATCGAGCATTCGGCCGGACTGGTCTTGCAGAAATCGTAATGGCCGATCGGCTGCGATGTCGGGCCGCCGGTTGCCATTGGCCCGGCCGCCGAAGCCGCCGTAGACCAGCCTGTCGCAAGTGCCAGCCCTAACAGGGCGCACACGCGCAGCCCTCTCGCCATTGGTGAGGAAATCATTGTCCCCCTCGTCCCTTGTTGTTAATGAAACGTTAAGGGCGATCTACAGTCCCTGTCAATTATACCAACGGCCAGTTTTGCGATATGGTTACCCGCGCCGCCGAAAGCGCGGCTATTGTGCAACAGGTCGACTTGAACGGCGGCTGCCATCCGGGACATCTTTACTTTTTGGCGGTGCGAACCAGCTTCGGCCTCACCGCAACGCGGGTCTGGCGGCCATAGCTGGTGATGAAGTCGACAATGCGCGGCACGATTTCGGAGCGGAAGCGCGAGCCGTTGAAGACGCCGTAATGGCCGACCGCCGGCTGCATGTAGTGGGCGTGCCTGTCCGCGGGGATGTTGATGCAGAGGTCGTGCGCGGCCTGGGTCTGGCCGAGGCCGGAAATGTCGTCGTTCTCGCCCTCGACCGTGAACAGCGCAACATTGCGGATATCGGCGGGATCGATGGCGACGCCGCGATGCATCATTTCGCCCTTGGGCAGAGCATGGCGTACGAACACGGTGTCGACCGTCTGCAGGTAGAACTCCGCTGTCAGATCCATCACCGCCATATATTCGTCGTAGAAGTCGCGGTGCTTCTCGGCACTGTCGCCGTCATGCTTCACCAGATGCATGAAGAAGTCCTTGTGGGCGATGATGTGGCGGTCGAGATTCATGCTCATGAAGCCCGAAAGCTGCAGGAAGCCGGGATAGACCTCGCGGCCGAAGCCCGGCACCGGCCATGGCGCCTGCATGGTGACGTTGTCGCGGAACCAGCCGGTGCCCTTTTCCTCGGCCAGAAGGTTGACCGCGGTCGGATTGCGGCGGGTGTCGATCGGCCCGCCCATCAGCGTCATCGTCGAGGGAACGAACGGGTCGCCCCGCGTTTCCATCAGCGCCACCGCCGCCAGCACCGGCACCGAAGGCTGGCACACCGCCATGACATGGGTGTCTGGGCCCAGCGCATGCAGCATGTCGACGATGTAGTCGATATAGTCGTCGAGGTCGAAGCTGCCCTCGCTAAGCGGCACCATGCGGGCGTCGACCCAGTCGGTGATGTGAACGTCGGCATGCGGCAGCATCGCCTCGACCGTGCCGCGCAGCAGCGTCGCATAGTGGCCGGACATCGGCGCCACGATCAGCAGCTTCGGATCAGGCCGGCGGCCGGCGGGAACCGCCCGCTCGAAACGGAGCAGATTGCAGAACGGCCGCGACCACACCGTCTTTTCGGTGACAGCGACGCTTTTCCAGTCGACGACGGTCTTGGTCAGGCCGAACTGCGGCTTGCTGTAGCGGCGCGTCGTGCGCTCGAATAATTCGGCCGTCGCCGCGACCGAGCGGCCCCAGGACGTGTGCGCAAACGGATTGAGCGGATTGGTGTAGAACATCCGCACCGCATCGGCATAGACGCGGGCCGGCTGAACGGCGGCGTGGTTCAATTCGTAGAGCTGGTAGAACATCGAGAACTCCGCTGCTGCGACCGAAGGGACGACAGCAGTGCCGAGCCTTGAATCTCTCGCGCAAAGGTTAACAACAAACTGCTGCGATGCAATACGTCAATTGAATTGATTTATGCTTATACTTTTGTCTAAGGCGTTGAAAATCGGTTTTGAACGGCGGCAGCCGGCTTATTGTGCAGCTGCGAAAGATGCCGGAGAGAGCAATGGGCAATCGCTTCAGGTTTGCGCTGCCCCTCATCCGCCTGGCCGCAAAGCGGCGCGGCCATTCACACGCGGTCGGTGCACACAGCAGCATGGCCAGAGCTGATGAAGCCGAGCCGCCCCGCTGCGCCCTTCGACAGGTCGATCACCCGACCCTTGATAAACGGGCCGCGGTCGTTGATGCGCACGACGACGCTGCGGCCGTTCTTGCGGTTGGTGACCTTCAGCCTGGTGCCAAACGGCAAGGTGCGGTGCGCGGCGGTCAGCGCCGACGGGTTCATCCGCTCGCCGGAAGCGGTCTTCGAGGTCAGCGCGTACCAGGAGGCGCGGCCGCATTGCGCGGCGGCAGGGGAGGTGGATGCGCCGACCATCAGGCCAGCCGCTATCGCCGCCGCGACAAGCGCGGTCCGGTTGGGTTTCTTCATCTGTGGCAAGGGGCTCCGTTTGACAGTCCCGGCCGTTACGGATGGAATGTGGCACCAAATGCGGCAATCGTCTGGCGGTTCCATGACTACAGTACACGTTTGGAGTCGGCGGGAAACAGTCTGTCATGGAGTGTCGGGATTGCGCCGATGTATGTCTGGTGGTCTTCGCACCAGCACCGGGGTGTTTCCGACAAGACCCGGCTTTATCATGCAAGTAGATGTGAGAGCGAGCGGGTCGCTTCCTTTCGCCTTGCCATCGGGGTCATGGCGGAATTGACAATCGACTTGGGAAGGGAATTCCGACGATGAGAGTGATCAAGAATCTGCTGGCGTTGATTGTGCTCGCCCTCGGTGCGCTGTGGTCGCTGCAGGGCATCGGCCTCGTCGGCGGCAGCTTCATGACCGGCCAGTCGCAATGGCTCTATATCGGCATCGTCACTGCGCTGGTCGGCCTGGGCGGCCTGGTGTGGGCGAACCGTTCGCTCCGCTGACACTCGAACCACCTCAGGCGGCGTTTCGGTCGACCGGCGAATGCGCGGCCCGCCGCAAACACGCATTTCCTGTTTTGCGCGCAGCTTCGGCAAATGAATGCTGCGAATGGCCGACGATTTGAAAACCGGTTCCTGTATCGCGGCTAAGTATAGTTTTCTTATCGACATTACAGGAATTGGAGAACGATGAGCGATGTCCATATCGCGGCGATCACCCGCATGAGTGCCGAGCGCCGGCTGTCGCCATTGGCGTGCCTCGCGGCTTCAGGAGGAAAGAACGTCCGGCAAGTCGTCGCAGCGGCTTGAAAATCAAGCAAAATCAATGGTGCCCGTCTTGTATATCATGTCGCTAGAATTTATGTGTCTTGAAAGCCTGGACGCGGACGCGGTGGGGACGCACGCCAGGCGTATCGCAACCGGTGGCCCTTCGCCATCGCATGACAGAGAAACGTTCGGTCTATGCTCACAAAAAAGGGCAAGTACGGCCTCAAGGCGCTCGTCCATCTGGCGCGGCTGCCGGTTGGTCAGCTCGCCTTCGTCGGCGATATCGCCGCCGGAAACAACATTCCGAAGAAATTTCTCGACGCCATCCTCGGCGAACTGCGCAATGCCGGTTTTGTCCAGAGCCGCAAGGGCAAGGAGGGCGGTTACCGCCTGGCGCGGCCGGCGGATGAAATCAAGATCGGCCACGTCGTGCGCGTGCTCGACGGGCCGCTTGCCCCAATTCCCTGCGCCAGCCGCACCCGGTATCAGCGCTGTGAAGACTGCAACGAGGCGACATGCCAAGTCCGACATCTGATGCTGGAGGTCCGGCAGGCGATCGCCGAGGTGCTGGATCAGCGCAGCCTCGCCGAGATGCGCGATATCGCCGGCGACGACGACCTTTCGGTTGCGTTGAGAATCCAGGCCTGAGCCGGAACCGACGGCTCCTCAGGCGATTGGTGCGCGCATGACCGGCCGCGCAAATTCGATTGTCCCAAGTTCGATCATTATCGTCGGCGGCGGCGCCAGCGGCGTCGTCCTTGCCGCGCATCTGTTGAAGTCGCCCAATCCCGATCTGCGTGTCACGCTGATCGAAAAGCGCCCGCATTTCGGCCAGGGCATCGCCTATTCCACGCTGCTGTCGGCGCATGTGCTGAATGTCAGCGCGGCCGGCATGAGCGCCCATGCCGACGACCCTGGCAATTTCTGGCGCTGGCTGCTTGAGCGCGGCCTGGCAACGCCAGAGGAGGCGCCGGTCTACGCACCGCGCAGCGTCTACGCCCGCTATCTGAAGGAACTGCTGGACGAGCTCGAGGCCCGCGAGACGGGGCGTCTTCGCCTGATCCGCGAGGAGAGCCTGTCGATCTCGCCGACCGGGTCCGGGGTCGAGGTGGCGCTGGCCAACGGTACCAGCGTCGTCGCCCACCTTGCCGTGCTGGCGACCGGACATGACGAGGAGCCAGGTGCCGGCCACGGCCATGCGATCAGGATGGGATCGGAGGCCGACACCGTGCTCGACGGGGAAGCCCGGGTCCTGGTGCTGGGCACGGGGTTGAGCATGGTCGATGCCTTCCTGTCGCTCGAACAACGCGGCCATCGCGGCGAGATTATTGCGGTGTCGCGGCGCGGCCTGCTGCCTTCGCCGCATCGCAAGGGCAATCCGATCAAGCTCGACGTCGCCGACATTCCGCTCGGCACCCAGCTCTCCTATTTCGTCGGCTGGTTTCGCGACCTGATCCGGGAAAACCAGAAGGCCGGCATCGACTGGCGCGACGTCGTCGACGGTCTCAGGCCGTTCAACCAGAAGATCTGGCAGAACTGGCCGTCTTCGGCCAAGCGCCGCTTCGTCGAGCACACCAAGGCGTGGTGGGACATCCACCGCCATCGCATGGCGCCGGAAGTCCATGGCCATGTCACCGAGGCGGTGCAGTCGGGCCGCATCCGGCTTGTCGCCGGGCGCGTCGTCGGCATCACGGCGGGCGACGAATTCAGCGTGCAGGTCCAGTCGCGCCACACGCAAAACATCGAGACGTTCGACGTCGCCCGCATCTACGATTGCACCGGCATCGCCAGGGACATCTCGACAACGTCGAACAGCGTGGTGCGGTCGCTTGTCGACCGCGGGCTGGCCCGGCCGGATCCGCTGCGCCTTGGCCTCGACGTATCGGACAATTGCGAGGTCATCGCCAGCGACGGCACCGTCTCGGCCAAGGTCCTGGCGGTCGGGCCACTGACCCGCGGCACCTTCTTCGAGATCGACGCCATACCGGATATTCGCGTGCAATGTGCAAGGCTGGGGAAGCGGTTGCTGGGGTGAGGTCGGCGCTCTACGGCGGTGCTGTCCCGCGACCTTGTCGTGATTGGCGTGACGGAGCGGCCCCACCGGAATCCCATTCCCCGTCTGGCCAATGGATTGGCACGATCTATCTTCTTTCAGACTGCAAACGGCTGGAAAAGAAGATAGGCTGACAGCCTGCCCAAGGCGGTCGCTTGACCATGGAGCATCAGCATGAGCGTGCACAAGATCGCCCTCCCGGACAGGGAAATGTCCCGCCTGCGTCCGCCCTATGCATCGGTTCTCGACCTGATCGGACAGACGCCGGTTGTCGAGCTGACCAAATTCGACATCGGCAAGTGCCGGCTGTTCATCAAGCTCGAAAGCCAGAATCCCGGCGGCTCGATCAAGGACCGCATTGCGCTGTCGATGATCGCCGACGCCGAAAAACAGGGCAAGCTGAAGCGCGGCGGCACCATTGTCGAGGCGACCGCCGGCAACACCGGCCTTGGCCTCGCCCAGGTCGGCATCCCCAAGGGCTACCGCATCGTCCTGGTCGTGCCCGACAAGATGTCGCGCGAAAAGATCCAGCATCTGCGGGCGCTCGGCGCAGAAGTGCGCATGACCCGTTCCGATGTCGGCAAGGGCCACGCCGAATATTATCAGGACATGGCCGAAAGGATCGCCGCCGAACTGCCCGGCGCCTTCTATGCCAACCAGTTCGCCAATCCGGCCAATCCGGACGCCCATGAAACCACGACCGGTCCGGAGATCTATTCGCAGCTCGGCGGCGACGTCGATGCAGTGGTCGTCGGCGTCGGCTCCGGCGGCACGCTGACCGGGCTTGGCCGCTATTTCGCAAAAACCTCGCCGAAGACCGAGATGATCCTCGCCGATCCGGTCGGTTCGGTGCTGGCGCCCCTGATCAAGACCGGCAAGATGCAAGAGGCCGGCAGCTGGACGGTGGAGGGCATCGGCGAGGATTTCGTCCCGCCCAATGCCGATCTGTCGCTGGTCAAGAAGGCCTACTCGATCCCCGACAAGCAGAGCATGCTGGCGGTGCGCGACCTGCTCTCCAAGGAGGGCATCCTCGCCGGCTCGTCCTCCGGCACGCTGCTTTCGACAGCGCTGCGCTATTGCCGCGAGCAGACCGTGCCGAAGCGGGTCGTCACCTTCGTCTGCGACAGCGGCAACAAATATCTGTCGAAAGTGTTCGACGATTTCTGGCTGATCGAGCAGGGCCTCGCCGAGCACGAGCAGCATGGCGATTTGCGCGACCTGGTGATGCGCACGCACCGCACCGGCGACATCGTGTCTGTCGGCCCGGACGAAAGCCTGCTCAACGCCTATGGCCGCATGCGCCGTTCGGATGTCTCGCAGCTGCCGGTGCTGGACGACGGCAAGCTCGTCGGCATCGTCGACGAAAGCGATATCCTCGCCCACGTCGAAGGCCCCTATGACAGCCGCTGGGACCGTTTCAAGGCCCCGGTGCGCACGGCGATGACTTCCAATCTGCACACGCTGCAGGCCAGCCAGACGCTGGACGCGCTGCTGCCGGTGTTCGACCGCAACGAGGTCGCCATCGTCTTCGACGGCGACGAATTCATCGGCCTGATTACACGCATCGACCTGATCAACCATCTGAGGCGCCGCGCAAGATGACCATCAAAGCCACCGTATCGGGCAGCAACCGCCTGGCCTTCTCGACGCGCACCATCCATGGCGGCCAGAGCCACGACCCGACGACCGGCGCGGTGATGGTGCCGATCTATGCGACCTCGACCTATGGCCAGCAGAGCCCGGGCGTGCACAAGGGTTTTGAATATGCCCGCAGCCAGAACCCGACCCGCTTTGCCTTCGAGCGCGCGGTGGCCGATCTCGAAAGCGGCGCAGCCGCCTTCGCTTTCGCCTCGGGGCTGGCGGCGATCGCCACGATCTTCGAACTGCTCGATTTCGGAGCCCATGTCGTTGCCACCGATGATATCTATGGCGGCACGTTCCGGCTGCTGGAGCGGGTGCGCAAGCGCTCGGCCAATTTGCAGGTCGACTTCGTCGACTTCACCGATCTGGCCGCGGTCGAAGCGGCGATCCGCCCGGAAACCAGGCTGCTCTGGGTCGAGACGCCGACCAATCCGCTGCTGCGCGTCGTCGATCTCGAAGCGGTCGCAGCCCTGGCCAGGCGCAAAGGCGTGCTCTCGGTCGCCGACAACACCTTTTGCAGCCCCTACCTGCAGCGGCCGCTGGAGCTCGGCATCGATATATCGGTGCATTCGACGACGAAATACCTCAACGGCCATTCCGACATGGTCGGCGGCGTCGCCGTGGTCGGCGACAACAAGGATCTCGCCGACCGGCTGAAATTCCTGCAGAACGCCATCGGCGCCATTTCCGGACCGTTCGACAGTTTTCTGGCGCTGCGCGGCCTCAAGACGCTGGCGCTGAGGATGGAGCGCCATTCGTCGAACGGCCAGAAGATCGCGCACTGGCTGGAAAGCCGTCCCGACATCCGCCGCGTCATCTATCCCGGTCTCCCCAGCCACCCGCAGCACGCCATCGCCAGGCGGCAGATGCACGCCTTCGGCGGCATGATCACGGTCGAGCTCGACCGCGACCTCGCCGGCACCAAACGCTTCCTCGAACACACGCAACTGTTCACGCTGGCCGAAAGCCTCGGCGGCGTCGAAAGCCTGATTGAGCACCCCGCACTGATGACGCACGGCTCG
Source organism: Mesorhizobium sp. WSM4829 (assembly GCF_055811475.1). Lineage (NCBI taxonomy): Bacteria > Pseudomonadati > Pseudomonadota > Alphaproteobacteria > Hyphomicrobiales > Phyllobacteriaceae > Mesorhizobium > Mesorhizobium sp. WSM4829. The sequence continues at coordinate 13,695 of NZ_JBVVQJ010000059.1, read as the reverse complement.
ATCCCGGCGCAAAAACGCGCGGAAATCGGGATTTCCGATTCGCTGGTGCGGCTGTCGGCGGGTATCGAGGATGGCGACGATCTGATTGCGGATTTGGATCAGGCGCTGGGGAGTTGAGGGGGGATCCGTGCCGAGGCGGCTGGTATAGTCTCGAAGTTCTGGCTGGGGCCAAGACGCTATCTGCTAAGTGATCGGAAGAGAAAAAACGTTGGGGGCGTTGGACTACAGGAGCCGCTCCCCTTAAATCCGCCGTGCCGAATGGGCGGCGAGGGCTTGTTTCTAGTAGGTGCCTCTCCTCTCCCACAATTTAAAAAATGGTTCAGGCACTACCGTTTCAGAGTCCCTGTTAAATTCGGCACTGTGCGGCGAGCCATCTTCCAGAAACCAATCCTTGCCCTCAGATTTCAAATTGGCCAAGTAGGCCCACAAAGACTTTGCTGGATATATTCGGTATAAACCTCGCTGGAAGCGAACGTCTCCTTGATCTAACACGCGGCTTACAAGGCTCAACCGAATTGTCGATTGCAGGCTGTTTATATCCAATCTTTCCAACAAATAGACATGCATCTGGAAATTGGAGATCCATCGCGCAACCGTGGCATCGACTACTCGCTCCCTAGAGGCGCCAAGACGCGATCCCGGGTTCGCATTGTTTTCCTTCTCAGGACTAGCCTAGGCGGTTCCATTGGCCTCCAACATTTATGAGATACCCGACGCGAACCTTTTGGATGGCTCTCTGATTTTCCGGAATTATGCCAACTCCGATCGGAGTATTTCCAAACGGAGCGTGGTTTTTGCCTGCAAGATGCAGGAGCATCGTTTCCGTGACACCCGTCAAGCTGTCGACCCATGCTGACATAAACGCGGTCAGATCGGTCTCATCTATCGGAGCCTTGGGGTGCACCACCGTGATCGACGGCCGCGTAACCGTCCCATTTAAACTGAGGCAAAAATCCTTTGCTATGACCCGCTGATCATCTTTGCGGTGTTCGACACAATGGCGGGTGTTGCGAACTTGATGCGCAAACTTCGCCAACTCCCTTGCAAAAACCGTTGTGACGTCATTCTCGCCAAATTCCTTAGTTAGGACTGAAGTCAAACTATCCGGCCATTTTCCCGCAGCTTTCATTTGCGGACCGTAAAAAACCTCTGCGAGGCGATAAATCGCTTGGAGGGCGTGCTCCGCTTTTTGAATGAAAGTGTTCGCTCGAGTTTCGACCTCCGTCACCGCAGGCAATCGTGTGGAATCCTTGGAGGAGTTCACCTCTGCAATTTGCCTCGCCTCATCAGTTTCGAGCTGGAACAGGATTTTCTGTGCCGCTAAGAGCTGGGTCATGATGTCGACGGAGGTCGAAATGCCGAAGTCTCTTGTCTTGGGGTCCGGAAAATGGGTTTTTGAAAAAAGCCGACCAGCCGAGAGTAGGGTCCGGGCTACGATATCGGACTCTGAACCGGCATCAGCAAACAATTGCTGCGTGTTGGGGAGGTCAATGTTCGTGCGATCGGGATCAAGTTGATCCGCCAATCTGATCGAATGTACGGAATGTTCCTTGATAAGAAACATCCAATCCGTGGTCACGACCATATCAGTGAGTTTTCCGTCGCCGTCGTGACCAATGGTCATCGAAAAGGCTGACTCACGCTTCCGGTCGATTGGGCGTTTCAAGACTTTGTCTATTGGAGGTTTGCTCATAGTCTCGAATGTCGTGCGTGTCTGGTGCCTGAAAAGTTGCCGATGCTACGAAATCGCAATTAGAAGCGCGCGCCTCATTCCCCGCTCATCCTACTGCGAAAATATACCGGCCTTTTGAGCCTGCATTACGGCCTCATAGCGCCTTGAAATCTCGTTCAGTGGCAAAACTTGGCTATCGTCGAAACAGTCCTCCCATGCCGCAACCCATTGATAAAATGTCGACTTGGCGCGATCCCCCTCCTCGTTCCGAATATGAGTGCGTAAACGCGCATCCTCACCAGCGCCGTTGTAGGTCAGAAACAAAGCGTCCATGAAATTGGAATACGATTCAAAAAATTTGTCATCAAGAAGGTAGTTGTAAATATATACTAGGTGATCCAAGTTTCTTTTTGTATCTCATGGGGAGAGAATTTTTTCCAATCCCCAATCCAGCGATAATAGCAAAATAACCTATTTATTTGAGGTGAAATCCTGTCATAGATTTCTATCCTTTTCTCCACTAGCTTTCTGCTAGCCCATTGTTTTTGTTCGATTTCCTTGAGTGTCCGGCTAATTCTCCAACCTAGAATAGCAACGACGATCGGCGTAAGCGCCGAGATAACAAGTTTCGCAATTTCCATCTGCTTCCCCCGCTCCCCTCGGGGGGAACAAACTACATTGTGCACAAATGCTCAAGCTCCACCTCCAACAGTCTCGCCGCCTACGCTTTTGGCGTGAACGACCACCTGATTGATGGAAGGCTGGCGGTTCCAGTTGACCCCGACTGTATTCGGCAGAATTGTACGCTCCATCCAGTTGCCGGCGAGCACACCCATGACCACCCCCACGCGCGACCCACTGAAACCCACCGACGCTCCCCTCACCTTTGCCATCCTCGTCTTCCCCGGCTTTCCGATGATGGCGTTCAGTTCGGTGATCGAGCCGTTGCGCGCGGCCAACGTGCTGGCCAAGAAAGAATGCTACCGCTGGATCATCGTCGGCGCCGCCGAGGGCCTGGTCGCAGCCTCGAACGGGGTCGTCATCCAGCCCGGCTTTTTTGCCGGTGATGCGCCGAAGGTCGACCGCATCGTCGTCTGCTCGGGCGGCGATGCCGATCATCTCGTGGCCGAGGACGCGGTGAGCTGGATCCGCAGGAGCCTGCGCGGCGGCGCCCATATCGGCGCGGTGGCGGATGCTGCCTTCTTCCTGGCGCGGGCCGGCCTGCTCGACGGCCATGCCTGCACCTTGCACTGGACCAGCCAGGCGGCGTTCACCGAGGCGTTTCCGGACATTGAGCTCAGGCGCGATCTCTATGTCATCGACCGCAAGCGCTTCACCTCGGCCGGCGGCGTCGGCAGCCTCGACATGATGCTGGAGATCATCACATCAGATTATGGCGCCGAGCTCGCGGCCGGCGTCGCCGAATGGTTCGTGCACAGCCCGCTGCGCTCCAGCGTCGACCGCAAGCTGATGCCGCTGCGGCTGCGCACCGGCGTCCAGAACGAGCTGGTGCTGGCGGCCATCGCCATCATGGAGGATGCGGTCGAGGAGCGGCTCGGCATGGCTGATCTGGCGGAAAAGCTCGGCGTCTCCTCCGACAAGCTCGAACGAAACTTTCGCTCCGAGCTCAGCATCTCGCCCAACGGCTATTACCGTCGCCTGCGGCTGAAGCGCGCCGCCGACCTTTTGGCGCATTCGACGCTGATGGTGCGCGACGTGGCGCTGGCCTGCGGTTTTGCTTCGATGTCGAGCTTTGCGCGGGCGTTCAGGGAAGAGCATGGGCATGCCCCGAAGGTGGCGCGCAGGCATTAGGGCGCTAACCACGCCGCGCCGCGTTCCCGCCCACCCCCCTCTGGCCTGCCGGCCATCTCCCCCTCAAGGGGGGAGATTGGCAGCTTCGATGCTCCGCTCTTCCTGCGACGGTAGAAATTCTCGAAAGCGGTGATGACGGCCGATCTCCCCCCTCGAGGCCCTCGAGGGGGAGATGTCCGGCAGGACAGAGGGGGGCGCCGTAGAGCGCCGCGGAACGACTTCAAGCGGTATTTCGCACAACATCTGCGGTATCACGCACAAGCTCATCGCGGCGCACCGCTATGTTCAGGGCTTCTTCCAGGAGGCACCCATGAGCATCGTCGTGTTCGACCCCGACAGCACTGAGGACGTCGACTTCAAGGACCGCATGCGCCACCCGGCGGCGGCGGATCCGGCCGGCGGCATGTGGCTGTCCGACACCGAGCCGTCTTTCATCGATGCGGACGCGCTGCGCAAAGGCCGGCTGGCGAAGCTGCGTGCCTGGATGCGCGAGGCCGGCTATGGCGGCGTCGTGCTGTTCGACCCCTACAACCAGCGCTACGCCACCGGCTCGCGCAACATGTTCGGTTATTTTCTGCGCAACTCGACGCGCTACTTCTTCATCCCGACCGAAGGGCCGATCGTGCTGTTCGAATATCCGCAGAGCTATCATGTCTCGATGGTGCTCGACACGATCGACGAGGCGCGGCCGTCGAAGCTGGTGTGGTCTTCGGTGTCGGGCCGCGACGACGAGACCGCCGGCCCCTTCGCCGACGAGATCACTGAGCTGCTCAAGGTGCATGGCGGCGGCTCGATGAAGCTCGGCCTCGACCGCTGCGGCCATCTGCAGGCGCTGGCGCTGGAAAAGCGCGGCTGCGAGGTCCGGGATTGCCAGGGCGAGATCCTCGCCGTGCGGGCGGTCAAGACGCCCGAAGAGGTAAAATGCCTGCAGGTATCGATGGCCGGCGCCGAGGCGGCCGTCTATGCGGTGCGCGAGGCGATCAAGCCCGGCGTGTCCGAGAACGACCTGTTCGCCATCATGTATCACGAGGTGATCCGGCAGGGCGGCGAGTTCATCGAAACCCGGCTCTTGACCTCGGGCCAGCGCACCAATCCGTGGTTCAACGAAGCCAGCGGCCGCAAGATCAGGCCCGGCGAACTCTTGGCGCTGGATACCGATACGATCGGCTGCTACGGCTATTATTCGGACTTCTCGCGCACCTTCCGCTGCGGGCCGGGCAAGCCGACGGATTATCAGAAATCGCTCTACCGAATGGCCCACGACCAGGTTCAGCACAACATCTCGATCGTCAGGCCGGGCATGGCGTTTCGCGAAATTGCCGAAAAGGCCTGGAAGATCCCGGACCGCTTCGTCGACCAGCGCTACACGTCTGTCATGCACGGCGTCGGCATGCATGGCGAGACGCCGTTCATCGCGCACGCCATGGACTACGAGACTTATGGCCGCGACGGGTTTGTCGCGCCCGGCATGGTGGTCAGCGTCGAGAGCTATATCGGCGAGAAAGGCGGACGCGAGGGCGTCAAGCTCGAGGACGAGATACTGGTCACCGAAACCGGCACCGAGCTTCTGTCGCGCTTTCCCTATGAGGACGACTTTCTGGAGAAAGAAGTTTGATCCCAGCATCCACCACCAATCGCGGTGCGGTATCGCAAATCGTCGGGACTAACCGCAGCGCTCATGCTTTCGTTCAGGTGTCCGCATGAAGGGCCCGGTCTCGATCAGACGCGGCACGGTGGCCGCAGTGTTCGTCGACCTCCAGGAGGAGCATCGGCAGGACAAGCGTTACCTGGTCGAGGGTTTCGCCGACATCCTCGCCAACGTCCAGCGCCTGCAGGCAACGGCGCGGGCCAACGATGTGCTGCTCTATCATTCGGCCTATATCGTCGATCTCACCAGGGAGGCGCGGCGGTTCCATCCGGTCGATGCCAATGGCAGGTCGGCCTTCTCCGACAAGGACGATCCGCTGACGGCGATCTGTCCGGAAGTGGCGCCGGTCGCCGGCGAGATGATGCTGGTCAAAACCGAGGCCAGCGCCTTCGGTGCGGGCCCTGCCGCCGGCCGGCTCAAGGCCGAAGGCATCGAGTGGCTGGTCGTTGCCGGCGTATGGACCGAGGCCTGCATCGACGCCACCGTCAGGGATGCGGTGTCATCGGGCTTTCGCGTGCTGCTGGTCAAGGACGCCTGCGGCAGCGGCAGCACGGCGATGCACCAGACCGCCATCCTCAACCTTGCCAACCGGCTCTATGGCGGCGCCGTGACAACCACCGACGGCGCCTGTCGGCTGATGGCAGGCGAGACGGTCGATGCATGGCAGGTCGTGGGCTCGGTGCCTTTGCGCTTCACCTATGAAAACGCCGCCCGGCTATATGACGAACTCTGACGCTTTGCCGCGCCTGGTGGTACGAGGAGTCGCGCCCCGTCCACAGTTTCCTGCGCGCCCGCAATACCTTGCCGCGGGCCGGCGAAGCCTTCGCCCGCATCGTCGCCGCCATCGCCACGCTCGGCAAGGGCGAGTGGTTGTAGGGAACCCGCGAATGCCCCCTCATCCGGCCGCTTCGCGGCCACCTTCTCCCCGAGGGGAGAAGAGATCGCCACGCCGGTGCCAGCCTCTTCTCCCCGCCGGGGAGAAGGTGGCCCGAAGGGCCGGATGAGGGGGCCTTACAAGCACCCCGCTTCCACCTCTGCGGAACAGCGCACAACAACTGCGGAAGCCCGAACACTTTCCGGGCCACGCCCGCACTATCATCGCCTATGGCCAAGGGCGCCCGGCGACCGCATCCGCCCCCGCGAATCGGTCGACCGGGCGCCGACAGGGAGGATTCGACGATGAAGTTGATGCTGACCGAAAGAGCGCTGCATCCGCAGGCCGAGCCCGTCGCCGACGGTTTTAAAAAAGGCAGCATGAGCCGGCGCGAATATCTCGCCACCATGGCAGCACTTGGCGTCAGCGTCGCCGGCGCGCTGGCGCTGGGCGGCCTCGCGCCTTCACCGGCCAGGGCGCAGGAGCCGAAGCGCGGCGGCGTCTTGCGCGTCGCCATGAACGTCAAGGGCTGGAAGGACCCGCGCACCTTCGACGGCGTCGAAATGTCCAATGTTGCCCGCCACTGCAACGAGTATCTGGTGCGCTGGAACCGCGACTTCACCTTCGAGCCGTGGCTGCTCGAGAGTTGGGAGACCAGCGACGACGCCCGCGTGCTGACGCTGCACGTCCGCAAGGGCATCACCTGGTCGAACGGCGACACTTTCAACGCCGACGACGTCGTCCACAACCTGACGCGCTGGTGCGATGCGAGCGTTGCCGGCAATTCGGTCGCCGAGCGGATGGGGGCGCTGGTCGACGCCGCCACCAAGAAGCCGATCGACGGCGGCATCGAGCGTGTCGACGACTTTACCGTCCGGCTCAATTTGCCGAAGCCCGACATTTCGCTGATTGCCGGCATGACCGACTATCCGGCGCTGATCATGCACCGCAGCTACGACGGCGACGGCGATCCGCTGAAGGCCTTGGCGATCACCACTGGACCTTGCGAACTGGTGGCATGGGACGCCGAGGTCGGCGCCGAGGTCCGCCGCAAGGACAAGCCGTGGTGGAAGGGCGATTTCTGGCTCGACGGCATCCAATGGGTCGACTACGGCTCCGATCCCAATGCGATGTTTTCGGCCTTCGAATCGGGTGAGATCGACACCAACCACGAAACCGCCGCCGATACCGTCTCGCAGACCGACGCCATGGGTCTGAGCAATTCCGAGCTTGCCACCGGCTCGACCATCGTCGCGCGCTTCAACGTCGGCAATCCGCCCTATGACGACATCAGGGTGCGGCGCGCCGCCCAGCTCTCCGTCGACAATACCGCAATCCTGAAGATAGGCATGGACGACCGCGGCAAGCCGGCCGAGAACCATCATGTCGGCCCGATGCATGCCGAATACGCCGATATCGGCCCGGCCGTCCGCAATGTCGACGAAGCCAAGACGCTGCTTGCCGAGGCCGGCAAGTCCGATCACGAATACGAGCTCATCTCTGTCGATGTCGACTGGCAGAAGAACACCGGCGACGCGATCGCCGCGCAGATGCGCGACGCCGGGCTGAAGGTCAAACGGACCGTGCTGCCGGCGGCGACGTTCTGGAACGACTGGAGCAAATATCCTTTCTCCTGCACCGAGTGGCTCGGCCGGCCGCTGGGCGTCCAGGTGCTGGCGCTGGCCTACAGATCGGGCGCTGCCTGGAACGAGACCGCCTACGCCAATCCGGAGTTCGACGCCTTGCTCGACAAGGCGCTGGCCACACCCGACGCCAGCGCGCGCAAGGAGATCATGGCCAAGATCGAGCGGAATCTGCGCGATTCCGGCATCATCATCCAGCCCTACTGGCGCTCGGTCTACCGGACGTTCCGCAAGGGCGTGCACGGCTGCGAGCAGCATCAGTCTCTGGAGCAGCATTTCGAGAAGGTCTGGCTCGAGGCGTGATCGCGGGTCTTTCCTTCTCCCCTTGTGGGAGAAGGTGGATTGGCGCGCAGCGCCAAGACGGAAGAGGGGTGCTGGATGGAGTGCGGCGGTGCCAAGCTGGAACACCCCTCATCCGGCCGCGGAGCCTGTCCTCGGGCTTGCCGGAGGCAAGACCCGTGGGCGGCCACCTTCTCCCACAACAAGGGGAGAAGGCAGAGCCGCGCCACGCCTTGAAACGTCCAGTCCAAGCCGAAGCGTTTCCCGCACCAGCAGATCCAGGTCGTCGCGCCGGGTGCGGTGGTTGTTGATCGCTGCCCTCAGGCAATGCTGGCCGTGCACCGTCGTATTCGAAAGGGCGGCGATACCGTCTTCCTGCAGCCGCAGCATGATCTCGGTGTCGAGCGCCTTCTGCCGCTCTGCCGTCAGCCCGTCGCCGCGGTAGCGAAAACAGACGATGTTGATGCTGGTCGGCGCCGTCAGCTCGATGGTCGGTTCAGCCTCGATCAGCCCGGAGAAATAGTGGCCTTGTGCGATGTTCTGGTCGATCAGGCGGCCGAATTTCTCGATGCCGTGCTGCTTCAGCGCCATCCACACCTTCAGCGCCCTGAAACCGCGTGACGTCTGCAGGCCAAAATCATGCAGCCACTGGCCCGACGCGAGGCCGCGCGGCGTCGATTCGAGATATTCCGGCGTCACCGCGAAGGGTTTGCGATGCGCTGAAGCATCCCTGACTAGGATCAGGACCTATTAATTTGGCATTCAGCAGTCGATTGCAACGGGCCGCCAGCCATCGCTCAAGCGAAGCGCTTGTGTGAGCTCCTGCTCGCCAGGAGGAGTTAGGCTGCGACTTCCCGGATCGCTCGCGCAAAGACGGGCAAAGAGCGCTCCACCATGCCGTCGTTTGCAGTCAAACTGATCCGCAGACGTCCAGGCAATTGGGCGACGCTGCCGGGCAGCACCCAGACACCGTCAGTTGCGAGGCGTGCCGCGAAGGCCATGTCGTCCGGTATTGGGGAGCGTGGAATGAGATAGAAGGTACCTTCAGGCACCGGCAGGTCGTATCCCGCTGCCCTCAAGCCTTCGACCATGCGATCGCGGCGCCGCGCAAGGGCTGCGACATCTATGCTGAGCTTCTCGAGATCAGGCAGTGCCCGCTGCAGGGTACGGCCGGCGAAAGCCCAACCGTGCGAAACCTGCGCTATGTCGACAGCCTCGCGCAACAGTATGCGATCGGCCTCGGGCATGTCCGCCCCGAGTGCGAGCCAGCCCAGGCGCTCGCCGGGCGCGAGCAAGGTCTTGCCGAAGGAATAGGCGATCAGCGTGTGCGGATAGCTCTCGGCCGGACTGATATGCGCATGGCCGTCAAACACCAGTCGCGCATAGGGCTCGTCGGCAAGGAGATAAATCACCTTGCCAAATCTTTCGGACGCGGCCGCGAGCTTGTCGGCGAGCGCGTCGAGTTGAGCGCGGGGAAAGATGCGGCCGGTCGGGTTGTGCGGCGTGTTGACCACCACCACGCGGGTGCGCGGGGTGATCGCTGCCTCAATCCTTTCGAGATCGAGGTCATAGTTTCCCGGTGCTAGGTCGACGGCGACGGGTGTCCCTGCCGCGCCGCGAATCTGGGCACCATAGGCGAACCAGCCGGGACGCGGATAGATGACCTCCTCTCCCACCTCGAGCACGGCGAGCAGCGCAGCCGCTATCGCGCCGAACCCTCCCGCGGTGATCGCAATGTCGTCTGGCTTGTAGTTTCGGCTTCGCGCCTGGCTGAGCGAACGGGCCACCGTTTCGCGCGCCAGCGCATCGTACTTTTTATAACCGAACCAGTGAACATCCTGTGGCTCGACGTGGCGGATCAATGCATCGACAAATCCACGCAACGGCGTTTCCTGCGGATTGCCGAACATGAAATCGCAGGCATCGGGCCCCAGGCCGTCGCCCTCCAGGACGTTTCGCGCAAAATCCATGACCGTGCGCATTTCCTCTGTGACGGCGAGCATCCGGCTGGACACGGTGGCGATTGGCACGACGCACTCCCCCTGCTGCAGGCGGCGCATGTCGAGCGTTTCTTCGAAAGCCATGCCAGAGGATTTTGGCGTCGCGTCCATGGTGGTTTCTCCCTCTCCTGCTACTCGGCCGGGAACTGGCCGCTGGGTGTCGACCGCGAAAGAGCCATTTCCTCCGCGTCCATCTCGGCTTCGATGCCGTCGAACAGCGGCGTCGTCATGTAGCGTTCGCCGGTGTCGGGAAGCATGCACAGGATCACCGAGCCGGGTGCAGCTTTTTCGGCGATCTGGCGTGCCACGGCAAAACTGGCTCCCCCGGAAATGCCGGTGAAAATCCCTTCCTTCTGGGCCAGCGCCTTGGCCCATTTGATGCCTTCGGGCCCGGCAATCGGCACGACCTCGTCATAGAGGCTGGCGTCGACCGCCTCCTGCAGGACGTTGGGAATGAAATCCGGCGTCCAGCCCTGGATCGGGTGCGGCTCGAAGGCCGGATGGCTGGCGGCGGGTGCGCCGTCGGCGCCGCGCTCCTGCGCCTTGCCGCTGCCGATGAGCTGGGCATTGGCGGGTTCGGCCAGCACGATCCGGATCTCGGGACGCTCGCGGCGCAGCACGCGCCCGACACCGACGACGGTGCCGCCGGTTCCGTAGCCGGTGACGAAGCAGTCGAGCCGCGATGCGGCGAAGTCGTTGATGATCTCGCGCGCCGTCGTCGCCTCGTGAATGGCGGCATTGGCCTTGGTCTCGAACTGGCGGGCCAGGAACCAGCCATTGGCCTTGGCGAGCTCGACCGCCTTGTTGTACATGCCAAAACCCTTCTGGGCACGCGGCGTCAGCACCACCTTGGCGCCCAGCATGCGCATCAGCTTGCGCCGCTCGATGGAGAAACTGTCGGCCATCGTCACCACCAGCGGATAGCCCTTCTGCGCGCAGACCATGGCCAGCCCGATGCCGGTGTTGCCGCTGGTCGCCTCGACGACGGTCTGGCCCGGTTTCAGGGCGCCGCTGCGCTCGCCCTCCTCGATGATGTTGAGCGCCAGCCGGTCCTTCACCGACGCTGCCGGATTGAAGAACTCGGCCTTCACATAGATCGTCACATGATCGGGGCCGAGATTGTTGATCCTGATCACCGGCGTATCGCCGACCGTGTCGATAATGCTGTCGAACAGGCGACCGCGACCGGCCGTGGTCCTGATTTTCCGTTGCTGCAACATGTCTGCTCTCCCCTTTTTGTTGTCGTCACGAGGTGTTCGTTGTCACGAGCCGGTTACAAACCGGCGGCTTGGGCGGCGAGGTTTCGAGACCTTGCCGCAGTACGGTTCCGGTGCCGCCAACGCGGCCCGGAACGGTGGCAATGCCGGCAACCGGCGTCGGAAAATTCGTTGCCGGATGCACTCGATCGCTTTCGATGGTAAAGCAAAGGACAACTGGCCAGCGTGGGAGCAAGCGTGGAAACGCACGTGGAATCCGCTCGATCGAGTCTGGACGGCGCAGCGGCCGGGCTGTCCGTGCGGCTGCTCGGGCCGCTGACGGTCATCCGTGACGGCGCCACCATGCAACTGCCGGCATCGCGCAAGCTGCGCGCGCTCTTCACCTATCTGGCGCTGGCGCCGCATGCCGTCGGCCGCAGCCGTCTGTGCGAACTTTTGTGGGATGTGCCGAACGATCCCCGCGGCGAGCTTCGCTGGTGCCTCAGCAAGCTCAGGGGCATTTTTGACGAACCGGATCGCCACAGGATCGAAACATCAGGCGACACGGTCGCGCTCGATCTGAAGGGCATTTCCGTCGACGCCGTCGATGTCGCCTCGGCCGCCGCCAGCGGCATCGAGACGCTCGATCTTGGGCGGCTGCAGGCCCTGTCCAGCCTGTTTGTCGGCGATTTCCTCGACGGGCTGGAGATCGACCGCAGCCCGCATTTCAACAGCTGGCTTATCGCGCAACGCCGCCGCTTCAGCTCGTGGCACGCCGCCATTCTGGAACAGCTGGTCAGCAAGCTCCCGGCGGATGCCGACGAAATGTCCGCGCATCTGGAGACATGGCTGGAACTCAATCCGTTCGACGAGCGCGCGCACGTGGCTCTTCTGACAAGCCTGGCGCGACGCGGGCAGATCGCCGCCTGCGAGGACCATCTTGCCTCGGCGGCGCAGCTGTTTGCTTCGGAGGATCTGGATTTCGGACGCGTTCGTGAGGCATGGCGGTCGATCCGCAGCGAACGACCTGCCGCGACGCTCCGGGCGCAGCCGGCGCTGTTGCCGGCAGCCGCGCAAGCGTCAATTGTGCTTCCCCATGCCGATACTGCTACGTCGAAGGCCTCGCTCGCGGTGATGCCGTTTGTCGAGGAAGCCGGGATCGGCGGCCCTCGCGGCGGCCCCTCTTGCGGTGGCCCCTCTCGCGGTGGATTGGCCGACGGCCTGACCCACGACATCATCACCCGTTTGGCCAAGCTCAGGGATTTCTTCGTCATCGCCCGCGGCTCGGTCTTTGCGCTGGCCGAAAAGAACATCGCGCCGGAAGATGCCGGCCGGCGACTCAACGTCGACTACGTCGCCACCGGGACGGTGCGCAGCCAGGCTGGCCGTGTCGCGGTCAGCGTCGAACTTGTCGAGGTGCGCACGGCCAGGATCGCCTGGGCCGAGACCTTCGAACGCAGGCCCGACGACATCTTTGCCGTCCTCGACGACATCGGCGACAGCATCGTCTCGTCGATCTCCGCCGAGATCGAGATGGTCGAACGCAACCGCGCCATGCTGAAAGCCCCCAGCTCGCTGAACGCCTGGGAAGCCTACCATCGCGGCCTCTGGCACATGTATCGCTTCACCCGCACGGAAAACGAGCAGGCCCGGCATTTCTTCGAAATGGCCCTGAAGCTCGATCCGACCTTCGCCCGCGCCTATGCCGGCCTGTCCTTCACCCATTGGCAGAACGCCTTTCAGCGCTGGGGAGACCGCGACCGGGAAAGCGCGCTCGCCTTCGAGACCGCCGGCCAAAGTCTTCTTGTCGACGATCACAATCCGGCCGCGCACTGGGCCATGGGCCGGGCGCTGTGGTTGCGCGGCGAGCAGGACGGCTCGCTCATCGAGCTGGAACGGGCCGTCGATCTCAGCCCCAACTTTGCGCTCGGCCACTACGCGCTTTCGTTTGTCCACTCGCAGTCGGGTGATCCGAACGCGGCGATCGGTTCATCCGATCACTCGCGCCATCTAAGTCCGTTCGATCCGCTGCTGTTCGGCATGCTCGGCGCCAGGGCGATGGCGCATGTCCGCCTCGGGCAGTTCGACGAGGCTGCCGAATGGGCGCTGAAGGCCGCCGCCCGTCCCAACGCGCATGCCATCATCCTGGCGATCGCGGCGCACTGCCTTGCGCTGGCGGGGCGGCTTGACGAGGCCCGCACTTTCGCGGCCGCCATCCGCAAGACGCTGCCGAACTACTGTGCCGACGATTTCATCGGCACCTTCCGCTTCGAGCCGGACGCCGCAGCCCTGTTCCGGCAAGGCGCCAGGCGCATCGGCTTGGGGTGAACTCGTGGGCTGGACGGTGGAGAGCTTCCCTTCTCCCCCGTGTGGGAGAAGGTGGATTGGCGCGCAGCGCCAAGACGGTTGAGGGGTGTTGGCCGGAGCGCTGTTGGTGCCAAGCTGGAACACCCCTCATCCGACCGAGCTTCGCTCGGCCACCTTCTCCCACAGGGAGGGCTTTGCGCGGGAGCCGAAGTTTGGCGCAGATGGCGCATGGGGCGTTTTTTAAACCGCAATCAAGCCACATTG
>NZ_JBVVQJ010000058.1:19078-26017 GCF_055811475.1 Mesorhizobium sp. WSM4829 | reverse complement strand
CTTGAGTCGACGCTTCGCATTGACTCTGCCAAGCGCGGGCGCGCGGACGGTCGGGACGAGTCCCTCTTTTCCTGGTTCGAGGCCGCAATGGACGAGGCCAGGAACAGGGACCCTCACAGCAGCCATACCGCCACTACCGTCAAGAATTGGGTGTCCCGCCTGCGCGGGTTCAGCGTCTGGCTTCAGCTTCACCCCAGATACTTGACAATTGACGAGCTGCTTCACGACAGCATTCGGTTGGCTGCCCTTGCGGCGGCGTTTGTGAAGGATGGTGGCAACAAAGGTGTCCAGAGAGCCTTGGAGGTCCTGCGGGATTCCCGCGCTGGGAACGTTAGGAAGTCCCGCGCCGGGAACGTCAGGAAGACCGGAGCGGCCCCTGAGGACGAGCACCTCGTTTCCGAGTTCAGGGCCGCAATGGACGAGGCCAGGAACAGGGACCCCGACAACAGCCTTGCCGCCGGTACCGTCACCAGTTTTGAATCCGTCCTGCGCGGGTTCAGCGTCTGGCTTCAGCTTAACCCCAGAGACTTGAACATTGCCGACCTGCTTGACGACAGCACTCAGTTGGCTGCCCGCGCGGCGGCGTTTGTGGACGAGGGTGGCGACAAACGTGTCCATAGAGCCTTGGAGGTCCTGCGGGATTCCCGCGCCGGGAACGTCACCAAATATCACGGTCCTCGTCCCGATCCTTATCCCGAAGACGAGGATCTCCTCAAGCAGTTCGCGCAAGCAGCCAGGCGGCTCAACGTTCCCCAAAGAACGATCACGAAAAATGTAACCACTGTTAGAGGGCTTTCTCGGTGGCTTAAAAAAAACAACAAGCCGCCCATGGCTTCCGATTCTCGGTTTCGAACCGAATCGATAAACGACGACCTTATTGAGTACGGGACAGAAGACGGTGCTGCCGTCTCCAGGGTCAGCTCGGCGCTGTCTAATCTCCGGAGGCTCGCGCCCGGCGGTGCAGAATTCAGTGGAGCTGGAGCGGGGCCCCGCGTCATGGGACGCCGTACCTTGGCCGCTTATCCCGACGACGAGGGCCTAATCGACGATCTCTCCAAGCACAACGTTGGGCCGGAGATGACTGCAGCACAGAGGAAACCTATCCACGATCTGGCCAGCAAGCAACGCAGGTTTAGTGAATGGCTCCGAAGGGAAGGAAAGCCGAGCATGGCGAGCCGACTCAACGGCAATCAGGAGCAGATAAAAGGGGTGTGGGATGATTTTCGGGCATTCAGGAAAGCCATTTCACCGCGCAGCGTGGGTTTAAACAAGCTTCAGGACTACCTACGAGTCGTTGAGGCTAACGCAGCGTGGGGAATGCCCCCTGAGCAGGTGGGTTGGCGGCAGCAATCTGGCCGGTCTCCAGTGTCAGGTCACGATCCGAATCAGTTATGGGATGAGCTGCCCGAACGCGGATGGCAGGGACCTGCCGGGTCGCTGGACAGTTACGATCAGGACGAAATTCATGACGCTGCGGAGCAAGCCGGATGGCGGCAACCTGCCGGGTGGGAGGACGGCTCGTGGGCGTTGTCGTCGCGGTCGGATCAACCTGCTCCATCGCCGCAAAACTTCAATCCGACGGAGTTTTGGGAAGGAGTGGATCAAGCCGGCCCATTGCCCACCGACAGTTTCAATACAGCGAACTTTTGGCAGGGGATGCCTCCACCCGCCCATTCGCCGGCACAAAGTGTAAATCAGCCAAGCCCGGCAACGTGGGAGCAGGGTATCGGGGCATCGATCTTCGCCCCGACATATCACCAGCCAGCTTCCTTCGATTTCGAACAGTTCGTCCCCCCGAATTGGAGCGTCCCGCCGTCCTTTGCTGGCCCATCAACTCGCACCCCGCAACTACCTGATGATTGGCAGGAGCACACGGCACCGGCACCCGCGGGCGCATCGCTGCCTGACTTGCCTGCCGGCCCGTTGAGGCAACCGCTCCAAGTGTTTTTGGGGCGATTCAATGCCGATGTGGGACAAGCCAGTGGCCTCGGACTGAATTGCCTGCTGGACACGTTTCTTCAATTTGTCAACAATACGAGGCGCCAGGGCCATGAAACGCCGCAGACTGTGCAACTTCAGCAACAGGTTCGGTCGTTGCGGAACACCTTGGCGCAAATCGGCGCGGTCGATGCGGAGGGCGAGATCGACTTTTACGGCCCTGAGGGTGTCGGGTTCTTGCTGGCGAACGAATATGGCGTGCGCATTCAAGCCATCGAGGCAAATGCGGAGGGCGGGCTGACCGTGCATCCTATCCTGGGTCGAGAAGGTCGACTGGTGCACATTCTGCACACGCCGCGCCACTTCCAGCCGCTGTGGCCTCGGCACTAAAAATGAAAAGCCCGAGCACCGCCCTCGCTTTCATGGCAAGGCGCCAGCGACGGATGATCTTGGTCTAGGCGATGGGCGGCAGCGTCATAGGAGGTCGCATCGGCCCGCACCCTAGACTAAGACTAGTTTCCGCCCACAAACGCACACATTTTCCTGCGTTTACAGGCGCTTACGCTCGTCGAGAAGCGATTGCAGGGGCATGAGCGGGGAAGAGCGCGCCGGCTTGTGGCGAAAACGGCGTCACGGGCGCGGTGGCGCGCACTCCGCGAGACCGGCGTTGGACCTGTGCCACGCATTCCAAACGGCGGACCGGCGTCAGCTTGGTTTGAGGCGCGTGAAGAGGACGAGGTTGTAGGCCACGACCGAGGACCAGACGTAGCCCTTGAAGTGGTCAAGCCCGCGCCAGGTGCAGCGTACCAAGCCGTAAGCACGTTTGAGGCAAGAGATGCCGGCGCGGAAGTGGCGGAGCTTCTTGCTTCTGACCATGTCCTCGATCCTGAGGCCGGCTTTCTTGTGGAAAGCCATGTCGGAGACGCCCCATGTCTTCGCTGTGGCCAGATTATCGCGAGTGGCGAAGCCGCCATCGGCGGCCGACATCAAGGCGGGCAAGGTGCCGGAGGAATGGAAGAACAAACCAGCCAAACTGCGACAGAAGGACCGGGACGCGCGCTGGACGGTGAAGTTCTCGAAGGCCAAGGCCGATGAGGAGGGAAAGACGAAGCAGCGCGATATTGCCGTTCCCGCCTTCGGCTACAAGAACCATGCCTCGATCGATCGGAGGCACGGCTTCATCCGCGGCTTCAATGTCACCGGCGCCTCGGCCTATGACGGGGCGCAGCTGTGCAACGTGCTGGACAAGACCAACACCGGCTCGACGGTGTGGGCCGACACCGCCTATCGCTCGAAGAAGAACGAGGCGTGGCTGGAGAAGAACGGCTACCGTTCCGACATCCACCACAAGAAGCCGAAGGGTCGGCCGATGAGCAATGCGACATCACGGGCCAATTGCCGGCGCTCAAAAATCCGCGCTTTCGTTGAGCACGTCTTCGCGCATCAGAAATCCCGCATGGGACTCTTCGTGCGCACGATCGGCATTGCCCGCGCACGCACCAAGATCGGCATGGCCAATCTCGCCTACAATCTCACCCGCTTTGTCTGGCACCAGGGGCGAACTGCGCCCGCATGAAGGCGACAGCGGCGGAAACCGCCGCCGCAAGGCCAAAACGACCAGTCAATCTTGGTCCAAAGGGCCGGGCTGCTGGTATCGAGCAGCCGGCTTCAACGGTTCGCATCCATTCTTTGGCCCCTTGGCGCCAGAAAACGACGGTAGTTCGAGCTGTCCAGATGATCTTGTCGTCGAAATCGGGAAAGCGGCGCTGGTATTTGGCGATCAGCTTCGGATCGAAGGTCCCGGCCCGGTCGCGCGGGATCGACACCGTCATCTTCGATGTGCCCGTCAGCACCGACTTTCGCGAATGGCCGTTGCGGCGATTGGCATTCCCCTCGGTGCGGTCATCCTCGAGGTGCTCATCGAGTTCGGCGTTCAAAAGCGCTCCGAAAGCGCCTTCTTCAGGCCGTCGAGTAGCCCGTCCTTGGCGAACACATCGTTGGGATCGCGGCCAGCAAGCAACTGGTCCAGGAGTTCTTTCTCGAAAGCCATGTCATAATTCTCTCCAATGAAAGAACTCAAGGGGGTTAATCGCGTCCACCTGGCGGATTTCCTTAGGTTCGGTTGCGTGTTGACCGGCACTGTGGCTGGTCGGCTAAATCTCCACCGTCCGCTGGACTGGCGTCCTTCGGTTCTCGAACCATTCTCCAATCCGTGACCCTGATGCCGTTTTGTCCTCTGGCTTCGGTCACATAGTGGCGTTCGGCTCCCGGCTTCCTATTCTCCTTCAGGAGCGCAGCCCGGCACTGCCAGGCTCGCTAGAGAATCAGGACAGCCGGGATATCGGGGATATCGTTGACGCGCATCCTTGCCCGTTGTGGCCGCGCTGTTCGTAAGGGCGCTGCTCGCGCAGGAGCTGGAATGCGATCGTCAATAGTTTTCGCGCTATCGCCACCCTGGCCTTGTTGGTGCCGTGGGGCTTCAGGCGCTCATATTGTTCTCTCAGTTGCGGATCGGTGGCGACGGCTGGACCAATCGCTTCGACAAAAGCCCAGCGCAGCCATTTGTTGCCCTGCTTGATGATCTTGCCATGGTAAGTCTTGCCACCGCTCGCATAGGTTGACGGGACAAGGTCGGCATAGGCGGCAAGTTTCTTGGCCGAGCGGAACGACGGATATCGTCGATCTCGGCGTCGATCAGTCGGGCGAAGAATTCCCCGATGTCGGGAATTGTCTTCAGCAGCTTCACATTGGTGTTCTCTCGCGTCAGCGCCCGGATCGTCGCTTCCGACTGTTTGATCCGCGCATTTATGTCGTCGACGAAGGCGAGGCTGCGGTCGATCTGGATGCGATCGATCGGCGAGACAGGCAATTCCGCCAATTGCTTGCGCCCGGTCTTGCCGAACAGATCGGCGAGCTTCTTGAGCCGGACCGTCTGCTCCGGATAGCGGTCGAAGACCGTGACGACGCGGTTCTTCACCATGGTGCGCAGCCGCACGTAAAACATACGCTCGCATAGCGCCAGGCGCAGTTCCCGCGCTTGTTCGCTCGGCGCCCAGGCTTCGGGAACAAGATCGGCTCGCAGCAAATGTGCCAGCACCGTCGCGTCGATCTTGTCCGTCTTGATCTTGGCGTCGGCGATCGCCTTCACCTTCAAAGGGTGGGCGAGCACGACATCATCGCAGATGTCGTCCAGCCAGTCGTAGATGACCATCCAGTTGCGGGTGGCCTCGACGACAGCATGGGAGTTGTCCCTGTAGCGATCCAAAAACGCCGCGATCGAATGGCGGTCGTTCTTGACCCGCCCCGAGCGCAGCGTTCGCCCGGTTCCATCCTGAACGACGAGATGGCTGTAGGATTTGTGGTAATCCACGCCGATGTGATAATCGTAAGGCACGGTCGCACTTCCTCCGTTATTGAGAGTCTCGAAACCCCAATACGGTACGCCGCAAGGTAGGAAGTGCGACTGTTCCTCGAGCACCATCAACATCTTTGGCGATCCGTTCTTCCAGTAAGCGCGGCCTCTTTCATGCCACCTCCTTTCCATCATCATGGCCTCGCGCACAGAATTCCTGACAGTCCCGCTCAATCTGAGCCCTGCGACGGTCCTTCGCCAGATTCGCGCCGGCATCATCCCTGCCCAGCAATATTGCATGGGCGCACCTTGGGTCATCAAACGAGGAAATATCAAAGATTCGCATCTGATCGAGCGGATCAAGTCGTGCTCCAAGGAGCCGCCATCATCAGATTCGGATCAGAAGACCCTTGTCTTTCAAAAGCGTAACGAGATGGGCATTATGACGTGGGACCAAGCGTTGTGACGGCGCTGACCTATCGCCACAGGATCGATGATCCGTCGCGCTTGCCGCCCACAATGTGTCGACATACCGCCATATCCCATATGCATTGGACAGATCGATTGACATCACTGCTAGTGTGACACCGAGCCATCTGCCTCACATCTCGCCGCAATCCAAATCACCAGATCAGTCATGGCGAAGTTTGGCACACTGCTGTCAACTTGCGCAGCGGGAGGTTGGCGTTAGGATAATAGAGCGAGGAGTGCAAATGGATCCGTGAGAAGCCCGCTAGATCGCCGCCTAACGAGGTGACAGCCATGCAGCCCGACCAACCCGGCCCCCGGATGGACCGCTCTTTCCTTATCGAGCAGGCAAGGGCGCAGGTCATTGGATCGATTTGAGCTGCGACACGGACCACCGAAGAAACAGGAAATAGCGTGATGATCCCAAAGAACGGTGACAGTCAGGCGACGTGGGCTTTCCTGCAGGCCCTGACGGGGCTCAATCCACCGCCCGGGGACCCGGATAGCATGATCGGACTGGCCATCCTTCGAGACAACGTTCCAGCGACGGATGAGGGGGTGGCAGGCGGAACATATCCGCAAACCGACGCGCATCCGCGGCAAGACCTCTCGTCGGACGCCATGGACGAGGCTCTGCCATGGGAGGAGGTACAGCAGCTTCCGGAGCTCACGCCGCAGCCCCTCGCTGGGCCAAGCGACAGCACTCCTGGGTTTCCTGCCGTGGACGGGGCGACTGAGAGAGCGGAGGACTACGAGCAGGCCCTGGGCATCCTCAGGGCGCACTTGCCGGAGGCGATGTGGAGGATGGCGGAGTCTTGGCTCGCATTCGAGGAGGAGGACTATTCCGGATATGCATGGCGGATGGTCGAAGGCGAGCGGCCCCCAGCTAGCCCAGACGAACACGATGCGCCTACTCGCGCCGGCAGCCTTGTTCTGCAGGCGGATGAGGGTGTGGCCAGCGGAACATATCCGCAGGCCGACGCGCATCCGCGGCAAAACCTCTCGTCGGACGCTATGGAGGAGGTTCAGAAGTTTGTGGAGCTTTCGCCGCAGCCCCTTGCCGGGCCAAGCGACAGCACGCCTGGGTTTCCTGCCGTGGACGGGGGGGCGACTGAGAGAGCGGAGGACTACGAGCAGGCCCTGGGCATCCTCAGGGCGCACTTGCCGGAGGCGATGTGGAG
>NZ_JBVVQJ010000058.1:17796-18978 GCF_055811475.1 Mesorhizobium sp. WSM4829 | reverse complement strand
TGGAGCTTTCGCCGCAGCCCCTTGCCGGGCCAAGCGACAGCACGCCTGGGTTTCCTGCCGTGGACGGGGGGGCGACTAAGAGAGCGGAGGACTATTCCGGACAGATGGTCGAGCAGTTCGGGCGAGACGGTTTTCCAGCGAGTCCGGACCAACACCATGCGCTCACTCACGCCGATCGCCCTCAAATCTCTGCCGAGGCCGATCGGACAGTTTCGGGGCTGCCGACCGAGCAACCTGCCATCCTGAACGAGATTATGGAGGCACGCGATCGGGTGGGTGCCAAGCGCGGGAGGCCGGCCGCCGAACCCGAGGAAGACGGCAGGGCGGCTCAACGGCGGCAAGTGGAGGTCCCGCAATTTATGGTGCTCGGCGCCACCGAATGGCTGGGCGACGAGCACATTCATGCGGACTACAATAGTCTTGCCAGGGACCTGAGACAGACCTACCCAGGGTTCGCTGCCCAGACCAGTTTTGTGCCGCCCGCGGTTGTCCACATACTGGTCAATGCCGAGGCAGAAAATCTGCAGGACACGCTGCGAGGGCTTTATGTCAACGATGCTGGGCAAGAGCCACGGTTCCTGTTTTTGCCGGTGAACAATGCCAATAGTGCTACCGCCGGGACGCACTGGTCGCTCCTGTTCGTCGACCGAAAACATCCCCAGGGGCAGCAAGCCGTTCATTACAATTCACTGACGGGCTCTGGGCAGGGCGTTATTGCACGCAACCTCGCTCGCAAGCTGGGGGAGGAGACATGGTACCAGGAAGGGCAGGTGGCGCCGCAGGGCAACGGATACGACTGCGGTGTTTCGGTGCTTGAGGCCACGCGCGAACTGGTGACCAGGCTGGCGAACAGCCAGCCGCCAGAGGGCGCATCGCTGGATCTTCGAAGCGTTGTGGCCGATCGTACGGCGTTACTGGCGCGGCACGGGGCGCGACCGGCAATCGCCTTGGAGGAGCGTGATACGGCGTCAAGCTTGAAACCGAAGCGCGGGAAAAACTTTGACGAATTGGCGAGTGATGAAGACATAGAGCTGGATCCCTCCGATGAGAAGATGGAGGGCGGACCCGACTTGGCCGCGATCGCGGCGGCGATGCCGCGGCAGCCGGGGCAGAGCAACGGAGCCTGGGCGGACGCGCTGAAGGCGGCCCATTCCGATCTCAGCGCCGCGGATGCCGCCATAA
>NZ_JBVVQJ010000058.1:0-17696 GCF_055811475.1 Mesorhizobium sp. WSM4829 | reverse complement strand
ACGGAGCCTGGGCGGACGCGCTGAAGGCGGCCCATTCCGATCTCAGCGCCGCGGATGCCGCCATAATCGTCGGCGCCGCAAAGAGCGATATCGCCAGGAGGGCGGCGTTCAAGGCGGTGTCGGCCCAGCTCCGGAATGACTAATAGGCCCAGTATGTCAATCGGCCCTTTAATTGCGGAACCTAGTCAAGCCTGTGTCCGTGCCGGGGTCATGGTCATTTTCGAGGTCATGGCCTCATGATGATGTTCGGGTCGGATGCCTCAACGTGCGCAGCGCGGTTTTGGAGCCGCAGCCGATTGAAGGAGGTCACCACAACACCGTCCCGGCGGGACATCACAGGCCTGGGTCAGCCCTGCGATCTCGGGAGAATGTTACGGTCAGGCCGGCTCCTTGCCCCACTGGAACTGAAGTTCATCGACCCAGATGCAGTGCAGGATGACGGCCAGTTTGCGGGCGACGGCGACCTGCGCCTTCTTCATGCCATTGCGTTTGGCCAGTCGCAGCCCCCAGGCCTTCAGCCACACTAGCGCCTCGTTCGATGTAGCAGCACACTGGCCGCCTCGAAGAGATAGTTCGCAGTAAGGATCAGGACAAGAGCAGTTCAAAATCTTGCGCTAAGAGCGAACGGATCGTGAACCCTATGCCGCTCGACGGATTGGGGTTGGATGTCTGAGCGACCGGGAGCCTTCAGGCATTTGATGCTCTGCATCCCAAGTGCCGGTCAGTTGATGTGCTCCCAACTCAGCGGCGAGATGTGCTTCAGCTGCGCACTTCGCAAAAACCCGACAACGATTCCGCTAAGTCGCGGACAATAGTGGAGTGCACCCCTAGACTGAGACAGAGAAAATGGCGGACAGTTTCCGTGTTAAGCTTATGCGGCCTTTTCCATCTGTCGTCTGCGTGAATGCTTCTGTTCGTATTCCTCCGGGGTTAAATAGTCGAGCGCCGAGTGCAGCCGCTGTGATTGTATATGGTTTCGATGAAGGCCCCGATGCGTGTGTGGGCGTCGGCCGCGTCCTTGTAAGTGAGGCCTTGCACTTCTTCCTGCTTCAGTGTTTTCATGAAGCTCCCGCGGGCGCGTCGGTAGCACCGACCTGCCGTAATGCATCGCCATCTCGGCATAGGAGCGGTTGACCTGCGGATGGTAGAGGCAGGCCTTGATCACGGCAACCTAGGCGTTGTCGGGAACAAGCAGCGGCGGCGCGCCGCCGAAGGTCTCCAGCGCATGGACGCGGCATTCCAGCCAGTCCGCCAGCGTCTCGCTCCAGTGTGCCTCCGCATAGGACAGGCTCGATGCCCCCAGCACCGCCACGAACAGATGCGCCGCTCGCGTCTTGCCGGTCCGCCGGTCGATAACCACCGGGACCGTGTCGCCGGCATAGTCGACGAACAGCTTCTCCCCGGCACCATGGTTCTGCCGCATCGTGACCGGCGATTGGCCGCCCAGCCCCGGTAGAGGTCGCAGAAACGGCTGTAGCGGTAACCGTCCGGGTGGCGCTCGATGTATTCGTCCCAGAGGACCTGCAGCGTCACATGCTTACGCTTCAGCTCCCGGTGGACCTCCGCCCAGTCCGCGGCTCCGGCGCGCGGCGACGGCCCGTCTTCGTGCCCACCGCTTTGTAGAGCGCGACCTCCAGAACCCCGCCGCTGACCTCCTCGTCAAGCGGCCAGGAAAGTCCTGCCGCCTCCGCACACCGCAGCGTCTCGCGCACCGTCGAGGGCGCTGCACCCACCCGATAAGAGATCGCCTTGTGGCCAAGCTCCTCCGAAAATCGATATCGCAAAATCTCGCGGACACGCCGCATGCTCAGTCTCTCCGCCGCCATCTCGGTCCTTTCCTCGGCAACCCAAAGGGAGAGAACCTTCAACCGGCAGAGCACCCGGGCCCAACCCATCCACCTCTCACGGGGGCGGAATAATTTCGGAATCAGGGGGCGGCATGCCTCGGAATCTGCATCCTGGCGCGCCAGAACCCGCAGAACACGGGCAAGAGCGTTGTCGTCGACCTGACTGTCGACCCGCACGAGAGAACCATCAGAGAACTCGATCTCGATCCGCTCCGTACCCGGCGAAGGAGCACTGGTCATTCCTTGGTGGCGAAGATTCTGTCGCTGCCGCGGCGTCCTCGACGACTTCAACCGGCAGAAAGGCGCCGGCCGCACGAGCGCGCCTCACCCCAAAGGCGCTACGCCAGCGATAAATCAGCGACCGATCGAGATCATGGCGGCGCGCCACCTCGGTCACCGTGACCCCGGGCTCCAGCGTTTCTGAGACAAGCTGCTCCTTCAGCGCCGTCGACCAACTCCGACGCCGGCCTGTCCCACTCACAATCTCCATCCGATGAATGGACACGTGGCTATCCTCGCTGCTTGCATCGTGGTCATGGAATTCAACCACGACCACAGCGCTTCACCTCCTCACAAACAAGTCGGTCCTCACCGGGTGCTAACAGCCAATCCGATCATGCTGTCCCTGTCCACCGGGGTCGGCGGACGGCAGACTAAGACCTGTCAATGGCCACCGGGAAAGCCCACGTGTCCGGACCGGAGTCACCGTTCTTTGGGATCATCACGATTTCCTGTGTCTTCGGTCAGTTGAACACGCGCAGGGCGTTACCTCGAGCGGCTATGCGGCCGGTGCGGGTGCAGGGAGAGAGGCTTTGATGCGCTTCAGCTCGCTGCCGACATTACCAATTCCGTCCCGCAGCGTATTCCCGATCGTGATCGGAGCGAAGACCGCCGGAGGGTTGTCAAGCAGTTGGATGTATTCGCTTCCGTCGATGTATTGGAGGACGGATTCGATAATCGCTTCACCGCGCTCGATCGCATCAAACCTTGCCTCGGCCCCTTGCCTAGTTATGTCAGCAAGCTCGTCCGCGACCGCTTTATTGATCTCCTGGAAGAGCTCGTCGATCTGATTCCATGTCCCTCCACGGGCTTTTACATCGTACTTCTCGTTGATTTTGCTCTTCGTCTCCTCCCAATGCACCAGCGCGTCGTCGAGGCGCGCTTGCCATTTATCTTTGATGCTCCGAACGGACGCGAGGAAATCCCCTTCCAGCTTATCCGTCTTCTTGAGCCCAAGCACGGCGATCAGCTGATCGTCATTGCGGAGCCGCTGCTCCAACACGGCAATCAGACGCTCCAAAATCTCGCGCTTGTTTGCAGCATAGGCTTCTTCTTTGGGCCATTGCGATGACACCATCATGGCGATTCTGTCGGAACTCGCGTTTTCCAGAGGATAAGAAAGCCGTCGCTCTTGTGCCTCTGCCTTGGTCATCCGAAACAGGGTTTCTACGACCTCGTCTTGATGAACCGGGTCTGTCGCAACACGGTCGAGATTGATCCCACCTATGATGATCGTTTCACGCTCAGCGTCGTCGTCCACGCCTGCTTCGTCCGGCTTCGCTGGGCGATCCGTTTGGATCTCGTCGTCATCGGGTGCCTCGTCCACATATTGGAGATTTCTCCGATTGTCGTCGTAGGCCAGCATCAATAGCAGCCGGCAAGTGAAGTTGTGGAGGGCATTTTCCCGCTCTTCAAACGGCGTTGCGGTCAGTATCGCCTTGAGCCAATCGGCGATTTTCTTAGTCAATGGCCCCAGCTCGGCGGTTTGCATTAACCCCGTTTGCCGACTGATACGGTTTGAGTGAGCTGCGATTGACGCTGCCGAAGTGGCTATTGTTTGCTTCAGTCCTTCAGAGAGAGCTTCCGCAGCGCCTTCCGCCAGGTCCTCTTTGACGACTTCCTGATTGTCATCTGAAGGCAGGTCGTCAGAGTTCGCCTGGGCTGCTATTTCAAATCGATTGAGGTCTTCTTCACTCAGGGGTTCAGCCTCCTGTATATCCGGAAGGCTTACTCTCAGGTCCTTGAAATAACGCCTCATTTGCGTCTTGATCGCCATAAATTTGGCCATGCCTCCCTTGGCCAGCCGTACGACAATGACGCCCTCTTGGTTCATCCTCCCTGTACCAGATCTCAGAAACTTGAAGTCAATGGGTTCCTGAACACCTTTGGGAGTTTTATAGCGCATATCTTCCAGAGTTCGCCGCAGGCTTGTCAGGCCTTTCTTCCGCACTAAAACCACCGGCTTCTTCTCGCCGGTAATAACGATTGTGCCAACGGCAAAGCAGAATTCCAGTCCTTCTTTGGCTTGGGTGCTCCTCATCACGGACAAGAACCGCTGCGCCGTTTGTGCACTATGTACTTGGCTCATTATATGTCTCCACATTGGTTGTCGTAGATTGAATTACGTTGAAGGATGGACGAAAGGGCGTCTGTCAACGGCATTTGAAGCTCAGGCAGGTCAAAGCTTCGATCGGGATTTGAGCACGACCGTCCCGCTGGTAAATCCTGATTTGGCGTTGCTGTCTTTCACGAGTCGTTCGATGGCCTGCTGAAAAAGATTAGCGGAAACCAGCGGCATGCCGGAGA
Organism: Mesorhizobium sp. WSM4829; assembly: GCF_055811475.1. Classification (NCBI taxonomy): domain Bacteria; kingdom Pseudomonadati; phylum Pseudomonadota; class Alphaproteobacteria; order Hyphomicrobiales; family Phyllobacteriaceae; genus Mesorhizobium; species Mesorhizobium sp. WSM4829. The sequence goes on along the minus strand of NZ_JBVVQJ010000058.1, from coordinate 13,263 downwards.
GGCGAAAAACGACGTCAGTCCGCCTGCATGGCATCCGCCGTGGGACCTGCAAGTCCCATCCGCATTTGATCTTTCGGCAGCCTCGGTGGAGGGTCGTGCAGATGAAATCTGCCTGTGGTAGCACCTCTCCGTTTGAGCGGCAGGACGTACGTGCGGCAGCAACAGTGGGCCTCCTCAGATTTGTGGGCATCGGAATCGCGATAGCATAGTTCGAGACAGCGGGTTGGTCAGGTTGTCGGCCTGGAGGATGAATGTCGCCCAGTGGCGGCCAGCCGCTATCCGTACATAAACCTCGTCGGTCCCTTCTTGAGGAAGCGCCTTCCCCTCGTCCAATAGCCGAAACAACGCCCAGGGGCCCACCTTCGAAATGGCAGCACGCTCGAAGCCGTTGAAAGTGACCGAAGCGCCACCGAGGCCGCCGAGCGTGGGCCAACGGATGCGCACAGGTTCGTATGCTCCTCGTCGCTGCGTGATTTGCTGGCCGTCGATCTCCACCACCACCTCGTCGGTCGACCGATCGGTATCAGCGACGGTTAGCAGAAACTCGATTGACGGCTGACCGCCGGCATCCTTGAACATAGAGTCCCGAATTGCGGCTGCTCGCTTGAACTGTGCCAAGGCCTCTCGGTCGATGGGTAAATCGACGCTTCCCGTGGACTGTACCTTCCACGGGCCCGCGGACCTAACAACATGGTGAGCCAAGTGCTGCGCAAAAAACGTGTCGATAACCCCGTCCGGGCTGAACAGCCGAGCGAAATCTCCTAAAGGAACGTCTCGACGGGATTTGCGGTCGAAGGGATACCGCCCATCAATTGCCCGCCGGCATAAGTCGCCAGCACCATCTGCCCACACGCTAGCGACATGACGCTTTGCCTCGATCATGGACAGTTTCGAGCTGAACCGGCCCACGCTCACGATCCATTGCTGAATGGGTGACGGCAGATTGGCGGCTCCCGCTTCGATTTTGCGGATCGCGATAGCGGTTTCATGACCCTTCGCCAATGAGTGTGAGCCGGCGAGGCCCTGCACCTCACCAATCGATTTGTAAAGAGCAGCAAGATCACTTACAGCGCTGTCGATCGGCGCTTGAGCGCCTGGGGGGCTGTTTGGCGGCACATCGACAAGTTGGTGTAGCCATTGAAAATGCACATCCGTGTGGAGCTGGCCATGGCCTTCAGGAGTGTCGGCGACAGGCGGCGATCGGAAGATTGCCTGAAGGTCGCTTGCCGATGGTTCCTTCTGAGCAGTGCCTTTAGCTTCAGTCGGCGTATCGGGCTCGGGCGGTTCGCCGAGCTTGGTCTCCTGTGCCGCTGCGGCGAGGAATAAGCGCATAGGCGAGGTGGGTGCTGAAAGCGCGTTCAACGTTCGCAAAGCGTCATCGATACTCGCCATTGGCCGCAGCGAAATGTCATTAATGAGTTCGTCCCAACCGAACGCAAACTCCTGAAAGTAAAGGTCCATCGCCGCACGTCGCAGCGTCTCTTCCGCTTCACCTGTGGAAGTAGTCGCCTGGTCGCCAAGAATCCAACCTTCTGCAGCAATCGCGTCTGCTACCCGTGGCAGTAGGCGCAGGAATGTCCCATGGAAACCGGCTCGGGTGTAAATACCGGCGATGCCAGTGTTGAGCGGCTGTCCTGATTTGCGCGTCAGGACGTCCCCCGCCATCGGTCCGGCGTGGTCGGATAGACGCCAGGTTGGTAAGTTGGCGGCCTGAGTACCGTTTGTGATGATGTTAAGCACACGACGCGGCATCGAGAGGGCCTGGAGTTTTGCGCGGCTCTTTTCGATCAGTTCGCTATTGAGGCTGATACCTGGCAGCGGGTTCTCCAAGAGGGCATCGAGGTGATCGGCCAGCGACCGGCGAAGGGCGGCATCGGCCTCAGCCGGAAACAGCACTTTCCAGTCGAGGGTCATCCACTCATTGATGTCCCCGGGCTGGAACGGTCCACGTCCCCCAAGCATCAGATAAATTTTCAGCCCCTGATAGAGGAACGCAGGATCGTCCTGGTGTGCCGCCAGTAGTGTCTCCAGTCGGAAAACTAGGCGCGGCAGCAAGATCGTCCTTAGGCCCCGGCGATAGGCCGCATGCGCTCGTATCCGAAGGTTTTCACCTTGATCTAGATCTAATCCGGAGAAGTTGTTGTCCGCTCTGGCGGCTTCGTTATAGTCGGTCTTCATGGCGCGTAGCCGATCCAGCAGCGGCAGAACTGGTCGGAGATCGCTACTGTCTACCCGGTGAAGGCGGAGTCTCCCCGCTTCCTTGGCATAGCTGCTGACCGCTAGACGAGCCCCTTCCATCAAGTGGACATTGCGATTGTAGCTGACTATCAAGAAGGCAGCCGCTGTGGCCATAGCTGCCGCGATTGTCGCACACAAGCCATATCGAAGCCACCGCTGGCGCCGTTCGACACGGGGATGGGCTTCAACAAGTCCAGCGTTTGCGAAGACGACCTGGCGAAGCAAACGAGTGATGAAATAACTACGCTTCTGGTCGGGTGAAATAGGGGTGGCCGGCAGAGAGATGCCGAAGGTCCGAGACCTGGCTCCCGCAATGCGATCAAAGGGCGCACCCACCTGCATTCCGCTCACGAAGTAGATGCCGCGGAGCAAGATCGGATCCTCGTAGGCGTTGCGAGCGAAGGCCTCCTGCAGAAACTGATAGGATAGATGCTTGAGGCTCGCGACCTGCTGTGGGAAGCCGAACACAAGCGCGCGACGGTGGATGTTGCTCTCTTGCTGCAGTCGTTCAAGCAGCCTGTCATTGAGGCGCCCGACGAGTGTGTCATATTCTGCTGCGTAAGATTCCATCGGATCGTCTTCACTTTTCGATGACTCTTGCGCGAAAGTGAAGCCCCACACGGCCTCGCGCCCCTCGCGGCCAAGGTCGTCAAAGAACTCATTAAATCCCGCAATTAGATCGCTCTTGGTGAGCAATATATAAATCGGCAGCCGCAATCCGAGTTCTCGATAGAGATCAAGGATCCGCTGCCGGATGCATCTGGCGTGATCGAAGAGTTCCTCCTCGGATGACAAACTCAGCTCGTTTATCGCGATTGATACCAACACCCCGCTCAGCGGCTGGCGCCGACGGCTGCGGCTGAGGAGGCGAAGGAAGCCCTGCCATACCGCTTTGTCCTGTTCCAGGTTGCGCTTCTGAATCACGTAGTATCCGGGAGTGTCGATGAGTACGGCGTCATCGGTGAACCACCAATCACAATTGCGGGTGGCCTTGACCACGCCGACCGATTTCCGGCTGAGTTTTTCCGCCAATGGGAAGCTGAGGCCGGAATTGGCAAGGGCAGTGGATTTTCCCGATCCGGGCGAACCAATAATCACGTACCACGGCAGTTGATCGAGCCACCGCTTGCCGAGAACGCCGTGACGATGAAGCCGCTTTAGCGTGATACGGGTTCCGCGAAAGCGAGCTGACATGGCCTCAAGCTCTGCTTCGGCAGCGGCGCTGGCTCGCGCTCCCCCCCAATCGGAAGAAGTCGATCCTGCACCATCCGCCTCTTTGTGCTTTGTCCGGATCCCGTCCAGTGTGCCGGACAGTCGTGTAAGGAAAAAGTCTTCAACGTTGCCCTGGATCATGTACATCACGACGTAGGCGATCGGCATTAACGTTGACGCCGCAAGTTGCTCACCAAGGCTGTCAAGAGGGATGTACCCTCCAATTGAGAGGTGCCGTCCAAAAATAAAGATTACAGCACTCACCAGGGCGACTGCTGCGATACCGAGCCATTTGCCCTGGAGCGCTCTCTTGAATGACTGCATGGGCTACTCTCAGTTTGGCTTCGTGATTATGATTTCGATCCGGCGGTTCTTGGCGCGGCCTTCCGGCGTCTGGTTCGCAGCGATCGGTTCTCCGCTCCCTCTGCCCTCTTCCCGCACGTGGCCCGGCTCACTCATCGTCGATCTGATAGTCTCAGCCGCTGCCTTGGCACGCGCCATTGAGAGGTCTTGGTTGGAAGGATAGGCACGAGATTGGATCGGCATCGAGTCTGTGTGTCCGGTCAAAAGAACCGCCCCTGGCTGCTCGTTCAGCGCTCGCCCAATCCGCAGAAAAAGCGGCACGAACGAATCCTTCACGATCGAACTTGCGGAGTCGAACATCCCTGAGGCACGGATGGTAACCAGAATCTGCTGCGCATCCTCGGTGACAGCGACCAATCCATCGTGGATTTCGGCGCCTAAAAAGCGACGCAGTCGATCGCCACTCATCGGGATTGGGGACGGCGCTGCGGTCCTCGCCAAGCTGACCGCTCCACGCGGCGGTAGAGTTTCCAGCTTGGCGACGACCGCATCCGACTGGCCATCGAGTGCAAATAATAGCCCGGTATAGAGCGACAGGAGGGCTACTGCCCCGAAAGCGCCGGCGGCCCAAGATGCAACGAATCTGCTGGACGGTCTCCGCGCTGTGGCGCGTTCTTGCCAGTGTGGGGATATGTCACGCTCGAAGTCACCGCGCGCTGCCCGAATCAGACGGTACGTGTCTTCGCACAGCACGCTAAGTTCGGAGGCTCCTCGCGCGGTCACCCGGAAGCGACCTTCGAAGCCCAACCGCATGCAGTAGTAGAGCAACTCCAGCAGATCGAGGTCGTTTGCCGCGTTTTTTTTCATTTGCTCTAGAAGCTCGAAAAAGCGGTCGCCGCCCCAGGTCTCGCAGAACAACGTTCCGACCATGCTTCGTGTTGTCCAGACGCTGTGGCTACCCCAAGCCGTATTCAGAACGATGTCATCGATCGTGGCACAAAGAGCGTATTTGCTGATCTTGATCGTCCGCGTCGGCAGTCCGAGCGACATTATCCGACGATCGAATGCATCGATCCCTCGCAGCACCCGCAGGCGTAACTCCTCGACATCAAGTTGATCCGTACTGCTCTTGAGGTGAGCACAGAGGCCCAACAGCGCTGCCGCAGCCGCGACCAGTGGACTGAGCCGGTGAAGCGTTAGCGTTTCCCAGAACGGCTGGTCTGACATCGGCGGTGACGAGAGAGCCGAAGGCCCAGGGCCGACTGCAAGGTCGGAACTTAAGACGGTACCCTCAGTCGGTATGGCTACCGGTTCCATTGGGCGGACTCTTTTCTCATGGCTTGTGCCTTGTGCTCGTTGGCGATGTTCTCACGACCCGGAGGCCAAAACTCGACGTCAACGCTCCGAAGCGTGTCAGTCTCGATGTCGGAGACGACGGCATCGAAGACTCGGCAGTACGCGTCCCAAAGCCTGGCTTTTCGGCTGCCGGGCCAGAGCTTCCTGGTCCGGACAACCGAGGCCTCAATCGCTTCAGGACAGAGGCGTTTACGGACACTGAGTAGAGCCTTGTGCAGTGCCGTTAGCTTCGAACCCTCATGCGCTTTGATGTCAGCAAAGGCCTGCTCGACGGCGAGGTTTCCATAAAGAAGCCGCGGGATGCCGGCGCATAGAGCCGCGCGCAAGGCGTCCTTGGCATTCAGCATGAACTTCAGGGTGTTTTCGATGGGCTGCGCGGTGCTCGTACACTCAAGGCCGGATTCTTGCCGGGCGTGCTCGCAAGCGGAGACGGTGCTGCTGAGACCGACGAAGGAATTCAGAAGCATCCGCCCCGCACGATCCATGATGGTTGAAATATCGGCTTGTCCGAGATCTGCCAGAGATAGGCCACAGGCGGCAAGAAAGGCCGCTATAGCAGTATGACATTGACCGCCGGAATCGGTCTGCCCAGCCACCATCGAACGAGACGGCTGCTCAGGCGCCGGCGGTGACAGGACCAGGCCGGTTGCTAGAGGAGGGTCTTCGTTGACCCCGGTGAAGCTTGGCCCAATTGTCGACGCCGGTTCGGCTGTGAGCTCTGTCGCAAGATCCCAATCCTCCGGGATGATCTCGACGCACGACGCCGGCTGCACGAAGATGCCGGCCTGGTCCGGTATATGATCTGGATAACTGTCTATCTGCCAGGCGCCCGTGGCGGCTGGCGATAAGTCTTGCTCAGCGTCCAAGAACGACGACGGCGGAAACTCTCGATCGAAGGGCTCGACGAACAATTCCCCGAGTCGAGTGGTCTTACCAACCGATGTGGCAGGAGCCATCTCAACCACCCCCAGAAGATTCGACGCCTCAAGCGAACCTACAGTGCGCGGCTCGCCTTCGGCAGAATCCTCCATGGAAGCTGCATCGACCTTGATCATGTACCCGCCAATTCGAACGATATCACCGGCCGTCAAGATAACAGGCAGGTCCGACGGCAGCGGCTTAGCCTCGTCATTCAACGATATCCCATTGCCGCTGCGCTCGATCAGTACGAATTTCCCCTCCGCACGTTTGATCGAGAAATGGTGCGTCGAGACTGTTTGCTGATCATCCGACAGAACAAACCCATTGGCCTCGGAGACGCCTACCGACAGTCCGCCATCTGACTCAATTAGCCAGCTTATGCCGCGTTTACCCGATAGGCCGGCTTCCGTATTCGTTACACGTAGAACCAGTGGCATGTTGAACCCGCATTCCCGAATGGTGGCTATTGGGACCGAATGGCCCAGAGTGCCATGTCGAGATTTGGGAAATCACCGGCCACGTGCAGCGCCAAACCAGCGGAATGAGGCATGTCCTTCCAGAGGCGGTTCTGCTGATCGATCTCAAAGTAAGTGACGCCGACATGGAAGGGGATCTGCCGTGGGGCGACCGGAAGACGGTTGATGCTGATCCCCTGCAGCGCGACATTGACCAACTCTTTGATCTTCTCAGCCGGACCGATCTTAATTTGGGTGGGAAACTCGCGCTGTAGCCGCTCGGTCTCGACATCGGCTCGCACGGCTAGCACGAAGCTCGCAGTCGTAAATAGCGAACGGTCAAGCACCTCGGCGAGATGGACACCGTATTTGTACTCCTGCAGCGGCAACGGTACCGCCGTCCGTTCTAACACAGTGCTTAGCGAGGATCGAATTGAGCTCATTACCGGCGCAAAAGTGTGCGACAGAGCGTCGTGCTTGTAGCCGGCGAAGGACGGGGGACGCTTCTCGGCCCGCGAAAACGTGGCCAGCTCACCAGCCAGCTGGACCGTGAGGCCATACAGCCCTACCGGGTTCACGCCTGCGACTTTGGAAAGGTAGTTGAAGTGGGGCTCATAACGATTGATCGCCTGGAGCAGAAGGAAATCAGCAATCTCGGCCACCCCGCGCGTGCCCGACTGCGACACCCGGGCAGCCAGCGCCTCACCACGATGGTGAAGCAAGCCGGTGATTTCGGTCACGTAGTTCGATAGGACAGGGGAACTGACGCAGTCAGGAGTTGGTGGGATGTAGTTCTCATCGAGAATGATTTGACCGTCGGCCCGGACCTCAATTAGGCGGGCTATAGGAAGACAGGCGAACCCCGCGCGATTTGCTGCGTCCGGTAAAAGCTGAAAACGCAGCCGCGCCACCTCGATGGAGGCGCCGCCTCGCTCGCCCGCATTTGTGTCGACAATATCTTGGACTGCAACCTCGAAGCGGGTCGGGACGTCGATTTCTGCTCGCGCAGTCGTTTCCACCGCCCCTGGTTGAGAGAGGGATACTGCCAAGTGGATGAGCGAGTCTCGGAGATGGCCCGGAACCCCGTACGGAGTGGGCTGGTCGGCGTCATCTGGAATGCTGAACGGAGTCCCGTCCGGCAAAACGCCACAGGCTGTTTCAATAGCGATCTTACCCAAGCCAAGCAGCTCGCGATTGAGCCGGAGCTGGGTAATGCCCCAACCATAGCCATGCAAAACGGCCGTTCTGCTGCGCACCAACTTTTCGACATAACGGTCGTTTTGCTGGAAATGTTGCGGCTGGAGGAATAACCCTTCCGACCAAACGACCTTATTGTCCCGAGACATCCGCCTGGCTCCGCGTCCTTCGATAAATCGAGTCTCCAATGAGACGGCTATAAGGCATCTTTCTGAGACCCTTATATGTGCAGTTGATATGCAGCCATTAGCGACAGTAATGAAGGCTCGCTCCCACCATCGTAAAGCCATCGGAGTTCCTGCAGGCAATCGTCCGCGTGCTTGGGGCGGCAGGTGATCGAGCGCGTTCCTGTGGAAGTGCACGTAGGGGCTGGCGAAGAAGCCGGCCCTTCCGCGTGTGATCCGGGCCTGCGCTGGCTTCGACGCTATGATGCCGGAATATTCCCCAGGGTTCCTCAACGAGCGTCAGAGGCGGCCTTAGCACCAACAATCTCACGAATAGGGCATAGAAAGCGGCCGCTAGCCTCTTCAGGTTCACCGCCGCTGCGGTGAGGTAGGCTTGGATTTTCATGTTGCCGAGCCCCGTCCGATCGGTCGAGCGAGGCCGTGCCGGTTCTTCGCCTCGCCATGGAAGCCTTCCGAGCGCCGCCGGTGGCGTTGGTAGAGACGTTGATCCTCCTCCGACCATCGCTCTCGACGCCTGCGCGCTCTCAAACAGTGCGGGATAGTCATCACCAACAACAACCGCTTTGTTGACGCGCCCCTTGGAAAGACACAGGGAGGCCAGGTCGCAATCGGCGCACTCACTGGAGCGCGAATAGAAGAAGCGGCCGTGCTTCACCGGCCTAATCGGACGCAGGATCTTTCCCCGCGAACACTTCAGTATGTCGTGCTTGGCATCGTAACGGAAGCGGCGAAGCGGGACCGGGCTACGGATCGGCTCTGCCTTGGCCGGGATCAAAGCATCAATGCCGCGACGCTCGAACGCTCCGAACACTTTCGCGTAGGCATAACCGGCATCGGCATTGACGGTGCTAACAGATAGCCCGGTCGCCTCCATAGCGGCATCGATCCGCACCACATCATCTGCCCCTCGTTGATCTCCCCGGTGGTCACGGCAACATCGAGAACCACCCCGCGCAAATCATCGACGATGGTATGCTGTTTGTAGGCGGGATCCAGACGGCGATTGCGGGCGTCTGTCGCCACGCTGGCATCTGGATCGGTGATGCATACTTTCTTGAACTTTCCTGTCTTGCGGCTTTTTCTGATCGCTGCCTCCGCATCTGTGTTCGCGGAGCTCACCGCCTCAAGATGGCGCACCGCCAAGCTATCCCAGCACGTCGGCGCGGATTCGCGAAGCATCGACATGAATGACTTCGCCCTTGGCGATTCTGGCGTCGATACAGGCTTGTACAGTGCGCTCAAAGATCCGCTGGAACCGTTCTTCACCCCAACGCTGGCGGATTCTCGTCAACGAAGAATGATCGGGCAATGCTTCATGAAGGCCATATGTCTAGACAACCAGCAGGCGAAGTTCGGAAATCGCTGGCCTGAACCGATCCGCCAATCGTTCGTCGCTCGTTACGAGAAGATAGTCGCGCTCGATCGCCTGGGCGACGATCCACAGATCGTTCTCATCGACCTGCAGTGTCTGCGCGGAAACGCGCTCCTGCCAGTTCTCAAGCCATCGCGGCGGGCGCCGCGACAGGTCCAGGTAATGCTCTGCGTGGCGTGCCTTGACCTCGCCATACGCCTCGGCGGTGTGACGGCCGACTTCGGCAAAGGGATAATTGGCTGCCTCCGCCAGGGTCTGACGGATGTGCAAAATATCCTGCTCGGCTCGCTGGGCAGCCTCCATCCGGCATCGCAACTCTGCCAGAACGACGACTGACAGATAGACGAGGTCGGTCGAAGCAAAGTTCTGAGCGCAGGTCTGAACCGCAGCAAAATTGGGCCGACGTGGATCGAACAGAACGGACACGAAATTGGTGTCGAGTAAGATCTGCTCCATCAGGCCAGGAACCTGGAGAGCGCGTCATTTTCCTCGGCCGGGGCAGGTTTGAACACGTCGAGCACCCAGGCTCCTCGGTTAGGAGCATGATCGCGAGTCAGCCATTCATGGAGGGGCACATAACCCTTCAGGTCCGGTGGCAGCCAGCCGGAGAACGCGTGCGGCACAGGCCGCTTGCGGTCACCGAAATAGCCGAACAGCTCCCGCTCAAGTCGCGGCGGCAAGCCATAGCCCTCGAGAACGAGCGCATCGATCCAAATGAGCAGCTGGTTCAGGCGTACGTCGTCGCTTCCTGGTGAAAGCAGGGCGCTGAGTGTCTCATCGATCAGAGCCTGATATTCGCGCACGGCTTCGTTGAGCGCGATCGTATACAGCTTGCGCGGCAGTGGCCTGCTCGCGAGCATGACGTTCGTGAAGTCGTGGTCCGTCGAATTTTTGGTGACAAACGCGTTAGCGAGCGGTCCATTCAAGATCGCCGCCAGCGCTTGCACGTCGTAATCGCCCTTGGGCCAAATGCCGGTGAACTGCTGCGATGCCCAACGCCCGCTGTTGTCCGGGGCCGCTGCAAGCCGCCAAGGACCACGTGATGAACGCTGATTGTTGATCAGGACCTTGGGCTTATTCCAGGGCCATCTGAGCGGACCCAGCCGATGGCTGAGATCAGGGTCCGTGCTGAGCCAAACCGGGTTCGTCAGACGGAATGGCATAAGGCTGTCGGCGGGCCTGTACAGTCCCCTTTCACGCAAGGGCCCGGGATCATTAAGCACTCCAGAGCGCTGATAGCGCCATTGAAGCCCCCGACCAATGTCCGCATGATCACCTAGTCGTGGAGCGTCCTCAAGATAGGACCAAAGCGTATCGAGCTCACCGATCCAGAGGTCGCCATCTGGAGCCGTCCGAATTGCTCGGCGTTCGACTGTGAAGGAGCCCTCGGAAAGAAACAGCTCTCGGTCCGCATCCACAACTGTCTTGACCCGCAGCCTCACTGGCTTGGGCCAAGCTTTCCGCCGGCCGGCGGTCTGTTGCGATCACGAGTGCGCAGGGATAGGTGGCCTTCTCGAAGACACGGTCCGGAAGTGACACAAGCTCGACGCGGTCATAGGCTGCGGCAAGTCGTTTCCGAAGCTGATGATACTGGGTCTGCTGCAGAAACCCGCGCGGCAGTACGAATCCAATTGCCTCAGGACCGGCATCGATTGCCGCGTGAAGCGCGACCATCGCCTTGGAAGGAGAAACCGACTCACGGGCACCTTCAATTCCACGAGCACGGCAGACAAGCCGTCTGGATCGGCCAGAAAGTTCTGGAATCCCCGATCCCAAAATCGCGGAGGTTCGGTCAGGGGAAACCGTCCAGCCGGTGCCTAAGCGTGTCCCGCCGAATGGGCCGTTGGCATGGACGTAGAGATCGTGAAACAGGCGTATCTCTTTGCTTCCGTGTTCGAAGGCAGTCCCTTCGAGAAATGGCGTCGGCCAGTAGTCGACGAAAATGATTGGAGCGGATGGTCGTGCCGCGCGTGCGTCACGCAGCCAGGTGTTGACGTGAAGGTCGGTGAGCCTCGACCCGGATGGTGTCGAAGAAGAGGAGCGCATAGCGGGCCTCCAGCGGCCGGTCCTGCCATTCGCCAACTTCCTCCAGGACGGCGTCGGTCACCGCCGAGATCAGGTCCGGCGACACGTCGATGCCGTAGAGCTCTTCGAGATGCCCGCGGATCTCGCGCACACTCATGCCGCGCGCGTATCAGTCCAACTCGCCTCGATCAGGATATGGTTGCGGCACAATGAGTCGGTGACCTAACCTAATCTAGAGAAGACAAAGAGGCTCTTTGGGAAGAAAGCCGGCGCCGCTTGGGAAGCGGCAGCGCGGCAGGCCGTCAAGCGCCGGGAAGCGTACCCTTCGCCGACATCTCGAAGACATCGAGCAGGATGGCCAGCCCGACGCCGCATGCGGTCAGGATGAGACCCGCCATGAAGATTCGGTTGGCATGGGTCGCTGCAACGAACTCATGTCGAGCAGCATGAACAGCGCTCGCATCTGCAATGCGATGCCGACCAGGATCGGCACTACGGCAGACAGGTCGCAGAGCCGCCATGGCATGGGGTTCGCCGCCCAATGCGTGACGAAGCCGAGCGAAAAGGCAAGCAGGATGCCCACGACGGTGATTGTGCCTTTGCGGAAAATCGTCTCAATCAGCTCTTCCTTCGGATCATGCTCGTCCAAGCGTCCGTTCCTTCCCTCAGCCTTTGCACGGTCGAGACTAAGCTCTCGGGAAAACCCTCTACATCGCTGCCAATCTAGTCAAGGGTGAGGATCGAAGCCGTTGGCACCCGTTTATAGCGCGGCGATCTGGGAGAGACCCGCATTGCCTCGTCGAAAATGCCTGAATGTTCAACCGTTGCCTCACATAAGTTGCTCCCTACCGAGGGATATGAGCAGGGGCGATTATGGGACGGCTGAGCATGGCGACAAGGAAAGAACTGACTGCGGCGGTTTCGGAGCGCTATCGTGCTACGACGCGAGCGGACAAGGCGAGAATTTTGGATGAGTTCGTCGTCATCACGGGCTTTCACCGCAAGCACGCGATGCGGCTGCTGCGGCGCCGTGAGGGGCCGTTTTCAGGCCGGCGAGCGCGGCCGCGGATTTATTATGAAGCGGAACGCAATGCGCTTATACTGCTGTGGGAGGCGTCTGACCGCGTCTGTGGCAAGCGCCTGAAGGCGTTGCTGCCCGTCCTTCTCGAGGCGATGGAACGGCACGGTCATTTTGACCTCGCGCTCGAAAATCCGGGGCAAATTGCTGGCGATGAGCGCGCCCACGATCGACAGGACGCTGGGACCGATCCGAGAAGGCTTGGGACGCGTCCCAGACGACGGCCTGCGGCGCACGCCCTGCGACGGAGCTTCCCCTTAGAACGTCGGCGGATTGGGACGATCCAGCGCCAGGGTTCGTTGAGGCGGACCTCGTCGCCCATAGCGGCCCTTCGGCTCGCGGCAGCTTCATCCAAATCCTCGTGCTCACCGACATCGCGACCGGCTGGAGGGAATGCGCGCCGCTACTGGTTCGCGAACAGACGAATGGCGCCGTGGTGCGTAAGATGGTCGGATATCGTCGGTTCGAGGGGCTGGAGGCCGCCACGCTGCTAGCGAAGCTCTACCAGTCAGCGCGGCTGTTCGTGAACTTTTTTCAGCCATCGTTCAAGTTGATCGCGAAGCAGCGCGACGGCGCACGCGTGCGCAAGCCGCTCGTAACGGGCGCTGATGAGCTCGAACAGCACGCTGGTCTCAGCCTGATCCTTGGTGACATAGGCGAGGTCGTCGAGGATCAGCAGGTGGAAGCGGTCGAGTCGGTTGATGGCGGCTTCGAGGCCGAGTTCGCGGCGCGCGACCTGAAGCTTCTGGACGAGGTCGGTTGTTCTGGTGAAGAGCACCCGCCAGCCATTCTCGATAAGGGCGAGGCCAATGGCCGAGGCGAGATGGCTCTTTCCGCCACCGGGCGGACTGGGCTCATAATGCCCGTTATCAGGATGGCGAGGCAAAGAAGATTGTCCGTTACGCCTTTCATCCGCGTTCG
>NZ_JBVVQJ010000057.1:0-27115 GCF_055811475.1 Mesorhizobium sp. WSM4829 | reverse complement strand
CCGGCCGAAATAGAATCGAGCTTCGCCGAAAAGCGCAACCGACATGTGTGAATGCGATAGGTATAGTGACGGGGAGAAGAGGGCTGGCCGCAAGCTCGGCACCCTCTCTGCAACGCTGCAAATTGGCGAAATCCTTGCGAAGGCGTCCCTCTCCCCGCCATTATGCGGGGAGAGGATGCCGGCAGGCAGGTGAGGGGCGGCGCAAACCTGAAGCGATTGTGCTGGAATCCGCGGCACGGTTGCACGGATCACCAAGACCGCCTAACAGAAAGCCGATGTAACCTTCGCAGGTGCGAACTCCGCATGAACCTTCTCAAGCTTGTCGCGCTCGACGATCAGGATCTGAGCATCGTCTCGGCCCATGTCCAGGACGCCGTGCTCAAGGTCGGCGACCTCGAATACATGCCGGCGGTCAAGCGCTTCGTGATGACGATGAACCGCTTCGTCTGGGAGGCGAAATCGGGGCTGTTCCGCCAGCACAATGAACGGCGGCAAAGCGTGCTGCATTTCGACCGGGTGCTGGGCGCCAAGACCAGCGGCATTGCCCGCGACAAGCCGGACGAGGTGCTGTCGCTGCTGGCGATCAGCTTCGTCGCGCTCGACAAGCCGGCCGGCATTGTCGAGCTGATCTTTTCAGGCGGCGGCGCGATCATGCTCGATGTCGAGTGCATCGAGGCGCGGCTGGCTGACATTGGCGGCGCCTGGGAAGCGACGTCGCGCCCCTTCCACAGAGCCTGAGCGAACAAGATGGCCATCACGCTTCGCCTGTCCGATGCCGATTTCGAGCCGCGGTTTGCCGCGTTCCTTTTGACCAAGCGCGAGGTCTCGGAGGACGTCGACGCGGTGGTGCGCGCGATCATCGCGCGGGTGCGCGCCGAGGGCGACGCGGCGCTCATCGACTACACGCAGAAATTCGAAAAGGCCGACCTGAAAGGCCTCGGCATTGCCGTATCGAAAGACGACATCGCCAAGGCCTACGATGCGGCCGACCCGCAGACGATCGACGCGCTCAAATTCGCCCGTGACCGCATCCGTTCGCATCACGAGCGGCAGCGGCCGAACGACGACCGCTATACCGACGCTGCCGGCGTCGAGCTCGGCTCGCGCTGGACCGCGATCGAGGCGGTCGGGCTGTATGTCCCGGGCGGTACGGCGAGCTATCCAAGCTCGGTGCTGATGAGCGCCGTGCCGGCCAAGGTCGCCGGCGTCGAGCGCATCGTCATGGCGGTGCCGGCGCCCGGCGGCATCATCAATCCGCTGGTGCTGGTGGCGGCGGACCTGACCGGCATAACCGAGATCTACCGCGTCGGCGGCGCGCAGGCGATCGCAGCGCTGGCCTATGGGACCGAAACGATAAAGCCGGTCGCCAAGATCGTCGGCCCCGGCAATGCCTATGTCGCGGCGGCCAAGCGCCAGGTGTTCGGCACGGTCGGCATCGACATGATCGCCGGGCCATCGGAAGTGCTTGTCGTGGCCGACGGCAGCAACGATCCGGACTGGATCGCCGCCGACCTGCTTGCCCAGGCCGAGCATGACGTGTCGGCGCAGTCGATCCTGATCACCGACGATCCTGTCTTCGGCGCGGCGGTCGAACAGGCGGTCGAACGCCAGTTGCAAAACCTGTCGCGCGCCGGGACGGCGGCGGCGAGTTGGCGCGATTTCGGCGCCGTCATCCACGTCCCCCGAATCGAGGCGGCGCTGCCGCTGGTCGACCGCATCGCGGCCGAACATGTCGAGCTTGCCATCGACGAGCCGGAAGCCTTCCTGGCGCGGATGCGCAATGCCGGCGCCGTCTTCCTCGGCCGCCACACGCCGGAAGCCATCGGTGACTATGTCGGCGGCTCCAACCACGTGCTGCCGACGGCGCGCTCGGCGCGCTTCTCGTCCGGGCTTTCGGTGCTCGATTTCGTCAAGCGCACCTCAATCCTGAAGCTCGGGCCGGAGCAATTGCGGGCGCTGGCGCCGGCGGCCATCGCGCTGGCCACAGCGGAAGGCCTCGACGGGCATGGACGCTCCGTCGCCATCCGGCTGAATATGTAGCTGACATGGCGGACTACGATCGAACCCGTGCCAGGCTGATCGATGTCGAACTCGACGAATCGATCGGCCGTTCGACGCCCGACGTCGAGCATGAGCGGGCGGTGGCGATCTTCGACCTGATCGAGGAAAACAGCTTCCAGCCGGTCAATGACGACGGTGCCGGGCCCTACCGGCTAAAACTGTCGCTGGCCGAATCCCGCCTGGTCTTCGCGGTGGCGCGCGAGGATGGCGCGGCGGTCGTAACCCACATCCTGTCGCTGACGCCGCTCAGGCGTATCGTCAAGGACTATTACATGATCTGCGAAAGCTATTACGATGCCATCCGCAGCTCGACGCCGAGCCAGATCGAGGCGATCGACATGGGCCGGCGCGGCCTGCACAATGAGGGCTCGCAGACACTGATGGACCGGCTGGCCGGCAAGATCGACATCGATTTCGACACGGCGCGCCGGCTGTTCACGCTGGTCTGCGTACTGCACTGGCGAGGCTGAACTGTCAGTCCCTCTGCCCCGCGCGATCCTGCCCCGCTCGATCCTGTTCGTCTGCGCCATGAACGCCGTGCGCTCGCCGATGGCCGAACTGCTGGCGCGCAAAGTGCTTCCGGCCACCACCTTCGTCGCGTCGGCCGGGGTGCGCGGCGGCGAACGCGACCCGTTCGTCGACGCCGTGCTGGCCGAGGACGGGCTTTCGCTCGGCGATCGGCACCCGAGGACACTGGACGATCTCGAGGACGACTATTTCGACCTGATCATCACGCTGTCGCCGGAAGCCCATCACACCGCGCTCGAGCTTACCCGCTCGCTTGCCGTCGACGTCGAATATTGGCCGATGCCGGACCCGACTGGCGTCGGCGGCACGCGCGAGCAGATCATGGCCGCCTATCGCGAGGTGCGCGAACGGCTGAGGGCGCGGATCGGCCGCCGTTTTCTGGCGCCGGAAGCAGAGAAACCGGGCTGATTTAAGCATGTTCACAAGCGCGCGATTATCATATAGGTTCCGCCCAAATTCCGGCTAGAGTCGGATGATTTCAGGTCTGTTCGACCTGAAATCTGAATCCGCCTCTAAATCCAAGACGTAGAGCATGATGTCGTCCGAAAACCGCTTCACACTTTTCGGCATCATGCTCTAGGCGCTGGGAATCCATCCAAGCAAAGGTATCGAATGCCGAAGGAAGAAGTCCTCGAGTTTCCGGGTGTCGTCACGGAATTATTGCCCAATGCGATGTTCAGGGTGAAGCTTGAAAACGAACACGAAATCATCGCCCACACCGCCGGCCGCATGCGCAAGAACCGCATCCGCGTGCTGACCGGCGACAAGGTCCTTGTCGAGATGACACCCTACGACCTGACCAAGGGCCGCATCACCTACCGTTTCAAGTAAGATCGTCAGAGCTCGGCCGGAATCGCGATGAGCATTTTGCAGAAGCTCGTGCTTGCCTCGGGTTCGCCGCGCCGAATCGAGCTGCTGCAGCAGGCCGGCATCGAGCCGGACCGCGTGCTGCCGGCCGGCGTCGACGAAACGCCGCTGCGCGCCGAGCATCCACGCTCGCTGGCCAAGCGCCTGTCGAAGGAAAAGGCCGAAAAGGCGCTGGCCTCGCTGCAGACGGAAGAGGATTATGCACCGAGCTTCGTGCTGGCCGCCGACACGGTGGTCGCCGTCGGCCGGCGCATCCTGCCCAAGGCCGAAACGTTCGACGACGTCGTCAATTGCCTCGGCCTGCTGTCCGGCCGTTCGCACCGGGTCTATTCCGGCATCTGCCTGATCACGCCGGCCGGCAAGCTGCGCCAGCGGCTGGTCGAGACCAGGGTGCGATTCAAGCGGCTGCCGCGCGCCGAGATCGACGCCTATGTCGCCTCGGGGGAATGGCGCGGCAAGGCCGGCGGCTATGCCGTCCAGGGTCTGGCCGGCGCCTTCGTCGTCAAGCTTGTCGGCTCCTACACCAACGTCGTCGGCCTGCCGCTGTATGAGACGGTGGCGCTGCTGGCCGGCGAGGGCTTCAAGGTGCATGCCAACTGGCAGTCAGTTCGGCCATGAACTCGGGTGCGGACGACAAGGTCACGCCGCTGCGTCCCAAGCGGCCCTGCCCCGAATGCGGCAAGCCGTCGGCGCGCGAGACCTACCCGTTCTGCTCCGTGCGCTGCAAGGACATCGACCTCAACCGCTGGCTCAAGGGCGCCTATGTCATTCCGGGCCGCGACGACGAGGACGAAACGGACAACGACCCTCCCAAATGAAGCTGTTCGGCACGGCTTGGTGACTTCGACCGCGTCCCATGAATCGAGCTGTCCAGTGATTGCTCGTTTGCCGCTTGAAATCAACGCTTAGGCGCTGGACAGGCCGGATTCCCGTGCTATAACCCACGCGCTTTCAAGGGGCGCCTGCGGCGCTTTCAAGAAATCCGGCGTGCAGAACTGCCCGCGTGCCGGAACAGGCCCAGATAGCTCAGTTGGTAGAGCAGCGGACTGAAAATCCGCGTGTCGGTGGTTCGAATCCGCCTCTGGGCACCATCCCCTCTTCTCCCGACAGTCTCTTTCGCCGAAGCTTCTACGCTTATGTCTTGGCAACTAGCTGAAATCTTTGGTGATTTCAGTGCGCTAGGCGCGGTTGGTCGGGTTTTGTGGAATTTCGGCGTGGTTGGTCCAACGAGGCGGAGGGCTGGTATTTTCGCTGGTATTGGAGATCCTGATGGTATCGATGCAGCCAAGTGGAGGTCCCGAAAATGGCGCTGTCCGACGTGAAATGCCGAAATGCCCGACCCGCTTCCAAGCTCGTGAAATTTTCTGACGGTGGCGGGCTCCAGCTTTGGGTGCAGCCGACCGGATCTCGGCTATGGCGCCTCGCCTATCGTTTTGAAGGCAAGCAGAAGCTTCTGGCGTTGGGCAGCTATCCCCTCATCTCCCTCGCTGAGGCACGCGAGGCGCGCGATACCGCCAAACGTCTTCTCCTACGTGGCATCGACCCCGCACAGGAGCGTAAGTCGCAAAAGGCTTCGGCAGAGGACACCTTTCGCTCAATCGCGGAGGATTATGTCGACAAGCTGAAGAAGGAGGGACGTGCCGACCGGACCATCACCAAGGTCAAATGGTTGCTCGACTTTGCCTATCCAACATTTGGGGACAAAAGCATAAGGGAGATCGATCCGGCCACAATTCTTGCCGCTCTCCGCAGCGTGGAGGTTCGCGGTCGATACGAGTCGGCCAGGCGACTGCGCTCCACCATCGGCAGCGTGTTTCGATATGCAATCGCAACCGCACGCGCCGATGTAGATCCGACGATCGCCCTGAGGGGCGCACTCGTCGGTCCGACGGTCACGCCGCGTGCCGCAGTTACCGATCCTAAGGCCTTGGGAGGCTTGCTGAGGGCGATCAATGCGTTTGACGGACAGCCAACAACCCGAGCCGCCCTGAAGCTGATGGCCCTGCTGTTTCCCCGCCCCGGCGAGCTGCGCGCGGCCGGATGGGACGAGTTCGATTTCGAAAGGTCGGTGTGGAGCATCCCTGAAGGACGCATGAAGATGCGAAGGCCGCACCGTGTACCTCTTTCCAGGCAGGCGGTCAGCGTCCTGACCTCACTTAGAGAAATCTCTGGTGGTGGATCGCTGTTGTTTCCTAGTGTTCGATCGGGTTCGCGTCCGATTTCCGACAACACGCTTAACGCCGCCCTTCGCCGTATGGGCTATGGCAAAGAGGAAGCTACCGCGCACGGTTTTCGAGCAACGGCATCAACTCTGCTAAACGAATGCGGAAATTGGCATCCGGATGCCATAGAGCGGCAACTGGCCCACATCGAAAACAACGACGTTCGTCGTGCCTACGCCCGGGCTGAGCATTGGGAAGAGCGTGTCAAGATGATGCGGTGGTGGGCAGATTATTTGGATGAACTCGAGAGCAAAAGCGCGCTAGTGATCTCGATCGGGCGACGCGGCAAGCCTGCCGTTCATACACCATCGCGACCGTCCACTTTGAACCCAACAGCGACGGCACACCAAACACCGCGATGAATCCTCCAACCGGACGACCAAATGGGCGTAGGTCATCCCGCCACCGTCGTCGGGCAGAAAAGGACGTCCCAGTAGAACTCCCGCGATCCCCGAGGCGCGCGAGCGATAGTCCCCATCGTCTCACCTACGAACGTATGAGTCTGTCTCGCCTTCGGAATGATGCGAGTCGACGAGCGCGCTTTCCGCACGCGCTTGGCTGTCCGGCGACGGCATGAACAGCAAGGTCAGATGATAGCTGCTCTCGTAATGCGCGACTTTGCCTTCGAAAGCGCCGTGCCGTTCTTCATCGACTAGCCATGAGGCCGCGTCGGGAAAATGGGAGTTCGGATAACCCAGCGCTTCGATGCGCTCGGCCTCAAAGAACAATGCCCAGAGCCAAGCCTTCTCAGCGCATTGTTTGCCCGCGCGCACATGCCTACAAGTTCGGCTTCAGTCGCGCTTTCGAGATCGGGGCCGCGGAACCGAAAGGTGCGCTGAAAGCTGCCGTCCTTGTTGAGGACGATGCCGGGCGCGACGAGTGCGGCCCAAGGCAGATGATCGGCAAGCCGGTCGGCTTTGCCGTGATATTCTGAAAGATTCAGCATGCGAGCCAACCCTTCAGGCGAAGGTGGCGGACAAACACGTTTGCGAAGTCAGGCTCGCGGCGAGCTGCGAAGACCGCGAGCGTGTGGTCGGGGATCCAGAGCACCAGCCCGGCAATCCACTGCTGTAAGGCAAGGCCTATGGCAGCGGCTAGATGGTTGGTGGTCATCATCCGCTGCAGTGTCGCGGCAAAGGGGCGTTGTGGGTCCGACAAGAAGGTGGCGACACGGACGAGCGTGTTTTCTTCTTCGGCGTAGAGCACGTGCAGGGTGGCGCCGACCAAGAGGGAATGACTCGTCTTTTCCCAGTGGTTGCGCCGTTCCAGCGCCCCCCGGGGTCGACGAGGATGTCGGCGATGTTCTGGACGTCGCGGACCTCGTTTGGACCTTTGAGGACTTCCAGCAGCGGATTATAGCGAGCCGATCTCAGATCGGTCGGGTTGAACAGGAGGCAGTACGAGAACTTCGACCGCCAGCCGGCCGTCAACTGCCACTCCTCACCTTTAATGTCGTGAATGACGGCTGAGCCGGTCCAGGAAAGAAGCGTTGGAACAACCAGCCTGACGCCCTTGCCCGCCTTAGCATCTTGCGGCCCGGCCTGATCATGAATGCGGCTCACCTACGATTGGGTGCGATGACTCGCTATGTATTGCCGTCAACGGTCATCTGCCCGGCCGGGTCGCCTTGAGGTCGATGGTTTCGCGGTGGCTCGCGGCACCGTCATTCCCATCGGCGACCAAGAAGCCTTGCTTTGGGTCCATGGCAGTGCGACGGCGATACGCAGTAACTGGCGTTATTATCAGGGAAAGCGCCGCATCCCGGCACCGCTCCGCATCCGCCGTCACGCAGGCTCGACCGACCTGCAGACGTTGGCCACTGAGATTCTTGGCCTGTCGAAGATGAATTGGAACAGCTTCGACCTTTACGCCCAGGTACCTGCCACACTTGAAACGTCAGGTCAGATCGCTCGCATCGGACGCTTGATGGAGAATTTCGGGGAGGCAAATTACGACTACGTCTCTTGATGTGATCGCAGGACGCTCGTAACCAACGGGATTTCCACCGATCAGGACCAGGCCGTGAATGGTGAGATGGTCGGTGAGGAGCGGGATATCGGCGCCGAGTGGAAGGCATTGATCGGAGACCTTTTGGCGGACATCCACGCGCGGCTTGTCGCGAGTGCCGGTCGGAAGGTGCGACCTCAACTGGAATATCATTGAAAGGACGGCGCAGTAATGGCCAGACCGCCCACCAACGGATACGGATTTCCGTGGAAGCGGACCGACCAATGCCCATGCGGTAGCGGCGCAGAGTTTGGAGCCTGTTGCCTCTCGGTTGGCGGGCGGCCTGCTATGACGATCGGATCGCTTGTGCCGCGTCCACCAAAATCGGGCGAGGCGCAGACGAATTGCTATATGGCGGCCGCACGCGATTGCGGGGGTGGCCTGAGCCGTGAACACTATATCTCGCGCGGACTCATTGACGGGCCCGAGCTGAGAGTACGCGGATTGCCTTGGCAACACGAGGAAGTCGCTCATTATTCTCCGGACAATCTTGTCGCGCGGATACTCTGTCGGCGACATAATTCCGCGTTGTCGCCACTCGATGCTCATGCGATTCGGTTCTTTCTCGCCATCGAGGCGGCGATCGATCACGCGCAGCGACGCTCGCTTTCCCGCCAGAGCAGATATTTCCTTGCCTCCGGACATGCGCTCGAGCTATGGGCGATGAAAACACTAGCGAGCCTTTACGCGTCGCAGATCGAGTTTCGCACGCCCGAGCAACGCTTCCGGGACTACCAGCCACCAATAGAACGGATCGTGGCGGAACTCGCTTCGTCGGCACCGCGCAGTCTGATGGCGCTGAGCGTGCCGATCATCCAAGAAGCGCATGAGGGGCCTTTGGGCCGGCGTGCCGTTTCGATCGGGCCAGTGATCGAAGATGACAAACTGCTTGGCCTGCTCGTGCGCATGCACGGCGTTGCGATGGTGTTCACGATCGATCTCGAAGATGCCGAAGCGTTACCGGACAACGAGATATTGCGCCCGGAAATGATCGACCTGGTTGGTATTGAGCGAACCTCGCGCATATACCTATCGCAGGCAGCGCGGCCGACACACGGCCAAATCGTTCAGATCCGGCTCGGGCGCTCCACTAATAAGCAAAACTTAACACCGACTGGGCGTCCGTGGAACCGTCAGTCTCCGCGAAAACCCGGCTCTAAGGCATCTGAATCCTGACGCGCTTCTTACGATTCGGGGCCGGAAGCTGGCCGACGCCCAGCAGCTAAATGCAATCAGCCGCTCCGGTCTCCTGGTGGGTCGCAAACGACGAATTTCGCGCAATCAATGGGTCAAGTTCCTGAGAGCATCCTCGAAATGCGGAGTGCGTAACGATCGGTCATTCCTGACGTAAAATCCGCGAGCGCATGAAGCGCGTCTTCCGAAGTATTTATATTCCTCAGATCAAGTCCCAAAGCTCTGACTAAGTGGCAGGAATGGGCCGTCAATCCTGCCCCCTTCCAGCCGGATCGCCTAAGATCTTCATAGACGGGCAATGTCCCCGTCATCACATTCCATATGATCTTGCGTCCAGAGATTTCTAGCTCGGTCTTCCGGCGGGCTGTAAAGACCTCGTCTTTGGAGACCCTCTTCATCCGCTCGAATAATGATTTCATACTGCAGATCTCTGCAAGTGATCCTGAGAAACTCCCGGCCATGATTGCGGCGTAATTTTCTTTGAATGCCTCCACACAACTCTCGACGGCCTTCCCGATGCTGATAGCACGCAACATCGCGATGTTTTCGGCCTCGGTATATGCGGAAACATCTCTGTTTGGCTTCCCAGCTGCTTCGTATAGTATATCTCTCACGACATCGTACCCCACCTCGCCAGTCGTAAAAGCATCCTCAAGGTCTACGATATTATAACAGATATCGTCTGCCGCCTCGACAACGAACACCAGCGGATGACGTCGCCACCACGTTTTATCGCCTTGATTCTCGACCACCAGACCCAGAGTGCTGGCGGCGCTGCGGAACGATTCGAGTTCACTATCGAAGATACCGAACTTCTTGAGACCCACATATCCCGCGGCCATCCCGGATGCTGCGGACTCACGCGTGGATGCTGTGACAGCATATTTCGTGAACGCCCCCAGCGTGGCCTTGGAAAGCCGCATTCCACCATCGTTCCGATACATCTCCAGCCGGCACAAGATTCTGAACCCCTGTGCATTCCCTTCAAAGTGCTTGAAGGCCAGCTGCCTAACGGTCGGGACCTCGCTTATCAGCTCATTTGAACGAGAAAACTGATCGGCAAACCAATCCCCCATGGCCTCCTCGCCAGAGTGACCGAATGGCGGGTTTCCAATGTCGTGCGCCACACATGCCGCCTGCACGATATTTGCGAGGCTGTGCGCCTCGCCGGTCTCGATCTCGTTCTCCTGCTCGAGCCAGTTTCCAATCGCCATCGCCAGCGAGCGGCCTACGCTCGCAACCTCAACGGAGTGGATAAGTCTGTGGTGCACGTGATCGTGCTCATATAGCGGCTGCACTTGCGTCTTATTTGCAAGCCGCCTGAACGGCGCAGAGAATACGATCCGATCGTAATCCTGCACGAAAATGGAGCGATTTGGTTTCGCCTGATAACTAACGTCTCCCAGACGTTCGCTGCTGAGCAAGTGCTCCCAATCCATGAGCATTCCCCTCCCTACCCTAACTCGGCTCGGCAGCATCGAGCCTAAATCATAATATTCTGCACTCGAAAAATTACCTAGAGTTGAACCGTGGTCGCGTACTTCCGCAGATGACTGAGCCAGATATCCCGAAAAAGGGGCCTTAGGTTCACCCCCCATTTAGTTGGCTCGCTCACTACAGCGTGCCTGGTGATTGTGGCTGAGACGGCAGGGCGGGAGTATCGGCCAAGCTAGACGGATCGGTGTTCGCGTTGTTGCCCCGTTCGAAAGTAAAGCCATAGGGTCCGATCTCCAGCCGATACCCAGATCCCGCGGCAATCAGCACCAGCAAGATCAGCGCAGTGACCAAGACCAGCCTATTGACGTCCAATTTCGTCACTTGGTTTCGTCCCCGAGCGTCTGAAGCCACCAAGGAGTGCGCCGCACGAATGTGCCGTTTTCGTTGACGTAATCATTATCGAACGAACGAAGGGCAGCGCTGAGCGCTTCTGATCGACTCATATTGAACCGGCGAGCGGTCTTATCGAGTATGGCCAGGTCGTCTTCGGCGAGACGAAACGAAATGACTTTTTTGCTCATATCAAGAGCGTAAGCGCCATTGGTGAATAAAGGATAAACTTTGTAATACACGAGCGATCGGCGCTGCGGTTGCCGGCTTTGATAGCAATTCTGCGCACGCGAGACGGCAATCGGTCTACCAGCGATCCAGTCTTCGCCTGAGGCGCTGGGCCGAGGTCAAATCATCTTCCGGGTCTTCCTCATCCTCATTGAGAGGGTTCATCGAAAGCATGATCATCGCGAACCCATCACGCTGGAGCAGCACCTGCTCGTAGAGGGCAGGCGGTTTGCTGCCCCGCTGCACGTCGATCCATACCCCGGCATCGGTCTCATCGATGTCACTCGGCACTCCCTCCTGATGGGTTCGTCTGCGCAGCAGCGAGTAGGGAGAAACCGGCCGGGCCCGTTCAGCCCAAAGACCCGGGAACTTGGCGTAGTCCCCGTACACACGAAGAACCTTACCTTGATGGGTAATCATCACCGCTACCGGCTCTTCCCTGTAGCGGACATATGAGCGGCTGGCTGCTTCCTTGCTGACATCGTATTTGTTGGCAAGCCGGACCAAGTGGCCAAGATCGGGATCCTTGCTCGCCGCCGCATCCTTTCGGAAAGGCGGCGCCGGCATCAAAATATGCGCCGCGAAGCGGTTGGCTTCGACTTCCATCTTCATACGGCGGTCGGCCTCATTGGCTTTCAACGCTAGCATATCCTGCAACCGGCACAGAAATCGTCCCTCGGCCGAGGGGACGTGGGATGGCATGAGGAAATGTCCGAGCTCGTGGGCGATCGTGAAGCGGCGGCGCTTCCGCGGGCTAGCCCGGTTGAACAGGATCGAACCGTTGAACTTGTCGACGGGCGTAATCAATCCGCCCTCATAGCCGTCGGTTTCAAGCGGGAGGATATCGACAATGTCGAGCTGCCGGGCAAGAGTCTCAATCGGCACCGGAATCGCGAGGCCGGGCTCGTTCTTGAGAATCTCCAGAACAAGTTTTTCCGGAGTGGCCGCATCGGCTAGATCGATTCGGCTAACCGTCATGATTTCCGACTGGCTTTCAGGCGTTCCATCAGTAGCGCGATGGTTTCACGATCGCTCGGCGAGAGCTCGGTGAGGTTGCGGTACATTGCCACCAATGCAGGATCTTCTTCTGGCGCTTGCGGGTTTTCTCCCACTAGGTCGGCAACACCCACCCTATAAAAATCGGCCAGGCTCTTGATGAGCGTCAATGACGGGTTCTTGCTCGCACCTCGCTCAAGATCCCACACATGGGCTTTGGATGCTCCTACGGCGTCGGCTACTTCCTGCAGCGATTTTCCGCTCCGCATTCGCAGTTGCTTCAATTTGACCGCCAATTCCACCATGCAAGTCCTTTCACGAGTCATAGCGGCGCGTCCGCTCTCGCGCCCGCGCCGTCTGCTCACAGCCTACAACAGCATAATATGGGACTTGACGCAACCGTCCGTAAGATTTATCTTTACGATATTGTCGACACATCAACTAATGGAGCATTTCATGGGCAAAAATCAACATGTCGTACCTCGCAACGGTCAGTGGGCAGTTCGCGGCGCCGGAAATAGTCGCGCCACCTCCGTACATTCCACCCAAGCTGGCGCTATCGGCGCGGCGCGCGACATCGCCATCAACCAGCGCAGCGAAGTCGTCACTCACCGCCCGAATGGCCAGATCCGTGACTCCAACTCCTACGGCAACGATCCGTATCCGCCGAAAGGCTAAACCCTAAAAGGACCCCTGCAATGAACGATCAGCCACGCTTTCCTGGGGTCCTTGGACCCGCCGAGCCCTTCCTCAATCCCCTGGACGCAATCCTGGCCGACTTGGCCATTAGCGTCCAGCTGCCCGCAGGCCTGCATGCCAAGACCGGCGACCGCTACGAAGCGATCCGCAAGCACGTCGAGCGCCCCGAAAGTCCGCTCTACGGCCGAGTTTTGTGCTTCTACCCGCAGGGTTCAATGACGATCGACGCCACGATTTCGACGCGGGGAACCGACGACGAGTACGATCTTGATGTCGTGGTCGAACTCGACGTGCCCGAGGAGATGTCGCCCGAGGAGGTCCTTGACCTTCTCGAAAGCGCCGTCGCCGACTACCCAGTGCAGGCGGTCGAGCGCCAGAGCCGCTGCATAACACTGCGCTACGCCGACAACATGCATGTTGACCTGACCCCGTCTCGCCGCCTCGCGACCGCCAAGGATCGTGAGAGTGTGATTTTCCATGCCAAGCAGGGCGAGCCGCGCCATCTGCACAAGCCGGTGATGATGAACGCCTGGGCGTTCGGTCGTTGGTACAACGCGCGGACGCCGATGGAGGAGCGGTTCGCGCTGGCCTATAACAAGCGGCTTTACGAAGCCGACGGCATCGAATTCATGGCCGATGCCGACGTGCACCTGGTGCCCACACAGACCCCCCTCATCGTCAAGAACACCGCCACGGTGGCGTTGCAGTTAATCAAGCGCTTCCGCAATGTCCTCTACGCATCCACCACAGGCCGGATCCCGCCGTCGGTGATGCTGTCGTGTCATGCCGGCAAGGCGGCTCTGCCGGGCATGCTGCTCTCCGACATGGTGATCCGGCAGGCGCGCTGGACAGCACGCGCCATCGAGGCGGCATCACGCCAGGGGCGGCTCCTCGATGTCCGCAATCCGGAGTGGGATGAGGATCGGTTCACCGACCGCTGGCCGGAGAACAAGATGCAGCAGGACGGGTTTGCCGCCGCCCTGCGCGACCTAGCCGACGGGCTCCAAGCGATCAAGCAGGGAGACGTGCAGTTGGAGGACCTTCAGGACTGGCTGCGCAACCGGTTCGGCGACCGGGTTGTCTCGAAGACGCTTCGGACCTTCAATGACCGGACCGGGCATGCCATCCGTGCTCTTGAGCAGGGTTACACCCGCAAAGGCGGCTTGTTCGTGCCCGCCGCGCCGGCGATTATCAGTTCGGTCGCCGCTGCCTCGCCGGTGGCTGCCAGTTCCCACACCAACGTGGGGGAACGGCGTTGACCGCCGCCGCCTACACCATCGAGCGCCAGATCGCCGAGATGGCCGACCGTTGGCCGCTGCTGGTACTAGCCACCCGTGAAGGCGCTTCCGCGACATGGCGGGGGCCGTTGCGGCCCCTGCTGCAGACCTTCCAGGTTGAGATCGCGTTCCGGGCCCCTTCCCTCATCGAAAAGCTCGACAACCGCCGCATGCAGCCGCGGGTGAAAATCCTGACTCCGCCGCTGCGGCCGCGGCGCGGCGATCCGGAAGGCCAGCTGCCGCACGTCTATTACATCGGCCGCGGCCCGCTCGATGTGGTGCTATGCATGTTCGATCCGGATTCGGATGAATGGTCGCCCTTCATGTCGGTTGCCGAAACTACCGTGCCGTGGACGATTGACTGGCTGACCTCCTATGAAGGCTGGCGCGCCACCGGAACGTGGACCGGCACCGGTAAACATATCGAACCGCCGCGCCTGGCAGGTGAATAGATGACCTACCTCCCCCCTCGCCGCTCCGATGGCACCGCCCAGAAACGGCGTACACAGCTCCCTTGGCCGAAGGACCGGCCCTTCCGCATCCTGTCGATCGACGGTGGCGGCATCTGCGGCATCCTGCCCGCAGCCATTCTCGCCGAGCTCGAGCAACGCTTCCTTGGCGGCAAATCGATTGCTGCGTGTTTCGACATGATTGCCGGCACCTCGACCGGCGGCATCGTCGCGCTGGGTCTTTCGCACGGCAAAACGGCGCGCGAGATCGGCGACATCTATGTCGAACGCGGCGGTCTGATCTTTCCGCCGCCCAATGCCGTCCAGCGCGTGTTGCGCAAGGCGCGACGCATCGGCCGCTATGCGTATGACCGCGATAACCTCGAAAGCGAGCTGCTGCGCATTTTCGACGACGCCCCGTTCGGGATGGCCCGCAACCGTCTGGTGATCCCAAGCTTTGAGGGGCGCTATGGCGAGCCGTGGTTGTACAAAACCCCTCACCATCCCGATTACAAAAAGGACCGGTTTGAGCGGATGGTCCGGGTCGGGCTTGCGACGGCGGCGGCGCCGACGTTCTTTCAGGCCCTTCCCAACAACGGCTACACGATGGTCGACGGCGGCCTATGGGCAAACAACCCGACGATGAACGCCCTTGTCGATACGATGGCGTGTTTCGACATCGACCGTGCCAATATCCAGATCCTGAGCCTCGGCTGTGGAGAGACCGCTTTCACGGTCGACGCTGCCAAGTCCAAAGGTGGGAGCCTACAATGGCGCGACATCTACTTTGGCTCTATGCGGGCCCAATCACTGAATGCCCTCGGACAAGCGTATCTTCTGGTTGGCAAGGACAACGTGATGCGGATCGATGCGCCCGAAGCCCCTTCGCCCATTGCCCTCGACGACCACCGCCGGGCAAAAACCGAACTTCCCGCGATGGCCAGGGTTTTAGTTGAAGCGGCAGGGCATCGGGTTGAGCAAATGTTCCTTCATTCACCGACGGATCCGTATGTGCCAGTTCCACTTCAGAGTGAAGTCGACCAGCTCTGATCTTCTATTTTTCTCAAGTTTTCTCAATTAATAATGCGCGTATATAGTAATGATTCTCTGTTGATTCTTCCGCAACGCATGCTTGGGTGCAAGCGAAATGGGTCGCACGATTGTAGCTTTCGACGGCCCCAGCGGTGTCGGCAAGTCAAGCTTGCTGCCGCAGGTCATCTCCCTATTGGCTGATCGAGGACAGCAGTACAAGCTGTTCAGCAATGTGGAGTCTTCCTCCCTCAACACGCTGATACGTAAACTCGCTAGCTCCGCAACACCCGGTTTGACCCTCAGCTTGGCGCTTTCCACAGCTCGCGCAGAACTCATCGAAAGTAACATGGAGAACCTTCTGCTCGACAGGTTCGTGCTGTCCAGCCTTGTTTATCAACCCATTTCCGGGGTTGACCAGGGTTTCGTCTACGCAAGCAACGCGCCCTTGCTTGGAGGCGTTACAACAGTTGCTCTCGAGACCACCGCTATGGAGCTTGCCAAACGCAGGCTGTCACGCGGACCCATGCGATCGGATTTCTTCAAGGACCGATTGGATATCGAAACAGAAATATCACTTTTCGCCGAGAGTGCGGAGTTCCTTCGGTCGAAAGGCCACATCGTTATCGCCTTGGATGCCGGAGAAACCATCGAAGCGACAGCGATGAACGCTGTGAATCTAATCACTGGCTTGTGGCCAATGTCATGAATGATCCGCGCATTCTCGGCGCGGAGGGCCGCCTTGACCTGCTGCTCGTAAATTCGCCGTTGAAGGACTACGGCCGCACGCGCCGCGTCAACGACTTCACTCTGCCGACCCTTGGGCTCGGCTACATCGCAACCGTGGCCGCGGAAACAGGCTTCAACGTCGGACTTCTCGACAGCGAAGTGGTAGGGCTTAGTCTGTCGGAGACGGTCGGCATCGTCAACGACGCGCAACCCCGCTGGGCGGGATTCAACCTACTCGCACCGACGTACGGCCATAGCCGCACAATCCTAGCCGGATTGGATCCAGGCATTTCTGTGATGTTAGGCGGTCATCAGGCGAAAGCAATGCCCCGGGAAATCCTGGAGGATCATGGCATTCCCCGTATCGACGCACTTGTTGTCGGCGAAGCGGAAACCCGGGTGCCGCTTCTCTTGGCCGATATCGAGTCGCGCAGCAGCCTGCCCTCAATCGGCTGGCGGAACGGTGACGGTCTCACCATGCCCCAGATGCGCGGTGACAAGGCCCTCCTGGCACCGGACATCGATGCTATGCCGTTTCTGGATCGCAAGTATCTGGCGCAAGACCCTTACCCGGACGCCGGCGAACTGGAATCAGCCATGGTCGCTTCACGGGGATGCCCCTTCGATTGTTCGTTCTGCGGCGCCGCAGTAAGCGCGAATCCTGATGTGAGCATCCGCATGCGAAGTCCAGACAATCTTATCGCCGAGATGGCCACGATACGCGATCGATACGGCGTTACCCGCATACGATTTGTCGACGACCTCTTTCTCGCCAACTCCAAAATGATTGTCAGGACGCTCGACGCCTTTGTCCGAGCCAATCTCCCGCTTCGTTGGGACGCGACCGGCCGGATCAACGTCCTCGACAAGGTTCCGAACGACACTATTGATCTTATGGTGGCGTCCGGTTGCCGCGAGGTTGCTCTCGGTATAGAGGCTGGCAGCGACCGACTGCTCAAGCACATCGACAAGAAAATTTCCGTCGCGCAGATCATCCGAGTGGTCACTCGCCTCTGCAGCGCCGGCATTTCGGTGAAGGGCTATTTCATCCTAGGCTTGCCCACCGAAACCCGCGAAGAACATCGCGCAACATTGGAATTGATCGAAACCCTTTGGTCGGTAACAGAGGGCCTCTCAGGGCGTTTTCGGTGTAGTGCCTTTGAATATAGACCTTATCCTGGCACCCCGGACTGGCTCCGCCTCCTTCGCGCAGGTTACTCGCCGTCTGCAATGCTGGCCTATAGCTCACCCGAGCCACCCGGAGTCCAAGCCGTTGCGGGCCGCGACGAGTTCAATTTCTCGACTGGGATTCAGTTCGGAGAAGTTCCTGTGGACCAGGTTCGAAAGAATTTATACACCATTATGGCCTTACAAAATGCGAGATGATTGAACAGAAGATACTGTTTCTCGGACTGTGCGCCAAAAAGGCCGCCGATGGCGGATTGCATGCACCGCTCGCTCCCACATCCCGCTCGGGCAATTTCCTAGCCTCTTTGTTGAAAGATTTGCCGCTCGCCGAAATTGCCATCGCGCGTGACAACATCATACCCGGCCCAGTGTTTGGACAGAATGGCGTAGAGCGAAATCCGACATGGGCGGAACTGTTGCCATGGCTGCGTGACCATTGGCTCTGGAGAGACGATACGCTAGCAGCGATCGTTGCGTTTGGTACGGAAGCCAAACGCGCATTCGCAGCTCTCGCCGCTGAACGATCATCCAATACCCCGGTCTATTTTTTCCATCATCCCTCTTACGCGTTGCGGCAGCCGAAAATCCGCCGCGCGGAGTATGCGCGCGAGCTTTCGCAAGCAATTGTTGGTACCGATGCATCGATAGCTGCACAGCTCTAAACCGTGCGGCGCAAAAGCGAGCCCTGAAACCGCTGCAAATATGGGCCATCCGTTTCTTCCTCGATCGCGAAGGACGAATGCGGGATCGAGCGCTGCTTGAGGTCTGACGAAGAGCGGTTCCACGTCCCCAGTGCAGCCGTTAATGCAATGCGCCGCCTTCCAGTCGCTCAACGTGATAGCGCTCAACCCGAAAGCGGTCGTCCGTTCAGCCGTGTTAAGGCTTGAGGGGGTTGAAGTCGCCTGTTTGGCTGCGAGTTCGCGAGTTCTGCAATAGGACTAGGTATCGCCACTCGCGCGTTTTCGCAGCACATCAAGCTCCTCGTGCTGGCGATCGTTTTCAGCAAGGCGTAAAGCCTCGGCGATGTCGCCGAAGGGATCTTGCCCCAGCGCAAGCTTCGTCTTGATCCGCTGGATCAGGAAACTGCAACGGAATGTCGTGTTCTTTCCAACGGCGCCTTCGATGGCCTCGTGGGACAGCGTTAAGGCTTCTTCTGCCGGCCCAACCCCAGCACCGCTCGAGACAGGCTATGCGCGACGAAGATGCGGCTAGGTTTGTCGTCGATAGCGGCAAGGAGTCGCTCGGCCTCCTCATACCTGTCCAGCAGCAGAAGCGTGTCAGCCCAGCGCCGCCGGTCGAAAGGATCAGGCGAGCGCATCGGTTCGTAAGCGAACAGCGCCAATGGCCCGAACTTGCCGGCATCGATCCTGACTGCCGCGAGGTACATTATCTCCGCGAAAGCTCCCTGGCTGCGGTCGTCCTCGAGCAAGAGCGGTGGGGGTTCCGGCAGCTGCGCGACAAGCTCCGCAAATGTGTGTGGCTTGGACCAAGCCCTCTTGCGGGCGAATGTCGCTAGGACCTCATAAGCCTGTGGAATATTCGCGCCCGCGCCGTTGAGGCGGCGAAGGCGGGGGGAGTAATGCATTGCGCAGCCGTACGCCGATAGCTCTCCTGCCGTGATCCACCCGTTCACACGTTGCCGCCAGTTTACGCCGAACGAACTTAGTCAGACCGCTTCCGCTTAAGGCCCTCTCCTTCTAAGTCGGCAAGACCACTCGCTGGGAACGGCAAGGAGGATGCGGTTTTGTGGCTCGACACCAATACGCTAGGCACCTCAGAGGCGAGACAGCGCCCGTGAAGAGTGATGCAATCTCATATCCCCCACGAGGTCTAACTCGTGAGGAAGCAGCTCGCTACATCGGTGTCGGAACAACGCTTTTTGATGAAATGGTTGCCGATGGGCGCATGCCGAAGCCCAAGCGCATCAACAGCCGCGCTGTTTGGGATCGTGTGGCCCTCGACATAGCTTTCACCTCGTTGCCGGATAAACGTAGCGGTCTTCAAGAACTACTGGAAAGAAGCAAGCGGGACAGAGAAAGAAGAAGATAATACGCTCGTTGCGTATATGCCGCAGGCGTAGTATGGAGATTGCCTGCGAAAGGCATGACATGAACGAGAATGAGAAACTGGCGCGAGAAGTCAAAGCCTGGCGGGCCAAGGAAGGGCTCACTGCTGAAGCCGCGGCCAAGGTGCTGGGAATATCGAAGCGCACCTTTGAAGGCATCGAGCAAGGCAGAGGGTTCCCTTACCCGGTGCTCCTGCGCGTTGGCATGGAAAGCAAGGCCGTTTCGCATAATCCAATTCATGAGAAGGTGCATGGTGGTGGGCAACTCCAGCAGAAGCCTCGAAAGAGCGTTTGATGGCTAAACATCCTGACTACCCTGGGGCTTCTTCCCGCGTCGTCAACGGCAAGGAGTACTGGCGCTTTCGTGCAAATCGCCATGCTCGGCAGATCGCCTTGCCCGGACAGCCGGGCGACGAAGCGTTTGAAGCCTGCTACCGACGTGCCGTCGAAGGTTGCATAGGTAAATCGGAAATCATTGACATGTCGGGACGTGTCCTGTCGCGTTCGTTCGGGCACGCAGCACGGCGACTTGAAACCACGATGGAGTGGGCTGACTTCGATCCGGCTACCCAGGCCAAGAACAGCAACTTGATAGAGCGTTTCCTGAATATGCCTGTCGACCCCGAACATGTGCTGACATGGCGCGATGTGCCGGTTGAGTACATGGATGCCGACAGGCTTCGCACGATCATCGAAGGTATCTTTAAGACAAACCGCACCGTCGCCAAACACATGCTGGTAGCCGTCAAAAAGCTCCTCTGGGTGGCTATCGAAGTCGAGAAATGGATAAAGCCGCAGGATGATCCATCGTTGTCGATTCGCGTGCGCATACCAAAATCGACCAAGAACCCGGCTTGGCCAATTGCGATCCGAGAAAAGTATGAAGAGAGACATCCGATCGGTACACCCGCTCGGACCTGCTATGCGCTGGGTTTCTGGCTCGGCAACCGACGAGGGGACATCGCTGATCTTGAATGGGATGATCTGGTGACTGAAGAGATCGAACTGTTCGATGGTTCCTTGGCATTGATCGAGGCGTTTGCCTTCCGACAGAAGAAGAATCGTAACCGCCATGGCGGGAGGGAGATGTTCATTCCCGTGGTGGACAAGCTGGCGGCAGCGCTAGACCCACTTGACCGCTCGAAGGGTGGAACCGTCTTGAAGAACGGCTATGGCAACCCGTTTTCAGAGAAGAGCCTGACAGGCATGATGCAGCATTGGGCCCGGCAGGCTGACATTCCTGACGGCTATACGCTTCATGGCCTGCGCCGCACGTTCGGCACCTACCTCGCCGAATGCAACATCCAGGCACGCGCTATAATGGAAGCGATGGGACATTCTTCCATGACGGTGACGGACGATTACGTGCGCGAGGCTAACAAAAAAAGAATTGCAGTCGACATTGCGATGGCGATCAACCGGCGCGAGGAAAAGCGCGATCAGATGAAGCGGCGGGCGACTTTGCGGGTCGTGCGGTGAGCCAGAACCTCGAAGCGATTTATCAAAGCGGCTTTCGTCGCTTTCTTCCTCGCCGTGCATGCCGTGGGCAAAGCGTGGGCAAAAGCCGATTTTTTGCAATGCAATCAATATTTTTGGTGGGCCCGGAGGGACTCGAACCCCCAACCAAGCGGTTATGAGCCGCCGGCTCTAACCATTGAGCTACAGGCCCCACACGCGGCTGGATTAATGTTTTTCCCCGAACCGCACAAGGCTTTCCGGATGGGCTGGCCGAAATCGTCCAAATCAGCCCATATTCAGACATTAGAGCGAGGTGCGTCCACTTAGACGCGCAAAATACAAAATACGCTCTAACGCTTTGAATCTACGCATCGAGCTTCCCGAAAATCGATTCCGATTTTTATGCCGATGCGGTAGTCGACAAGCGCGACTGGATCGCAGACCGAGGAGATTTTTATGACCAGACATCTTTTGCCCTTGGCGCTCGCCGCCGCAATCGCTTTTCCGGCGATGGCCGGCGCGGCCGATTCGCCGCCGCCGCCCCGCATCGTCGTCACTGGCGAAGGCGAAGCGACCGCGGCCCCCGATCTGGCGCTGCTGACGCTCAGCGTCATGCGCGAGGCCAAGACCGCGCGTGCCGCGCTCGATGCCAACAACGACGCCATGGCCTCGGTGATCGCCGCAATGAAGTCGGCCGGCATCAAGGAGCGCGACCTGCAGACAGCCGGCATCCAGATCAGCCCGCGCTACAATTATACCAACAAGCCGGACGGCAGCCAGGAAGCCGAACTCATCGCCTACCAGGTGACCAACACGCTTTCGGTGCGCATCCGCGACATCGACAAGACAGGCGAGATTCTCGACAAGGCGGTATCGCTCGGCGTCAACCAGGGCGGCGGCATCTCGTTCTCCAACGAGGATCCAACGGCAACTGTCACCGAAGCCCGCAAGAAGGCGGTCGCCGACGCAATGGCCAAGGCCAGGACGCTGGCCGAAGCCGCCGGCGTCAGCATCGGGCGGGTGCTGGAAATCACCGACCAGAACGTCGCGCCGCCGCCGATACCGATGACCGCCAAGGCCTTTGATGCGGCCCGCGAATCGGTTCCGGTGCAGGCTGGCGAGAATTCCTACACGGTGCAGGTCACAGTCACTTTCGAGTTGAAGTGACCGCCCGCTGAAGCGCGGGTAACCGGCAACATTGACTTTGCTGCATTAAAAAACCCCCGAGGACTGGTCCTCCGGGGTTTTTTCGAGCCGCACCCTTCTATCTCGGGGGCTCTACTCCAGACCGACCTTCTGCGAAGATCGTGTCTCCAGACCGACCTTCTGCGAAGATCGTGTCTCCAGACCGACCTTCTGCGAAGATCGTGTCTCCAGACCGACCGTCGCAGAAGGTCATGTCCCTAAAGCTGACCTTCTCAGAAGGTCATACTGCCAGGCAGGCCGTGCCGGTAGGCAACGTGCGAACGCTTACCGGTAGAGGACCGGGCAGCCGCGCTCATTGGCGAACACGACCACGACGCGGTCGCCATACTGGCGGCCCGCTACTTTCACGGTGCGGCGGCCGACGTCGATGATACGGGCACGGCGCAGACCCATGCGCTCTGCCTTGCCGAGAGCACGGTTTGGCGAGCAGGACCGGCGCCAGTCGCGTTCGCGGCGGCGTTCGCGGTAGTAACCATCGTCATCATCGCCGGAATAGACGCCGACGCGCGGATCGTCATCGTTGCCGAAGCCGAGGTAGATGCTGTCTGCATGGGCTGTGGCGGGAATGGCGGCAAGCGTGCCGAGGCCGATAAGCGCCGAAAGGGCCGCCGTCTTGATCGTGTTGAACATGTCTTCTCTCCTTATTCAGGGCTTCCGCCCGCCTTTGACCGAACCAATGTGTCTTACCGATGGCGAGGAGAATGCGCTTGCGTATCTGAACTTTCTACGAACCGGCCGTTCATTTCCGGTTCATGTAGCAACAAGCAATTGCGCAGTCTTCTCGGCTTCCGGTTCTGAACAATCCGGTCGGTTCTGAACCATTGGATAGAAAACGCGCTGTCGGACAGCCGGTTCCGGGTCCTGAAGGCCCGTCGCTAGGGCTCGTCGTCCAGCATGTGCTCGAAATAGTCGTCGGGCTCGGCAAGATCGGTCTCGCTGGCGCTGACCCGGCCCCGCATTGAGATGCCGGCCTCATGCACCGTCTCGGCACTGCCTGACACCAGCCTGTGCCACCAGTAGAGATCGTGGCCCTCGGCGACCAGCCGGTAGGCGCAGGTTTTGGGCAGCCAACTGATGGTGCGCACATTCTGCGGCGTCAGACCGACGCAGTCCGGGACGCGCGCCAACCGGTTGGCATAATCGGAACAGCGACAAGTTTCGGCGTCGAACAGCCGGCAGCCGACGCTCGTCCAGTAAATCGCGCCGGTGTCTTCGTCCTCGAGTTTCGACAGGCAGCATTTGCCGCAGCCGTCGCAAAGCGATTCCCACTCGGCCGGGGTCATCGCCTCGAGCGTCTTGGTTTTCCAGAACGGCGTTTCCATCGACGGGATGTGGCCCCTGGCAGGGTGAAGGTCAAGCACCGCAACAGACGCAGACCCGGCCAGCCCCCCTAGGCCGGCACCATAGGAATAACACGAAGTCGCCTTCAAAACGCCGGCCAATTGCCCTTCGTAGCCGTTAATGCCCGCTAGCCGGAACCAATCCGGTTGATGAACAGTTTGGGCCGGGATGGGACGCCAAAGGAGGATTTTTAATGAAACGCCAACCACGGATTCTGGCAGGCACGGCACTTGGCCTGCTGATGGCGTCCGCGCCGTTGGGCGCATTCCCGTTGCAGGGCAGCGCCGCGTTCGACCCACCGCAGAGTACCGCCACGCCGTTGATCCCCGTGCAATCGAATTGCCCCGAAGGCGAGTCGGCGGAAGGCTGCGCACCGCAGGCGGAACCGGAGCAGAAGCCTCGCAAGAAGCGCGAGGAACAGGCCGCGCCTTCCGGCGAGGAGCAGCAGGGCGGTCAGCGCAGGAAAAAGCGCGAGCAGCAACAGCAAGAGGAAGCCGCACCCGCCGAGCGGGCCGCACCTGCGAGCGACGAACAGCCCGAGCCGCGCAGAAAGAAGCGTGACCGGCAACAGCAGGAGGAAGCCGCACCGGCCGAACGGCCCGCCGAGCAGGCCGCACCCGCCAGCGACGAACAGCTCGAACCGCGCAGGAAGAAGCGCGACCGGCAACAGCAGCAGGAAGCAGCACCTGCCGAAAAGCCCGCCGAGCAGGCGGCGCCTGCCAGCGACGAACAGCCCGAACCGCGCAGAAAGAAGCGCGACCGGCAACAGCAGCAGGAAGCCGAGCAGGCTGCGCCTGGCGAAGAGGTCGCACCCGCAAATGACAACGAGCAGGTCACGCCGCGCAGGAAGAAGCGGGAACAGGACCAGCAGATCGAAGCCGCACCATCCGAACAGCCAGCCAGCAAGGAAGCCGGCGAGCAGGCCGAGCCGCTTCCGACCGACCAGCAAACGGCTCCCGCCGAGGGCGAACAGCCCCGGGATCAGGCTAAGGACCGCCGCAAGAAGCCTATCGACGAACAGCCGGTGACAGGCGAGCAGCCCTCAACCGGCGAGCAGCCCGCCGAGCGCGAGCAGGCCGCGCCCGCCGAAGGCGAAGGTCCGGCCCAGGGCGAGGCTCCCGTGTTCGACAGCCAGAAGGATGCCGTGCGCAAGCGCAGGGGCGGCAGGGACAACGCGCAAGAAACCGGCGGCCAGGACGCGGGTGGACAGCCGACGCAGCAGAACGGCGAACAGGCGGAAGCCCCGAGGCCGGCTCCGGTCGATCAGGGACCGCCGCCCACCGATGACAGGGCGGCCCAGCAGGCGATCAAGCTTGAGAGGATGGTTCGGGCGACGGAGGAAAAGGGAAGACGCGTTGAGCGTGCGCCCGACGAGGAAAACGTTCGCCGCCGTCGTGAACGCCCGCGCGGGGTCGACGTCGTCAGGGAACTCGGCGACCGTGTTATCCTCCAGTTCAACAACCAGACGATCGTGGAAAGCGACGATGCGCCGCGCATGCGGCGTGGCGCGCGGAACGTCTACTATGAGGAGTTGTCGAGCAATCGCACCCGGGAAATCGTCGAGCGTGACAATGGTATCCAGATCGTCACCATCCGCAACCGCTACGGTGATGTCGTCCAGCGTTCACGCATCGCGCCCGACGGACGCGAATATGTGCTGAGCTATGTCGACGAACGGCACTATGAGGACGATGGCGATTGGCGCGATCCAGGCGACGACCTGCCGCCGATTCGGATCGACATTCCGCGCGAGGAGTACATTCTGGATTCCGAGGAGGTCGAGGATCCGGACGACTACTATGCCTTCCTTGAACAGCCGCCGGTGGAGAGGGTGCAGCGCCTCTACTCGATCGACGAGGTCAAGCGCTCGGCCCGCGTGCGCGACATCGCCCGCCGTATCGACCTCGACACGCTGAACTTCGAATTCGGTTCAGCCTCGATCCCCGAAACCGAGGTGCAGAAACTGGAAGGCGTCGCCAGCGCCATGGAGAAGCTGCTGGAAAAGAACCCGGCGGAAACCTTCCTGATCGAAGGCCATACCGATGCCGTCGGCAAGCCGGAGGCGAACCTCGCTCTGTCCGACCGTCGCGCGGAGGCGGTCGCCGAAG
This sequence comes from Mesorhizobium sp. WSM4829, assembly GCF_055811475.1. Classification (NCBI taxonomy): domain Bacteria; kingdom Pseudomonadati; phylum Pseudomonadota; class Alphaproteobacteria; order Hyphomicrobiales; family Phyllobacteriaceae; genus Mesorhizobium; species Mesorhizobium sp. WSM4829. The sequence goes on along the minus strand of NZ_JBVVQJ010000057.1, from coordinate 1,636 downwards.
CCCTGAGCAATGCCTTCAGCATCCCGCCGGAGAACCTGACGACACAGGGCTATGGCGAGGAGTATCTCAAGGTCGATACGTCGGAGCCGGAGCGCGAGAACCGTCGCGTCGCCATCCGCCGCATCACCTCGCTGGTGGCGCCGGTCGCCAGCGCGAATTAACTCGCAGTTTCAGAAACCTGATCTGGTTTCTGGAATCTATGCGGGAAGACATAGCCCACCCCGGTTTCTCCGGGTTGGGCAATTTCCGGCAATCAGCCGAGGTTGAAGGAGAATGTAAGTCGCGATTTAACCAGGCATTGAATCGCGAGGTCGTCCACCCCAGATTCTGGCTAGGGCTTCCCTGCCCTGTCCCGACTCCAGCGGGACACATGAGCCCCGCCGGTACCCCCTCGCCGGCGGGGTTTTTGTTTCCGGCTTCGGTTGGGAAACGAGGGCTATGCCGGTGCCAGTCAGTAGATATTTTTCACGTTGGTTTTCGAATTCGCAAACACCTCGTCCGGCACGAAGAAATCGCCGGCAAGCGGACCTGTCGCGTCAGGCGCATAGATCGAAAAATCGCTGACGCCCTCGGCGCGCAGCACCTCCTCGTCGATGTAGAAATTGCCGGTCGCTTCGCGCGACGGCCTGAGCAGGATCGCATGCGCGGCATCGGCCATGATATCGGGCGAACGGCTCATCGCCGCCACTGTCGCCCCGCCCAGAAGATTGCGAACCGCTGCCGTATCGATCGTCGAGATCGGCCACAGCGAATTGACGGCGATGCCGTCCCTGGCGAACTCCGCGCTCATGCCCAGCGTGCACATCGACATGCCGAATTTGGCCATCGTATAGGCGACATGGTTCTTGAACCATTTGGCCTTCATGTCGAGTGGCGGCGCCAGATTCAAGATGTGAGGATTGTCGGCCAACTTCAGGTGCGGAATGCACATTTTGGAAACCAGGAACGTGCCGCGTGTGTTGATCTGGTGCATCAGGTCGTAGCGCTTCATGTCGGTTTCCAGCGTGCCGGTGAGTTGGATGGCGCTGGCATTGTTGATGCAGATGTCGATGCCGCCGAATTTTTCGACGGTTCTGGCGACCGCCTCGGCCACCTGCCCCTCCTCGCGTATGTCGCACAGCATCGGCAATGCCTTGCCGCCGGCCTGCTCGATCTCCTCAGCCGCCGTATAGATCGTGCCCGGCAGCTTCGGGTGGGGCTCGGCGGTCTTGGCCGCGATGGTCACATTGGCGCCGTCGCGCGCGGCGCGCAGCGCGATCGCCAGCCCGATGCCGCGCGACCCGCCGGAGATGAACAGCGTCTTTCCCTTGAGCGACATGTCTTGCGCCTCCGTTGCAAATCGGTTGGTCGCGATCCTTGCCCCGTGCCGTCGCCGGATACAAGAGCGGGGAGCATCGAGAGATGGTGACGCTGCGGAGGATTTCCGCGGCGTCGCGCTGCCCCTCATCGCCCTGCCGGGCACTTCTCCCCGTATAGAGACGGGGAGAAGGACGCCTTCATCACAGCTTTCGCCAACTGGCAACGTCGCAAGAATGGAGCCGTGGCTGCGTTCAGCTCCCTTCTCCCCGTCACTATACCTATCGGATTCACACATCGAGCGTGGCTCCGTACTTGATGGCTTGGAACTCTGCGAGGC
>NZ_JBVVQJ010000056.1:0-28976 GCF_055811475.1 Mesorhizobium sp. WSM4829 | reverse complement strand
CAATGTGGCTTGATTGCGGTTTAAAAAACGCCCCATGCGCCATCTGCGCCAAACTTCGGCTCCCGCGCAAAGCCCTCACAAGGGGAGAAGGTAAGGTCTGTGGATGACCGTTAACCTTAACAAATGGTTTCCATTGCAGCGGCAGGCCGCAAAGCCCACTGTCCTGTCTACGGAAGCAGGAACGCTATGCGGCATATATTGAGCTCCTTGATGGCGAAGGCGGCGGCGCACAACGCGGCGCTCTCGCGCATTTCAGGCAGCCTGGACACGAACTTGTGGCCGGACACGAACTTGAGGGACCGCTGATGCGCACCTTGCTCGCGCTATGGGCGACGCCGCTCGCCCTGTTCTGGGGCTGGTTCTTCCTGTCTCTCAACGACATCAATTTCGGCTATGTCATGCTGAGCCGCCAATTGCATGACCTGGTCTTCCAACTCTATGGCGAGATGCTTGGCATCGATCCGGCGCTCATTCCGGGCATGGTGGCAAAGGCCTGCATCCTCGACAGCCTGCTGCTCATGGCGTTTTGGGCATTTCGCCGCCGCCGCGTGATCGGTGGCTGGATCAGGATAATGCGCGACCGCTATTTCGACCAGGCGTCGACGCCGAGCGCCTGAAGCCGGTCGAGCGCGCCCTGCAGAATAAAGGCCGCCGCGGCCGAATCGATCTTGCCGGCGCGTTTGCGGCGCGAAAAATCCATCTCGATCAGAGTCCGCTCGGCCGCCACCGTCGACAGCCGCTCGTCCCACAAAACGAAGGGCACGTCGGTCACACCAGCCATGTTACGGGCGAAGGCGCGGGATTTCTGGGCGCGCGGGCCTTCCGACCCGTCCATGTTGACCGGCAGGCCGAGCACCACGGCCCCGACATTCTCTTTCTCCAGCAAGGCGAGCAGCACTGCGGCATCCAGCGAGAATTTCCTGCGCATGATGACGGGACGCGGGTGGGCGAAGGCAAAGCCCCGGTCGGAAACCGCCACGCCAATCGTCTTGTCGCCAAGGTCGAGCCCGGCCAGAGTCTTGCCGCCGCCGAGCCGCGCCGGCAACTCCTCGATGGTGATGATGCTCAACGGCTTTCCTCGGACTATACGCCGCAATGGACGCTGTGGGACTTTAATTTCACTGCCGGCGTTCTATCCTTTGGCGAAGCAAAAATCGAGGAAGGCATTCATGAAACTGACCTGGTACGGACATTCCGCATTTCGCGTCGAAACCGCCGAAGCGAAAATCCTCATCGATCCCTACCTGATCGGCAATCCGTCATGGACGGGCGGCTGGGAAGAGCCGGCGGAAGGGGTCACGCATGTGCTGCTGACCCACGGCCACAGCGACCACATCACCGGTGCGCTTGAAGTGCTTGGGAAAAGCGGCGCCATGCTGGTCGCCAATTTCGAGATCTGCATGTACCTGGTCGGCAAGGGCGTCAGCGACAAAAAGATCAATCCGGGCAATATCGGCGGCACGATCGATTGCGGCGGCTTCACCGCCACCTTCGTCCAGGCGCTGCATTCCTCGTCGTTCCCGGGCGACAAGGGCCAGAACACCTATCTCGGCAACCCGGGCGGGCTCGTGCTGCATTTCCAGGAAGACAAGACGCTCTATCATATGGGCGACACCGACATCTTTTCCGACATGGCGCTGATCAACGAACTGCACGAGCCGAAGATCGGCATCGTGCCGATCGGCGACCGCTTCACCATGGGCGGCGCGGTGGCGGCCCTTGCCTGCCGGCGCTTCTTTCAGTTCGAGACGGTCATTCCCAGTCACTTCGGCACGTTTCCGATCATCGACCAGACCGCCGACAAGTTCGTCGCGGGGTTGGAGGGTTCCGGCGTGAAGGTGGCGTTGCCGGAGATCGGCGGGACAATCACCTTGTAGTGCATGCACCTTGTAGAGCATGCCAAAGGCGCAAGCTGTTCGCTGCGACGGCGTTGCGCTGCCATCGACCTCCGGGCCGGTTCTCGGCACGATGCATGTTGCGCGGCACGCGCCGCGCCGCTATAGCGCGGACTGGTTTTCCCGAGGCACAAGCAAATATGTCCGTTGATCTGCAGACAGTGAAGCGCGTCGCGCGTCTCGCCCGCATTGCGGTGAGCGAGGCGGATGCCGAGCGCATGACCGGCGAGTTAAACGCCATTCTCGGCTTTGTCGAGCAGTTGAACGAGGTCGACGTCGCCGGCGTCGAGCCGATGACGTCGGTCATTCCGATGGAGATGAAGAAGCGCCCGGACGTCGTCACCGACGGCAGCAAGGCGGCCGACATCGTCGCCAACGCACCGGCCACCGAAGAGAATTTCTTCCTCGTTCCGAAGGTCGTGGAGTAGCGCGCCGATGGCAATCGAGATCGCCATCGAAATGCCGCTGCAGGACGACGTGCGCGGGCTGGTCAAGGAGCTCAACGACACGCTGCTGGAACTGACGCCGCCGGAGCACTGCTCCCACATGACCGTCGAGCAGATGGCCGACAACGACACGACTGTCTTCATCGCTCGCGACAACGGCCTCGCCATCGGCTGCGGCGCGCTGAAACGCCACGATGGCGCCGTCGGCGAGGTCAAGCGCATGTACACGCGGCCTTCGCATCGCGGGCAGAAGATCGGCGCCGGGATCGTCGAGCGAATCGAGGCGCTGGCGCGCAATGAAGGACTGAAGCGTCTGGTGCTGGAAACCGGCGACCGCCATCCGGCTGCGTGGACCGTCTATGAACGCGCCGGATTTTCGCGCTGCGGCCCGGTGCTGGACTATCCCGATTCCGGGTGGTCGGTGTTTTACGAAAAGAGCCTTGCCTGATGAGCGACCTGACCCACCTGACGATTTCGCAGGCCCGCGCCAAGCTGCGCGCCCGGGAAATCAACGCAACCGAGATCACCGAAGCCTATCTCCAGGCAATCGAGCGGGCCAATCCGGCGCTCAATGCCTATGTCGTCGTAACCGATGACAAGGCGCGCGACATGGCCAGGGCCTCGGACGCAAAGCTTGCGAAGGGCGAGGGCGGGTCGCTCGAAGGCATTCCGCTCGGCATCAAGGACCTGTTCGGCACCGAAGGCATCCACACCCAGGCCTGCAGTCATGTGCTGGACGGCTTCAAGCCGCACTACGAATCGACCGTCACCGCCAATCTGTGGGCCGACGGCGCCGTCATGCTCGGCAAGCTCAACATGGACGAGTTCGCCATGGGCTCGTCCAATGAGAGCTCCTACTACGGCCCGGTCGTCAATCCATGGCGGCGTTCGCGCGTCGACACGATGGTGATGCCGACCACGCATCAGGGCGATGGCGGCTTTGTTTCGGCTGGCGGCACCAGGACCGCGCGCACGCTGGATAACGCCCAGCTCGTGCCGGGCGGCTCGTCGGGTGGCTCGGCCTCCGCCGTTTCGGCGTTCCTGTGTGCCGGCGCCACCGCCACCGACACCGGCGGCTCGATCCGCCAGCCCGCCGCCTTTACCGGCACGGTCGGCATCAAGCCGACCTACGGCCGCTGCTCGCGCTGGGGCATCGTCGCCTTCGCTTCGTCGCTCGACCAGGCCGGTCCGATCGCCCGCGACGTGCGTGACGCCGCGATTCTCTTGAAATCCATGGCCTCGGTCGATCCGAAGGACACCACCTCGGTCGACCGCCCGGTGCCGGATTACGAGGCGGCGATCGGCAAGCCGATCAAGGGCATGAAGGTCGGCATCCCCAGGGAATACCGCGTCGACGGCATGCCCGACGAGATCGAGGCGCTGTGGCAGAAGGGCATTGCCTGGCTGAAAGATGCCGGCGCCGAGATCGTCGACATTTCGCTTCCGCATACCAAATATGCGCTGCCGGCCTATTACATCGTCGCGCCCGCCGAAGCCTCGTCGAACCTAGCCCGCTATGACGGCGTCCGCTACGGGTTGCGCGTGCCGGGCAAGGACATCGTCGACATGTACGAGAAGACCCGCGCCGCCGGCTTCGGCCGCGAGGTCAAGCGCCGGATCATGATCGGCACCTATGTGCTCTCCGCCGGCTACTACGACGCCTACTATCTGCAGGCGCAGAAGGTGCGCAACCTCATCAAGCGGGATTTCGAAAATGCATTCACTGCCGGCGTCGACGTCATCCTGACGCCGGCGACGCCGTCAGCGGCCTTCGGCATCGCCGACGAGGACATGGCCGCCGACCCGGTAAAAATGTACCTCAACGACATCTTCACGGTGACCGTGAACATGGCCGGACTGCCGGGCATCGCCGTGCCCGCAGGGCTCGACGCCAAGGGCCTGCCGCTCGGCCTGCAGCTCATCGGCCGGCCGTTCGACGAGGAAACCTTGTTCCAGACCGCCCATGTCATCGAACAGGCTGCGGGTACGTTCCAGCCGGAAAAGTGGTGGTAGTGTCGTCTCCCACCTGAAGGGGTGAGGGGCGTCGCCTACCGGCTGTCGGGCCGCATCGATCGGCTTTTTCCCGGACCGGATGTCGGCTCGGGCGGCTGACCGATCACGGCTTGCCGCGCCGCCGAGAAGAACTGGCGACGCACCAGAACCGCCAGCAACAGCAGCGTCGACAGCACGAATACTTTTGGATCGACGAACCAGCCGAGATAGCCGATCGAGAAGAACACGCCGCGCATGCCGGAATTGAAATGTTTTCCGGCCAGCATGTTCATGCGCGCCGCCCGCCATACCGCCGTCTCGCTGACCGGGTTGCGTGAAGCCTCGCCGTGCGGGATCGGCACCGCACCGATCAGGATCGAGCAATAGTTGAACAGCCGGTAGGCCCAGCCGAACTTGAAAAAGGAATAGGCAAGAATCAGCACCAATCCGAACACCTTCATCTGAAAGGCGGAGCGGGACGACGTCGCGCCGAGCGGCAGGTCGCTCAGCACCGAAACAACCTGATCGGAGGCGCCGAGCAGGGCAAAACAGCCGCCGATCGCAATCAGCGAACTGGAGGCGAAGAAGGCGGTTCCCTGTTGAAGGCCGGCCATGATGGCGGTGTCGACAATGCGGACCTCGCGTTCGGCCATGTTCCGCATCCAGGCTTGACGCTGGACGTTCATCGCCGTCGTCAGCGACATGCGCCTGACCAGCTTTCCGTCGGAGGCGAGCGTATGCAGCACCCACACGAAAACGAAGAAGGCAAGCGCAACGAGGTCTGCCGTCGACAAATGGAAGGAATCGCCCATGCAACCCTCTTACCACAAGCGGTGGCGGCGCTTCGATGGCGGAACACAACGATGTCGCTGCCGGAGCAAACAAGGTCGGCAGGTGCAGCGCCGCAATCTTCGAAAGAGCGGAAACATCACAGGAATTCCTATATGTAAATTCCAATAGGAGAGCGACGCGTGTTCCTTTCGGTTTTCGACCTGTTCAAGATCGGCATTGGACCATCGAGTTCGCACACGATGGGACCGATGACCGCTGCGCGGCGTTTTCTCGACGAGGTCGCGGGAGATGACTGGCCACGCCCGGTCGGCGCCAAGGTCGACCGCATCGCCGCCAGCCTGCACGGCTCGCTTGCCTATACCGGCATCGGCCATGGTTCAGATCGCGCTGTCGTGCTCGGGCTTGCCGGCCAGACGCCGCAGACGGTAGACCCCGATCAGGCCGACAGCATCGTCGACCGTATCGCCGCCGAGAAGCGGATTTCGCCGCCCGGCCATCCGTCCTATCGCTTCGACCCGGCCACGGATCTGGTGCTGGATCGCAAGACGCCGCTTTCCGGCCACGCCAACGGCATGGCTTTCTCCGCCCTTGATGCCGACGACCGCCTGCTGCTCAAGCGCATCTACTATTCGATTGGCGGCGGCTTCGTGGTTTCCGAAGAAGAACTGCAGCGGATGAAGGCGAAGGGCTCGGTGACGAGCGAAGGCAAGAAGGTTCCATACCCCTTCAAGAATGCTGTCGAGATGCTGTCGATGGCCGCGAAAAGCAGTCTTTCCATCGCCGACATGAAGCGCGTCAACGAAGAGACGCAGATGTCGCGCGAAGAACTCGACGCCGGCCTCGACGGCATCTGGAGCGCCATGAAGAGCTGCATCGAGCGCGGCCTGGCGCAGGACGGCATCATGCCGGGCGGCCTGAAGGTGCGCCGACGCGCGCGACAATTGCATGACAAGCTGCAGGAGCAGTGGCGGCAGAATCGGCCCAATCCGCTGCTCGCCAACGACTGGCTGTCGATTTATGCCATGGCGGTGAACGAGGAGAACGCCGCCGGCGGGCGCGTCGTCACCGCGCCGACCAATGGTGCTGCAGGCACGCTGCCGGCGGTGCTGCGCTACTGGCTGCATTTCCATCCCGAGGCCGACCAGCCAAGCATCCGCGATTTCCTGCTGACCGCAGCAGCGGTCGGCGGCATCATCAAGACCAACGCTTCGATCTCGGGCGCCGAGGTCGGCTGCCAGGGCGAGGTCGGTTCGGCCTCGGCGATGGCGGCAGCGGGGCTGTGCGCCGTGATGGGCGGCACGCCCGAGCAGGTCGAGAACGCCGCCGAGATCGCGCTTGAGCATCATCTCGGCATGACCTGCGATCCGGTCGGCGGGCTGGTGCAGGTGCCTTGCATCGAGCGCAACGCGCTCGGCGCCGTCAAGGCGGTGACTGCCGCGTCGCTGGCCATCAAGGGCGACGGCGTTCATTTCGTGCCGCTCGATGCCGCAATCGAGACCATGCGCCAGACCGGCCTCGACATGAACGAGAAATACAAGGAAACCAGCCTCGGCGGACTGGCCGTCAATATCGTGGAATGCTGAGCCAAAGCTTGCGCTGTGGCCAAACTTTGCACAGCGGATTGCCGCTGTGGAGAAAGTCGGCACTGTGGAGAAAAGTCGATTGGCCAGTTGACGCCTTCGCGCGCCGGACTAAACCTTGAACCATGTCCCTCAATCTCATAAAGCTCTGCGTCGGCTGCGACAGCGTCGAAGATCTCGAAGAGTGGATCGCCTTCCGCCTCGACGAACGGCGGCGCGCCGGTGAACCGGTCGAGCACTACCACACCACCCGCATGATGCCGACGCGCGGCGCCGAAATCACCGATGGCGGTTCGCTCTACTGGGTGATCAAGGGCAATGTGCAATGCCGCCAGTTGATCACCGAAATCCGTCCTTTCACCGATGACGAGGGTATCGGCCGCTGTCACCTGATCCTCGATCCCGCGGTCGTGCTGACCGAATGGCAGCCGCGCCGCGCCTTTCAGGGCTGGCGCTATCTGAAACCGTCGGACGCACCGGCCGATCTCACCAAGGGCAAAGCGGGATTGGTCGAAATGCCGCCGAAACTCAGGCGCGAGCTTGCCGATCTCGGCCTGCTCTAGAACGTATATCGCTTGCCTACCGAAATCGGCACGAGCCTTTCTTCTCCAAAAGCGTCTGAAAGGGCGTTCATGGCGCGCCAGCCGGTGCAATGACCGGCGACGATGCAGGCCAAGTTGAATTCGCCCATCGACTTGACGGTTTCAGGGATGATCCGCTCATTCGGACCAGCCAGATGCAAGCCTCCGACGACAGCGTGAATTGGCGTGTCGCCGAACGTTTCCTTCGCATGTTTCAGCACGTTGACTGCTCCGGCGTGAGTACATGCAGTGAAGATGATCAGACCCTTGCCCGTGACATTAACGGCGACGAACCGCTCGTCGATGAGCAACTCATCGGGTTCCCATCCCTCGCCGTTCAACTTCATCCGATGCTGCCCAGGAAGACCTCGCTCAAACGTTGTTACGCGCGGTATCTCGCCGCTCAGAAAAGCCATGCCGTTCGCTATCGGCTGCGCCTCGGTGGTGTTGATGACCTTGGCGCCATGAGCCGTCAGCGTGTCGATGCCCGGAACATCCTCCAAGAGCAGCATGCCGCCATCCGGCTGTTTCATCGCGCGTGTCCGGAACATGTCGGGGTGGGAATAATAAGGAATCCAGCGACCGCCATTCCGGTCACGGATGATCTGCAGCGCTCTTAGCATCGCCCCGCCATGGTCAAAATGGCCATGCGAAAGGACGATGGCTTCGACCGATCCCAGATCAACTCCCAGCCTTGAGACATTTTGCTCGAATATGCGGTCCTCCGGACCGCTGTCGAACAGGATGATCCTGATCTCCGCGCCCTGTCTGATCGTTATAAGGCAGGAAAGGCCATGCGCGGCGCAGCAGAGGCACGCGCCGCCAAGGACCCAGGCGCCGCGCCGCTTGCGTCCCAGCGCTCCAAATTCGGTTTCGACGAATGCAGGCACCGAGGAGAGATTGTCGGTTGTGTTGTCGACCAGAACGAGTACTTCGACGCTGTCAACAGGCTTGAGGTCTGGCATGATTACCTCCGGAGGGTCCACTTGTCTTGCCGACCAGGAAATTAGGTCGTACCAGCGACTTGGCAATCAAGCGTTGATCCAGGAAGACCCCCAAAATTCAAAGCTGCGATGTGATCGCCGGCCCTCCATCTCGCCTCATGCCGGGCTTGCAAGCTGTGCGACAACGCCACATCTTGAATGTCATGAGCGACAAGAAGCAGCCCGTGCCCGCAAAGGCCAATCCTGCGCCGGTCGAATCCCAATCGAGCACCGGCGAGATCGACGCGTTTATCCGTCAGGCAAGGACGCTGGCTGCGTCCGCGACCGGTACTGGCAGGCTGATCCTTTCCCTCGACGCGACCATGAGCCGCCAGCCGACCTGGGATCTCGCCTGTGCGCTGCAGGGCGAGATGTTCGACGCCGTCGGCAAGGCCGGGGCGCTCAAGGTCCAACTGGTCTATTTTCGCGGTTTTGGCGAGTGCCGCTCATCCGCATTCGTCACCGATACGAGCGCGCTGAAGCAGCTGATGACGCGGATCGAATGCCGCAGCGGCCACACCCAGATCGGCAAGGTGCTCGCCCATGCGCTGAAACAGACGGCGGCGGCCAAGGTCAACGCGCTGGTCTATATCGGCGACGCGATGGAGGAAAATATCGACGATCTGGCGGAAAAGGCCGGCAGCCTCGGGCTGCACGGCGTTCCTGTCTTCGTCTTTCAGGAGGGCCATGATGCCGGCGCGGAAAAGGCGTTCAAGGAAATTGCGCGGCTGTCCAAAGGCGCCTGGTTCCGATTTGATCGACGGGCCGCCGCAACCTTGGCCAGCCTGCTATCGGCGGTCGCGGTGTTTGCGACGGGCGGGCTGAAGGCTCTGGAGGCCAGGGGCAGGCCGGAAGACCGGCTGATGATCGAGCATCTGCGGAGCGGCAGGAAATGATGGGCGCGACTATCGCATTCGCGGCGTTGCTTTTGGTGCTGCTCGGCGTGGCCATGGTGTTTCTGCGCTCCGACCCCGCGAAACTCGCAAGCTGGATGAGGACGCTTGGGCCTGTCCTGCTGGCGCTGATCGGCGTCACCGCGCTTCTGGTTGGACGCGCAGGCATCGGCGGCTTGATCCTGTCGACGGCGCTCGCCTGGTATGGCTCGATGCGGATGAAGCGGCCGACGGCGAAACTGGAGCCGGGCAAGTATTCGACGGTGCGCACCGCGGCCCTCGAAATGGAGCTTGATCACGATACCGGCAATCTGGAGGGGCTCGTGCTCGCCGGCCGCCATGAAGGCAAGATGCTAGGCACGATGAGCCTTGCGGAATTGCAGCAGCTTTATCGCGAACTCCCCGGCGACCCGGAGAGCCGCCAGCTGCTAGAGACGTATCTTGACGGCAGATTTCCCATCTGGCGCAAAGACGCGGAGGCGAATGGTGGCGACGGGCTGGGTGTTTCGCCAGGTTCGGGCGCCATGACTAAGGAGGAGGCCTACAAGATCCTTGGTCTTGAAGCGGGAGCCGCCGCGGCGGATGTCCGCAAGGCGCACCGCCGCCTGATGCAGCGCCTGCACCCCGATCTCGGCGGCACTTCGTTTCTGGCGGCGCGGATCAACGAAGCCAAGGACGTCTTGCTCTCCAATCACAACTAGTCTCCTTCGACGCAGAATTCTTCCGGGAGATGGTTCGACGCCGCCTACTGGTGGACGGCGTAGCACTCGATTTTCTTTTTCTTCAGGGCGTTGCAGGCTTTCGAGGCGGCAGTCTTCGAGCCAAAGCCGAACCGGGCGCGGTAGTAAGTGACGCCGCCTTTCTCGAAGGCGACGGTGAAGCCCACAGCATCGGCCAGGACCGAAGGCGCCTGTTTGCTCGTCTCGTCCAGGAGAGCCTGGGCTTCGGACTGTTTTGGCGAAGAGGCGACCTGGACTGCCCAGCCGGACGGCACCGATGCCGTGTTGACGGGATCGACCTTTGCCGGTTCGCCATAGGCTGCTGCGACCCGTGCGGTCGCCACATCGTCCGCCGTGGCCGCGGCCATTGTCTCGAGCTTTTTGGTCCGAGAGACGGGCGTGGTCTCAACGACGGGGGTGGCTTCTTCAACGACGGGCTCGGCCTCCTCGACCAGGGAGGCAATGGCATCGCCGTCCGGGGCCTCGTTGTACGCCGCATCGTCTTCCGGCCTGCTGTCCGGCGTCGGCGCGTCGCGCTTGGGCAGGAATACTTTCGCCAGAGCGGTGATCGGGTTGCCGCCGCCAGCCTTGGCGATCAGCATGCCGCTGCCGCGCGACGACGCCTTCGGCAGGTAGGTTTTGATCAATGCGGCCATCTGGTTGTCGCGGCTGCCGCCGGATTTCCCGCCTATGACCACCGCGACGATGCGGCGATCGCCGTCGTCGACCGAGGAGACGAGATTATAGCCGGAGGCGCGGGTGTAGCCAGTCTTGATGCCGTCGACGCCCTTGATGCGTCCAAGCAGCCGGTTGTGGCCGTTGATGCGCCTGCGGCCGTAGAGAAAGGAACGCTGCGAGAAATAGCTGTAATACTGGGGAAAATGCTCCCGCAGCGCGATGCCGAGCACCGCCATATCGCGCGCGGTGGTGAACTGACCGGGATTTGGCAAGCCGTGGGCGTTGCGGAAAACGGTCCCCTTCATGCCCAGTGCCCGCGCCTTGGCAGTCATCATGTGGGCGAAATTGGCTTCATTGCCGCCGAGAAGTTCGCCGATTGCGGTTGCCGAGTCGTTTGCCGACTTGGTCACCATCGACAGGATCGCGGTCTCGACGGTGATCGCGCCGCCCCGTTTGACGCCGAGTTTGGTCGGCGGTTCGGCAGCAGCATTGGCCGAGAAGACGACCCGGGAGTTCTTGCCGATCTTGCCGTTCGCCATGGCCTCGAAGGCCAGGTAGAGCGTCATCATCTTGGTGAGCGAGGCGGGATAGCGTCGGCCATCGGCATTCGAAGAGTAAAGCACCTTGCCGGTCTTGGCGTCGATGACGATGGCCGCCGACCTCGCCGCCATGGACGAAGCAGCTCCGGCAACGACGAATGTCATCGTCAAAGCGAGGATCATGATCGTTTTCAAGGAGGACGCGGATTTGGAGAGAATGCCCGACAACGCCTGACGCACCGATGGTTCCTTTGAATTTTTGTTGCGGTGGAGGCGGCAAAGGGGTCCTGCCTCACTTCAAGCCAAGCTATCGCGGCCAGCGTTACCAATCCGTTTATGGTAACCGCGGCGTTCACCATTTTCTTCGAGCTTGAGCTTTTCTTTATTCGAATCTTAGCCATTTCCCGACGGCTGCGCCGATCTGCTGGCCGGATGGCCGGGGCCGCACCCGGTGAAAACCCGCACTCGGTAAAAAACTTGACTTTTGTGCAGTGCACAATATATTGCTTGCATTGCACAACGCGGCCCGGGACAAGGCCGCGTCCACCGCTCAAGGACAACTGGCAAGGGATTGCGTGAATGACCCAGACCTATGAAGATTTCAGCAAATACGGCAAGGAATTTGCGGATAGCGGCTTGAAGAGCTTCGCATCCCTTTCCAAGGGTGCGCAGGCCATCGCCACCGAGGCGGGCGAGTACACCAAGAAAAGCTTCGAGGCGGGCAGCGCAGCAGCCGAGAAACTTTTGTCGGCCAAGTCGCTGGAGAAGGCGATCGAGATCCAGTCCGATTTTGCCAGGCAGTCGTACGAAGCCTTCGTCACCGAAGCCACCAAGATCGGTGACCTCTATGCCGAACTCGCCAAGGAAGCCTACAAGCCATTCGAATCGATCGTCGCAAAGGCGAAATAATCTCGCTACAAGATGTGAACACGGCCCTTGGGCCAGCAAGACGGACCCGGTCGCCAACGTGCGGCCGGGTTTTTTTCATGGCAATCAAGTTTCCAGCCGATCGACGCTGATCTAAACAGCAATGAGCCAGCTTGTCGGTTTAACTTAAGGGCGAATGATGCATGGGACGATAAATGATGCCGGCGCTCCGCTAACGCTGGAACACATCAGCCGATGCTTCGGCGACACCCAGGCGCTGGATGACGTTTCGCTTTCGATTGCGCCTGGAGAGATCGTCTGCCTGGTCGGCCAGTCCGGTTGCGGCAAATCCTCGCTTTTGCGGATCATTGCAGGCGTCGATACTGCGGACAGCGGAAGAATTCTGCTCAATGGCATTGAGATCGCGGGCGCGAACAGCTTTGTCGAGCCCGAAGACCGCAACATCGGATTCATGTTCCAGGATTATGCCCTGTTCCCGCACCTGACCGTCGAGGAGAACGTGGCCTTCGGCCTCAAGCGGCTGTCGCGGCGCGAGGCGAGCGCCCGTGCGGCCGAGGTGATCGCCCGAATCGGCATCCAGGCGCTTTCCGGCCGTTACCCACACACGCTTTCAGGTGGCGAGCAGCAGCGAGTCGCACTGGCGCGGGCGCTTGCCCCAAAACCCGTCATCCTGCTGATGGACGAGCCTTTCTCGAACCTTGATCGTGGCCTGCGGGAGCGGGTGCGCGAGGAGACCATTTCGACGTTGAGAGCCTTGGGGACGACGGCGATCCTCGTCACGCACGACCCGGAGGAGGCCCTTTCCGTCGGTGACCGGGTTGTGCTGATGCAGGAGGGGCGGGTTGTGCAGGTCGGGACGGGCTACGATATCTATGATCATCCCAACTCACTCTACGCCGCCGAATTTCTGTGCCCGTGCAACAGGGTAGAGGGCATCTACCGCGATGGCCGGGTCGAAACGGTGCTGGGCAGCTTTCCAGCCCGGCTCGATCTTCCGGAAGGCGGCAAGGCGTTTGCCTGCATCCGCCCGCAGGCTGTCTGCCTTTCAGGTCCCGACGAAGGTCTGCCGGCGCTTGTCGTCAACCGCTCTTTTCTGGGTGAGATCGAACAATTGCTGGTCAGGATCGAGGGCGTTGCTGACCTCTTGCGCTTGCGCACCACCGGCCGGATCGATGTAAAGCCGGGTGAGCCGATCCACCTGACCGTAGATCCAGGCGGCGTCCTGATATTCGCTGCGGCATAAGTCGCAAGCGCTTTGGTCGCAAAGTAACTTGACTAAATTAGTCACATATGATCGAGCAATTCCTGGGCTGTCAACCAATGCCGGCCGCACCAATCAATTAATGGAGGACCGCTTCATGAAGAGCCTTTCCACATTGCGACTCGCCCTGGTGGGTGGCGTCTTCGCCCTCGCTGGCGGGGCCAGCGCCATGGCGGCCGAATTGAACATCTACACCACGCGTGAGCCTGGGCTGATCCAGCCGCTGCTTGACGCCTTCACCGCCTCGAGCGGCGTCAAGGTCAATACAGTCTTCATGAAAGATGGTCTGGCGGAGCGTGTGGCCTCGGAAGGGGAAAGCTCACCTGCCGATATTCTCATGACGGTCGATGTCGGCAACCTCGCTGACCTGGCCGAAAAAGGCCTGACGCAGCCGGTCGCATCAGATGTTCTGAAAGCCGCGGTCCCGGAGAACCTGCGTGACCCGGCCAACAACTGGTTTGCTCTGTCGATGCGGGCCCGCGTACTCTACGCGGCCAAGGATCTCGATCTTGCCGCGTTCAACTACGAGGACCTGTCCGATCCAAAATGGAAGGGCAAGGTCTGCATCCGGTCCGGCCAGCATCCCTACAACACCGCTCTTTTCGCCGATTACATCGCACATAACGGCGCCGAGGCGACGGAAGCATGGCTTGCCGCCGTCAAGGGGAATCTCGCCCGTAAGGCGGGCGGCGGCGACCGCGATGTGGCCAAGGACATCCTCGGCGGCATTTGCCAGATAGGCATCGCCAATTCCTACTACGTCGGACTGATGCGCTCCGGCAAGGGCGGTGAGGAGCAGGTCGCCTGGGGCGACGCGATCAAGGTCGTCCTGCCAACGTTCAAGGATGGCGGCACGCAGGTCAACGTCAGCGGCGCGGCCGTCGCAAAGCATGCGCCGAACAAGGGTGAGGCGGTCAAGCTGCTGGAATATCTGGTCTCCGACGACGCCCAGACACTCTATGCCAAGGCAAATTTCGAATACCCGGTCAAGGCCGGCGCTCCGATCGACCCGATCATCGCCTCGTTCGGTGCGTTGAAAGTCGATCCAGTGCCGATGACGGAAATCGTCAAGCATCGCAAGCAGGCAAGCGAACTGGCCGAGAAGGTCGGCTTCGACAACTGATGGGCGATCCGGGCGTGGGCAGTGCTGCGCCCGGTGATCTCCCGATATCGGATGTCGGCCTGCGAAGAGCCCCCACTGTGAAGGTCGCCCGGTACTGGTCCGGGCGACTGTGGTTCATGGCGACCGTGCTTGTCGCTGTGCTGGTGGCGACTCCGGTTCTCGCCCTTATCTGGCAGGCGCTGCGGGGATCGAGCGGGCTCTGGCCGCATCTCCTCGCCTATGTGCTGCCACAGGCCTTCCAGCAGACCACGGCGCTACTCATCGGCGTCGGTGTCCTCGTCACGCTTCTTGGCACCTCGACGGCCTGGCTTGTCACCGCCTATGACTTTCCCGGCCGCAGGTTTCTCGAATGGGCGCTGCTCCTCCCGCTCGCGGTGCCGACCTACATAATCGCCTACGTCTATCTCGATCTTCTCCATCCGATCGGCTTGGTCCAGGGTGCGCTCAGAGTGGCACTTGGCTTCACCAGCCCACACGAATTCCGCCTTCCCGACATCCGGTCAATGGGCGGCTGCATCGTGCTGCTCGGCTTCGTGCTCTACCCCTATGTGTACCTGACGACGCGGGCGATGTTTCTCACCCAGGCGGCCAATCTGGTCGAGGTGTCGCGCACGCTTGGAAGTGGCAAAGGCGGCGTCTTCTGGCGCGTTGCGCTGCCGCTGGCACGTCCGGCGATCGCCGTCGGCGTCAGCCTCGCGCTGATGGAGGCGCTGAACGACATCGGTGCCTCGGAGTTCCTGGGCGTGAAGACACTGACGGTCTCGGTCTACACGACATGGGTGACGCGGTCCGACCTGCCGGGCGCGGCGCAGATTGCGCTCGCCATGCTGTCATTGGTGGTCGCGCTCGTCACAACAGAGCGTTGGGCGCGCCGTCGTCAGCGTTATTGGTCGAGCGCACAAAAGGCGCGGAGTTTCACACCGCATCGTCTCGGAACCGTTTCGGGTCTGGTGGTTTTTGCGCTCGGCCTTCTGCCGGTGTTCATCGGGTTCATCGCCCCGGCGAGCTATCTTGTCGTCGAGGCGTGGAAGCGCGTCCGTTTCGCAGGGCTGTCGCCCCGGCTTTTGTCGGAAACGCTCAACACCGTCACCCTGTCGGCCATGGCCACGCTCGCAATCCTGCTCTTCGGCGTGATCATCGCCTATACGGCGCGCTCGCTTCCCGGCCGCGTCACGGCGGCTTTGCAGCGGATTTCCACGGTCGGCTATGCGATGCCTGGCACCGTGGTGGCCATCGGAATATTGTTGCCCGTCGCGGCCCTCGATCAGATGGTCGACCGAACCGCGCTCGCATGGCTGGGCGCGCCAACCGGCCTGCTGCTGATCGGGTCCGGAGCAGCGCTCGGCTACGCCTATGTCGCACGCTTCCTGGCGATTGCGGTCGGTTCGGTCGAGGCGGGCTTCAGCCGCATTCCGCGCTCGTTCGATCACGCCGCGCGCAGCCTCGGCCAGAATGTGACTGGCACATTCCGGCATATTCTTCTGCCGCTTTCGAAACCGTCGCTCGTCGCTGCGGGCTTGCTCGTGTTTGTCGATTGCATGAAGGAGTTGCCGGCGACGCTTCTGTTGAGGCCGCTTAATTTCGAGACCCTGGCGACGCATCTCTACGGCGAGGCGGCGCGCGGGACCTACGAGGAAGCCTCGATCGCGGCACTTGCCATAGTCCTCGTCGGCGCCTTGCCTGTCGCTGTTCTCGCTCGTGTTGGACGATGGAAATCCTGAGTGTGTCCTGCGCGACATGCATTAAAGCGCGTCTGTTGGCTGACGCATCCGCTCCACGCCTGTCGGATCGTGCCGATGCCCTCGATTTTGAAATCAGGGGCTCTGCTGCCTTCACGATTTCGAAAAATCGGTCAAGTTTGGCCACCTAGCCATATTGTCAGCTAAACAGAAGGGCTTAAAATCATTCATCGAACACCTACATGTCGAACGCGCATGGGGATTCGAAAAGGCAGGGTTACGTGACGACAGGTTTGACTGCCACAACAGATGTGGTGCGGATGCAAAACGGCAGCGACGGCAACGAGACCGGTCGCGGCACGGCCGTCATCACGCGCACTAAAACCAAGACCAAGAAGCCTAGCTTATATCGGGTCCTCATTCTCAACGACGACTACACGCCCATGGAATTCGTGGTTCACGTGCTGGAGCGTTTTTTCCAGAAGGACCGTGAAGCCGCCACACGCATCATGCTTCATGTTCACAATCATGGAGTGGGCGAGTGCGGGGTCTATACATTCGAGGTGGCCGAGACCAAAGTGTCTCAGGTCATGGATTTCGCCCGACAGAATCAGCATCCGCTGCAATGCGTGATGGAGAAGAAGTGAGGTAACATGCCGGCTTTCTCCCAAGGCCTGGAAAAGGCGCTTCACCAGGCGCTGACGCTCGCCAATGAGCGGCACCACGAATACGCAACCCTTGAACATTTGCTGCTCGCGCTCATCGACGATACCGAGGCGGCCGCGGTCATGCGCGCCTGCAACGTCGATCTCGACGAGTTGAAGCATACGGTTCTCACCTACATCGATACTGAGCTCGACAATCTGGTTACCGGCTATGACGAGGATTCCAAGCCGACGGCCGGTTTCCAGCGCGTCATCCAGCGCGCGGTGATCCATGTGCAGTCGTCCGGCCGCGAGGAAGTCTCCGGCGCCAACGTGCTCGTTGCCATATTCGCCGAGCGCGAGAGCCATGCCGCCTATTTCCTGCAAGAGCAGCAGATGACCCGCTACGACGCGGTCAATTACATCTCGCATGGCATCGCCAAGCGGCCCGGCGCATCCGAGACGCGGTCGCCGCGCGGCGCCGATGACGAGCAGGGCCAGAGCGGCGCCGAGCCGCAAGAGGACAGCGGCAAGAAAAAGCAGCAGCAGGACGCGCTGACCGCCTATTGCGTCAATCTGAACAACAAGGCCAAGGCCGGCAAGATCGATCCGCTGATCGGCCGCGAGTCTGAGATCAACCGCACCATCCAGGTGCTGTGCCGCCGTTCCAAGAACAATCCGCTCTACGTCGGCGACCCCGGCGTCGGCAAGACGGCGATCGCCGAGGGCCTCGCCAAGCGCATCGTCGAGGGCGACGTGCCGGAAGTGCTGCACAACGCCACCATCTTCGCGCTCGACATGGGGACATTGCTGGCCGGCACTCGCTATCGCGGTGATTTCGAGGAGCGGCTGAAGCAGGTCGTCAAGGAGCTCGAGGATTATCCGGGCGCGGTTCTGTTCATCGACGAGATCCACACCGTGATCGGGGCAGGGGCGACGTCTGGCGGCGCCATGGATGCGTCGAACCTGTTGAAGCCGGCGCTGTCGTCGGGAACGATCCGCTGCATCGGCTCGACCACCTACAAGGAGTTCCGCCAGTTCTTCGAGAAGGACCGCGCCTTGGTGCGGCGCTTCCAGAAGATCGACGTCAACGAACCGACCATCGAGGATGCCATCGAGATCATGAAGGGTCTCAAGCCGTATTTCGAGGAGTTCCACAAGGTTCGCTACACGGCTGAGGCGATCAAGGCTTCGGTCGAACTGTCGGCGCGCTACATCAACGACCGCAAGCTGCCGGACAAGGCGATCGACGTGATCGACGAGACCGGCGCCTCGCAAATGCTGGTGCCGGAGGCCAAGCGCAAGAAGACCATCGGCATCAAGGAGATCGAAGCGACGATCGCCACCATCGCCCGCATTCCGCCGAAGACGGTTTCCGCCGACGACGAGAAGGTGCTGGCCGGTCTCGACATCGAGCTGAAGCGCGTCGTCTACGGTCAGGACACCGCGATCACGGCTTTGACCTCGGCGATCAAGCTGGCGCGGGCCGGCCTGCGCGAACCGGAGAAGCCGATTGGCTCCTACCTGTTCTCGGGGCCGACCGGCGTCGGCAAGACCGAAGTGGCAAAGCAGCTCGCGGCCTCGCTCGGTGTCGAGCTGATCCGCTTCGACATGTCCGAATATATGGAACGCCACACCGTCTCACGGCTGATCGGTGCGCCTCCCGGCTATGTCGGCTTCGACCAGGGCGGCCTGTTGACCGACGGCGTCGACCAGCATCCGCATTGCGTGCTGTTGCTGGACGAGGTCGAGAAGGCGCATCCGGATCTGTTCAACATCCTGTTGCAGGTCATGGACCATGGCAAGCTGACCGACCACAACGGCAAGCAGATCGACTTCCGCAATGTCATCCTGATCATGACCACCAATGCGGGCGCCTCGGATGCGCAGCGCGCGGCTATCGGTTTCGGCTCGACCAAGCGCGAAGGCGACGATGTCGAGGCGATCAACCGGCTGTTCACGCCGGAGTTCCGCAACCGTCTCGATGCGATCATCCCGTTCGGCTCGCTGCCGGTGCCGGTCATCCACCAGGTGGTGCAGAAGTTCGTCATGCAGCTCGAGGCCCAGCTCTCCGAGCGTGGCGTCACCTTCGACCTGTCGCAGGAGGCGATCGCCTGGCTGGCCGAGAAGGGCTATGACGAGCGCATGGGAGCACGGCCGCTCGGCCGCGTCATCCAGGAGCACATCAAGAAGCCGCTGGCCGACGAGGTGCTGTTCGGCAAGCTCAAGAAGGGCGGCACGGTGCGTGTCACCGTCGACAAGAAGGAGACCGGCGAAACCGGGCTGAAGCTCGAGTCACTCGCCGACGAGGCGCCGGTCAAGCCGAAGAAGGAAGAACCGGACGACACGCCGAAGCCCAGGAAAGCTGCCGGCAAGAAGCCGGCCGCGAAAAAGGCGGTCGCGCAGAAGGCGGAGCCCAAGGGCAAGGATGGCAGCAAGCGCAGCCTGGTGCCGCAACTGCCTCGCAAGGGATGATGGCCTGAAAGCTAAAAAAGCCCCGGAAACGGGGCTTTTTTCGCTGGATGAAGAGCTGGTGGGTGGCTGAACGCGCGAAGCCCGGCATCAGTTTGTCAGCGCCGTCCGTATCTTGCCGGCATTCTCAGCCAACACTTCCGGCTTCTCCATCTGCCCACTATGCGGCTTCAAAGGGATGCCCTCGAAGCGTGGAATGACGTGGATATGGAGGTGGTAGACGGTCTGGCCCGAAGCGGGCTCGTTGAACTGCAGGATGGTGACGCCATCGGCGCCGAAGGCCTTCTTCACCGCCACCGCCACCTTTTGCACGATGGCGAAGAGTGAGCCGAATGTTGCCGGATCCGCGTCAAGCAGGTTGCGCGACGGCGCCTTCGGCACAACCAGCGTATGACCCGGCCCTTGCGGCATCACATCCATGAAGGCGACGACCGCGTCATCTTCATAGACGCGATGCGACGGGATTTCACCGCGCAGGATTTTCGCGAAGATATTGTTGCTGTCGTAGGTGGTTTTTTCGGCCATGGCGTGCGCTCCGGATTGTGCCTTGCTCCTACCGCATCGACCCGACAATCGGAATCGATCTTCGGAAAGTACGATGCTTTCGAGCGTGCTTTGTGCGTCCAATTGGACGCATGTCGCTCTAATCGTCCGCCGGATCCTTGCGGAACGGGGTGTGCTCTTCGAGATAGCCGGCCATCCGCTCCACTTCGCGGCGCTCGCGCCCGAGATAGTCGGCGACCGCATTACGCAAGCCGGGATGGGCGATGTAATGCGCCGAATGCGTCGTCACCGGCCTGTAGCCGCGCGCCAGCTTGTGCTCGCCTTGCGCGCCGGCTTCGACCACCTTCAGCTTACGGTCGATGGCGAAGTCGATCGCCTGGTGATAGCAGACCTCGAAATGCAGGAAGGGGTGGTCTTCGATGCAGCCCCAGTTGCGCCCGTAGAGCGCATCGGAACCGATGAAATTGATGGCACCGGCAATGTAGTGTCCATTGCGCTTGGCCATCACCAGCAGGATGTCGTCGGCCATGCGCTCGCCGATCATCGAGAAAAACGCGCGGCTGAGATAGGGCCGCCCCCATTTCCTGCTCCCGGTATCCATGTAGAAGGCAAAGAAGTCGTCCCAGACCCTTTCGGTCAGGTCCTTGCCGGTCAGCCAGTCGATCGAGATGCCGTGAGCGAGCGCCTCGCGCCGCTCCTTCCTCATCGCCTTGCGCTTGCGCGATGCCAGCGTGGCGAGAAAATCGTCGTAGGTCGAATAGCCCTCATTGAAGAAGTGGAACTGCTGGTCGGTGCGGTGCAAAAAACCCGCCGCTTCCAGCGCTTCGACATCCCTCAGCTGCGCGAAAGTCACATGCGCGGAGGAAACGCCGAGTTTTTCCGTCACCGCCTTCAGGCCGGCTGCCAGGCCGGCCTTCACGGCGCGACTGTCCTCGTCCTTGTTGACCAGCAGGCGAGGGCCGGTGACCGGCGTGAACGGCACGGCGCATTGCAGTTTTGGATAATAACGCCCGCCGGCGCGCTCGAACGCGTCCGACCAGCCGTGATCGAATACATATTCGCCCTGGCTGTGCGATTTCAGGTAGCAGGGAATGGCACCGAGCAGCTTTCCCTGCGCAGTCTCGAGCCTGAGATGATGGCCCTGCCAGCCGGTGCGCCGCACGGCGCAGCCGGAATCCTCAAGCGAGCTCAGAAAAGCGAATGAAACGAGTGGGTTGTATCCGTTTTCTGTATCGCCGCGTGAGGTCCCGCCGAGGCCATCCCATTCGGCGCAGGTGAAGGCTCCGATGCCGGAGGCAACCCGGATCGCATACGCTCCATTCGCCGTTTGCCCGTCGCCTTCATCGCCTTGATCCATGAGGCCTATTTAAGCTCCGTGCCGGTCCATGCAAGCTCAGTTCATGCAAGCTCGGTTCAGGCGACCTGCACAAGATCCGGCTCAAATCCTTCGAACGTCATCTGGTCGGCATATCTGAAGGTCAGGTCGACCGCCGGTTGGTCGAGCACGGTCCAGGTGATGACCGGCATTTTGAGCCTTTCGCGCACGAAACTGACAAACTGGTTCGGCAGGTCGCCGGCGGCGTAGGAGGCGAAGGCGATATCGTGCGCCAGCATGGCGAAATGCGCCTCGATCAGCTTGACTTCGTTGCCATAAGCGGTCAGCCCGCCCGGAATGCCGGGCGCGTGTTTTGGGAAGTCGCGGATCAGCCAGTGGTCGAACGACATGATCGCCGCCTTGCCCCTGTAGTTCTTGAGCATCTTGCCGACGCTTTCCACCAAGCCTTCGTCACGGCCGGGAACCCCTTTCAACTCGACGACCACCGGCACGCGACCATCGACCAGGTCGAGGGCCTGCTGCAGCGTCGGCAGACGATCTGATGTGCCGCCGATCTTGAGGGCCGTCATTTCTGCTGCCGTGCGCTGCCAGACGAAACCGTCCTGGCCGGTCAGCCGCTTCAGATCGCTATCGTGGATGATCACCGGGATGCGGTCTGACGACAGATGCACATCGCATTCGATCGCATAGCCGCGTTCAGCCGCAGCGGCAAAGGCGGAAAGCGTGTTCTCCCAGCGCGTCTTGTTCATGTCGTGGAGGCCGCGATGGGCAATGGGTCGGGCGGTCAGCCAGGAAAGGTTGGTCATGCCGGGCTCATTCGACTTCGAAGATGGCTTCGATTTCCACTGCGGCATTAAGCGGCAGGGAGGCGGCACCGACGGCGGCGCGAGCATGCCTGCCGGGATCGCCGAGCACTGCAACCAGTAGATCCGAGGCGCCGTTGGCAACCAGGTGCTGCTCGAAAAAATCCGGCGCCGAGGCGACGAAGACGGTGATCTTCACCACGCGGCGGATTTTCTCGAGATCGCGAAGTGCTGCCTTGGCCTGCGCCAATATGTTGATCGCGCAGTATTTTGCCGCTTCCTGGCCGATTGCGATGTCGACATCACGGCCGAGCAGGCCACTCGCCTGCAGCTTGCCCTCGCTGAGCGGCAGTTGTCCGGCGATGAACAGCAGATTGCCTGATCTGCAATAGGGCACGTAGTTGGCGGCGGGCGCGGCAGCGACCGGAAGCGTCACGCCGAGATCGCTTAGCCGCTTTTCGATTGTTTCACTCATGGTATTTCCCTATTGCTTGATGACGCTGCGCAGGCCGGGCCGAAATTGCAATTTTTGCCTCGCTTCCGCCACGACTTTTTTTAAGCTGGACCCTCTTTCCCTGCGGCCTGCCATCAGGCGCGATGATCGGAGCCCCTCATGCGCGCAACACGCCTCGCATTCCACGCTGTCCTGCTGCCAGCGGTGTTCTCGATGGCGCCGGCTTTTGCCGTACCGGCGCTGCAGGCGCATCGCGCGGTTTACGATCTGACCCTGGACAAGGCCTCCGACCGCTCCGGCATCACCGGCATTTCCGGCCGCATGGTCTATGAGTTCAACGGCTCGCCTTGCGAAGGCTATACGGTGAAGTTCCGTTTCGTCACCCAGATCGTCACCAACGAGAATACAAGGCTGACCGACCAGCAGACGACCACTTTCGAGGACGCCGAAGGCAAGACCTTCTCGTTCGTGACAAAATCCTTTGTCGACCAGACTCTCGACAAGGAGGTCAAGGGCACCGCGACGAAGGAGACAAACGGCCTCAAGGTCGACATCGACAAGCCGGAGAAGAGCAGCGTCGAACTGCCGGCCACACAGTTTCCGACGCAGCATCTGGCCGAACTGATCGACAAGGCCGAAAAGGGCGAAAATTTCTACGAAACCAACCTGTTCGACGGTTCGGAAGATGCCAACAAGGTGATGACCACCACCGTCGTCGTCGGCAAGAAAGCCGATGCCGACAAGACCGATCCGGAAGTGCCGGCACTGGCAAAACTCGCCACCGACAAATACTGGCCAGTCGACATCGCCTATTTCGACAGCACCGACAAGTCAGGCGAGGAGGTGCCGGAATACCGGATCAGCTTCAAGCTGCATGAGAACGGCATCACGCGCGACCTGCTCATGGACTACAACGACTTCTCGATGACCGGCAAGCTGGTCAATCTTTCGCTGTTCGATCAGACGAAACCCTGTCCGCCGAAATAGAGCCCTGGGTTAGCCACGCCCGCAAGGCGGCGGCGAATGACTTGAACACGCCGCAATTGCATTTCAACCTCTACGCCGAGGGATCGATCGGGGGGTGGGTTGAGCAAAATCGATGTGTTCGTGGCGCCGACGCCCAATCCGGCGCTGATCAGGATCATGACTGTCGTCAACCGGGTCGTCATGCTGCGTGGCATTCCCGGGTTTCGCGACCTGTTGCCGTTCAACCGCGTGGCCGGATTGCGCGGTGTCGCCAATGTCCGCCATATCGACTTTCCCGACGACGACCGGCAGCGGCTGAAGGCCTGTTGCGGCGCAGGCAAGGCAACATTCATTACGCCCAACCATCCGGAATTCTTCACCGACTGGATGATCGACAAGGAGATCGTCTCGAGGGTCAGTCCGCTCGCGGCATCCTGGGCGACGCATGGCGTCGTCAACGGCCTCGGCCGGATCATGCAGAAATTCTGGCTGGCCAACAATCTGATCGCCCAGATACCCGGCAACAGCGGCGCTGCCAAGGAACACTCGATCGCCTGGGCGCTGAAAGGGCATGGCGTTCTCTTGCATCCCGAAGGCGGCGTCGGCTGGCATGGCAATGTCGTCGCTCCGCTTCTTCCGGGGGCTGTCGAGATGGGGTTCGAAGCGCTCAAGCGCGGTCGCGTCACGGATCAGGATTTCAAAGTCTGGATCGCGCCGGTTGTCTGGAAGCTCGCCTTCACCAAAAATGTCGAGCCGGCGCTGGCGCAGGAATGCGCCTATGTCGAGAAGAGCCTGAAGATTGAGCGTCGTGCCGTCGATACGCTGCCGGAGCGCGTCCACCATATCTATGCGACGCTGCTGTCGCGCGATGAGATTGCCTGCGGCATGGCGCCCGACGAACGGGCTTCGTATGCTACGCGGCACAAGCAATTGCTGCGCGAATTGAGCCGGCGCCTGGGGGAGAGTATTTCGGTCGATCCCGGCGCCAGCGAGATCGCCGAGCTTTTGCGCCGGGCGCGCCGCTGGCTGCGGGAAGGCACCGGCGACGCCGAGCGACAAAAACAGATCCGCTCGCTGGCGGACACGATCCAGCGTCTCCAACGCGTCGGACCGTGGGCCTCAGCCAATCCGCGCATTGCGCAAGAGGAGATCGCAGAGCATCTGAAGCGTATCCGAAATGATTATTGCAAGGGCACGCTGCGCGACACGGTCAATTGCGTCGTACCGCAACCGGCCGGGCCGCGCTGCGCGCATATCCGGGTGCCGGAGCCGTTGGGATTGCACGCCTTTCCGGGCTCTATCGACGATGCCCTCGCCGAACTGCACCGGCGCATGCAGGAGACCATCACCACGACCGTGGCCGAACTCGAAGCCGCCGGCAGCTTCATTTTCTATCCGAATCCCTTCTATCATCGCTAGGATTGGCATCTCTAGCATTGGCATCGCTGACGTTGGATTTCGGCTGCGGGTGAGCTGCGGCTCCGCTGGTCGGCGCAAGATGAAGGAGTGCGGCAAGCCTCATGGCGGTCTATGTCGACGCGGCGATCTGGAAATGGGTCGGCCACCGCTGGTGTCACCTGCTGGCCGACGACACCGACGAGCTGCATCGTTTTGCGGCACAGCTCGGCGTCAAGCGCTCGTCCTATCAGGGGCCGCCGAAGACATCGGCGCCGCATTATGACATAACCGGCTTCGAGCGCGACCGTGCGGTGCGGCTAGGCGCCGTCGAATGCAGCCGCGAGGAGATCGTTGCTGTTTTCCGGCGGGTCCGGGTGCCGAAGGGGAAGATACGACCATGACGTTGACGGCATTTCTGGCTTACTGCGCTGCGATCACATTTGCCGCCGCCACGCCTGGCCCGGCGGTATTCACGGTCATTGCCAACGGCGTCTCGCGCGGGTTCGTTCGCGCGTTCCTGGCTGGCCTCGGTATCGCCGCTGGCGACGCGGTGCTGGTGACCTTGGCGCTGCTCGGTCTGGTGGCACTGGCACAGACCTTCGAATGGGTTTTTCTCATCCTGAAATATGCGGGTGCAGCCTATCTGATGTTTCTTGGCGTCAGGATGTGGAGATCGGCTTCCGCGCGATCGAATGGACTGGAGGTTACGCAGGCAAGACTGTCTCGATCGTTTTACCTCGGCATCTCCATCGCATTGGGCAATCCCAAGGCGATCCTGTTCCACGCCTCCATCATGCCGTTGATCCTCGATCTCAATGCAATGAACTTCGCTGAGGGGCTGCTCGTGGTTACGGTCGTGATCGGCGTCAACATTATCACTATGGGCGTTTATGCGGTGCTTGCCGGGCAGGCTTCGGGCTGGTTCAAGACGCCAAGGCGGATGCGCTTGATGAACAGGTTTGCCGGCGGCGCCATGATCGGCACCGGTGCGCTGATCGCCGCACGCTGAGCCGCAAGACACCGCAGCGCTTGCGTTTGCCGCGCATCCCCTCTATATGCGCGCTCATTCCACACACGGACTTTGGTGTCTGCCCGGGAGAAATCCGGCTGAAACCTCCGGTGGCGTTCGAGGACAAAGTCCAGAAATGCCTGTGTCCGTGGAGGCTAACCGGAAAAGGACATAAGAATGGCTCTGCCTGATTTCAGCATGCGCCAGCTTTTGGAAGCTGGCATTCACTTCGGCCACCAGACCCACCGCTGGAACCCGAAGATGGCGCCCTATATCTATGGCGCCCGCAACAACATCCACATCATCGACCTCTCGCAGACGGTGCCGCTGCTGCACCAGGCGCTGAAGCAGGTTTCCGACACCGTCGCCAAGGGTGGCCGCGTGCTGTTCGTCGGCACCAAGCGCCAGGCGTCCGACATCGTCGCCGACGCCGCACAGCGCTCGGCCCAGTACTATGTCAACTCCCGCTGGCTCGGCGGCATGATGACCAACTGGAAGACGATCTCGAACTCCATCCAGCGCCTGCGCAAGCTTGACGAGATGCTGGCTGGCGAGGCCCAGGGGCTGACCAAGAAGGAGCGCCTCAACCTCGACCGCGAGCGCGAGAAGCTCGACAAGGCGCTGGGCGGCATCAAGGACATGGGCTCGACGCCAGACCTGATGTTCGTGATCGACACCAACAAGGAAGCGATCGCCATCCTCGAGGCCAAGCGTCTCGGCATCCCGGTCGTCGCCATCATCGATTCCAACTGCGACCCGGACAAGATCGATTTCCCGATTCCGGGCAATGACGACGCGGCCCGCGCCATCCAGCTCTATTGTGATCTGATCGCCAAGGCTGCAATCGACGGCATTGCTCGCCAGCAGGGCGCGCTTGGCGTCGACGTCGGCGCTTTGGCCGAGGCTCCGATCGAGCCGGCACTCGAGCCGACGCCAGCCGCCGAGACACCGGCCGCCCAGACACCGGAAGCGTAACAGCGAAGGCCGGTTTCGGCCTTCATCTTTCTCATATTTTGGCGCGCTGAGCGCTGGCGCCAGGCGCATCATCGAGGACCGGTGGTGCGTCGGTGCATTTTAAACAAAGAGGCGACAATGAGCATTTCGGCTGCACAGGTCAAAGAACTCCGCGACTTGACCGGCGCGGGCATGATGGACTGCAAGATGGCGTTGAACGAGACCAACGGCAACATGGAAGAGGCCGTCGACTGGCTGCGCAAGAAGGGCATCTCCAAGGCCGACAAGAAGGCCGGCCGTACCGCGGCCGAAGGGCTCATCGGCGTCGATTCCGGCGTGCGTGAGGCGGCGGTCGTCGAGGTCAACTCCGAGACCGACTTCGTTGCCCGCAACGCTGCCTTCCAGGAGATCGTCGCCAACGTCGCCAAGGTGGCGCTCGCCTATGGCGGCAAGACCGAGGCCGTCGCAGCAGCCCCGTATCCCGGTTCCGACAAGTCAGTCGCCGACACCATCAAGGACGCTGTCGGCACCATCGGCGAGAACCTTGGCTTCCGCCGTTCGGCCAAGCTCACCGTCGAGCAGGGCGCCGTCGCAACCTACGTCCACAACGCGGTTGCCGACGGCCTTGGCAAGCTCGGCGTGCTGGTCGCCATCGAGACATCTGGCAACGCCCAGGCCGCCAACGCCTTTGCGCGTCAGGTCGCCATGCATGTCGCCGCCACCAACCCGATGGCGCTGACCACGGAAGAACTCGATCCGGCGGCGGTCGAGCGCGAGAAGGCGATCTTCGCCGACCAGGCGCGCCAGTCCGGCAAGCCGGAAGCGATTATCGAGAAGATGGTCGAGGGCCGTCTGCGCAAGTTCTACGAAGAGGTCGTGCTGCTCAAGCAGGCTTTCGTGCTCAATCCCGACATCACCGTCGAGAAGGCGCTGCAGGATGCCGAGAAGGAAATCGGCGCACCGGCCAAGATCACTGCCTATCTGCGCTTCGCGCTCGGCGAGGGCATCGAGAAGGACGAGACCGATTTTGCGGCGGAAGTCGCGGCGGCGGTCAAGAAGTAAAACGCACTTTCTGAAAGACTTTACGGCCGGGTGTCCGCGAGGTTGCCCGGCCGATTTCTTGCGCGGTATCGATGAAGGCCAGGCGTCGGCGACAGGCCGGCTGGCTATCTGCTCATGCCCGGATCTGCTCATGCAAGGATCTACACGCACAGGTTGCATTTGCCGGTGTAAGCCAATGGCTGGAAGAGCATTTGCCGGTTCCGGCGCCGCGTGACATCGCAGCGCCCTTCGTGTATCGGAACGCCAAATGTTTCGGGGCAGCGCCTGCGCGGGGAAGCCGCCCCGGCGCGTCACACGCATAATGATGAGGACCAGATGACGGTGAAGCCCCTCTACCGACGTGTCTTGCTGAAAGCGTCGGGCGAAGCGCTGATGGGTGAGCAGCATTTCGGCATCGACGTGTCGGTGGTCGATCGCATCGCCGCCGACATCGCCGAGGCCCGCACCCTTGGCATCGAGGTTGGGGTTGTCATTGGCGGCGGCAACATCTTTCGCGGCGTCGCCGTTGCCTCCAAGGGCGGAGATCGCGTCACCGGCGACCACATGGGCATGCTCGCCACCGTCATCAATTCGCTGGCGCTGCGCACCTCGCTGAACAAGATCGGGGTCGACGCGGTGGTGCTGTCTGCAATCGCCATGCCTGAGCTTTGCGAGAGCTTTTCGCAGCGCCAGGCGACCGCCTACATGAACCAGGGCAAGGTCGTCATCTTTGCCGGCGGCACCGGCAATCCGTTCTTCACCACCGATTCGGCCGCGGCGCTGCGCGCGGCGGAAATCGGCGCCGACGCGCTGTTCAAGGGCACCCAGGTCGATGGCGTCTATTCCGCCGATCCCAAGAAGGACCCGCATGCGACCCGCTTCGAGCGCATCAGCCATGGCGAAGTCATAAAACGCGGTCTTTCGATCATGGATACGGCCGCGATTGCACTTGCGCGCGAAAACAACATCCCGATAATCGTCTATTCGATCCACGAGAAGGGTGGTTTCGGTGATATTCTGAGGGGCGGCGGACGTTGCACGGTCGTCACGGACGACTGATCGGGAGCTCGATGCCGAACCGAAGGTTTTCCGTAGGCGAAAAACGGGAACCGGTTCTCGGATCGAGGCTTGAATACGGGTTACCCTGAAGTGAATCCGGCTAACGGGTCGAGGAGACGATGATGAGTGGCGAATACGATGATCTCAAACGGCGCATGGACGGGGCGATCGCTGCGTTCAAGCACGATCTGGCTTCGCTGCGGACCGGCCGCGGGGGGGGGGGGGGGGGGGGGGGGGGGGGGGGGGGGGGGGGGGGGGGGGGGGGGGGGGGGGGGGGGCGGGGGGGG
>NZ_JBVVQJ010000055.1:3516-29837 GCF_055811475.1 Mesorhizobium sp. WSM4829 | reverse complement strand
GGCCTATCGCCGTCCCGACTAGAGCGGGATACGTTCAAATAGAATTGGGCATCCCGCTCCATCTATTTGTCTTAGCCTGTTGCAAGCTGGACATCAGTTGAGCCGACGCTGAGCCGTTGCGGAACGCGTACGGAAGCATAATCTTGGGTAGTGTGTGATGTGAGCCGCGATGCTGCGCGAGGTTTCCCAATGGCTTACGAGACCGCCAAAAAACCGTTGTTCCGAAAACTCGACAACTATCTACTGCATGTAAGCGATCTTGAGGAAGCCATATCGTTTTATCGGGATCGGCTCGGCCATGCCCTCATCTGGCGGGACGCGGAAGCCGCCGGATTCGCGTTGCCTGAAACTGATGCAGAACTAGTAGTTCATCTTCGTATTGGTCCAGAGACCGATATTCTGGTTGATGACGTGGACGCGGCATTTCGGGAACTTTTGGCAGCGGGCGCAAAGGCAGTGGAACCGCCCTTCGACATCGCGATCGGGCGATGCGCCCGGGTTTGTGACCCTTTCGGCAACGTGCTTGTAATATTGGATCAATCGAAGGGAACGTTCACCACGGACGAAGAACAGAATGTTATCGGCGTAGAGCCCGCGCGTTATCCAACCTGACCGTCGACATTCCACCTAAGCTCAGCCATCAGGCGGAGGAGCGGATTGCGCTGGAAGCGGCCATACAGCGCTGCCAAATGGCCGCTCGCCAATCCAGACCGCTATCGTGCCGGAATGCTATCGTGGTCGTGTGCAGGAACACCATCGGCCGCGAGAGCCATTGCGGCGCTGCCGCGCTGCATGACCACTCGGCGCGCCGTGCCGGCTACTGAAGCACGTCTACCTCGCCTGCGAAGGCGAGGCCGCAAAGAGTGATCGCTCGCCTGCCCACTTTCCGCTTCCGGATTGCGCCACAAATATGGTGCAAACGGGAAAGGAGCGTTCCATGGATGAGAGGCATATCTACAAGGTGGTTGAGCTCGTAGGCTCATCAGGTGAGAGCATCGACGATGCTATTCGCGTGGCGATCGCCCGCGCCGGAAAGACGCTCAGGAACTTGCGTTGGTTCGAGGTAACGCAGACGCGCGGCCATGTTGAGAATGGTGAGGTTCGTCACTTCCAGGTGACTTTGAAGGCTGGTTTCACGCTCGACGACGGTGAAGGCGACTAGGGTGTCAGCCGGCGCAGTCCGGCGAAGCGAATGAGGGGCGCAGTTGCCACGCACCACGCTCCCCGTCGATCCATTCGCGCATGCGAACAGGAAAGTTGCGCCATAAGGCCGCCGTTCCCGACAGTTCTCCGGACCGGACGTTCACGCTCCGGCAGGTGTCTACCCTGAGCGGCCTCTACCGAAAGTCAGCAGGAACCCTGAACGGACCTTCCTGTACTCTTTTGCTGCCGACAGCGGACATTCGCTGAGACCAGCACTGATGCCCCCCATCGCAGACCTGTGTCGGCCCCTGAGCAATGTTCGGAATGGGGCCTATAGCAGCAATGGACATCGTGGCATGGCACAAATACCATCGGCGGAAACTGGGCCCTAAGGCATCATCTAAATGGCCGATGAACGCGCCAAACGCCGCCTTGCCGCCATCGCCGTCGCCGACGTCGTGGGGTACTCGCGCCTCATGGAGGCCGACGAGGTGGGAACGCTGGCGGCGCTGAGGGAACAGCGGAAGAGCGTCTTGGAGCCGATAGTGCGCGACCATGAGGGCCGCATCGTCAAGGTCATGGGCGATGGCGTGCTGATGGAATTCGCCAGCGCGGTGAACGCGGTCGAGGCGGCGCTGGACCTGCAGGAGAAGATGGCCGAGGTCAACACGAGGGAATGGGAGCGTCTGCTCACCACCTAACCGCGACGTAAAACGCTCCGCGGCTGTACGGCAGAACCGAATCCTTCGGCCGGCTGCAAGCAAGCCCAAAACCGCAGCGAGCCTTTGGCGGCCGTTGGTTGCTCCACGAACATAACCAGGACATGAATTCGGCCACGCATTGCTTAAATCAGATATCCCGATATACATGACAATTTCGGGTACAGATTTCGCATAGGGCTGGCAAATTCATGAGTCGCAATTTTCTGGTGATCGAACCTGAGGAAGGCATTGCCGTCCTCAAGGGGCTTGCCTCTTTGGCACGTATCTCCATGCTGAAACTGCTGCATGAAAAGGGGCCGATGAATGTCAACGACATCGCCGCCGTGCTGTCGCTGCCGCAATCGACTGTCTCAACCAATATCCAGGTGCTTGAGGATGCCGGCCTGATCCGTACCGAGAACCAGAAGGCGAAAAAAGGCAGCCAGAAGATCTGCTATCCGACCGCCGAGGAAGTGCTCGTGGTGTTCAAAAGCGAGTATCGTGCGGTCAAGAACAATGCCATCGAAGTGTCGATGCCGATCGGGCTCTACACCGGTTTCGAGGTGACGGCACCCTGCGGCCTGTGCTCTCCGGATGGCATCATCGGTCTGCTCGATGTGCCGAACACTTTCCTCGATCCGGACCGCATGAAAGCTGGGTTGTTATGGTTCACCCGCGGCTTTGTCGAATACCAGTTCCCCAACAATGCCAAGCTCGCCAATGCCGAGATCACCGAGCTTGAAGTGGTGGTGGAACTGTCCTCGGAAGTGCCGGGCACCAGCGCCGACTGGCCCTCCGACATCACACTTGCGATCAATGGCATCGATGTCGGCACCTGGACGTCACCCGGCGATTTCGGCGACAAGCGCGGCGTCTTCACGCCCTCCTGGTGGAAGCTAAAAGGCTCGCAATATGGCAAGCTGAAGAACTGGCGAATTTCCACGGACGGCACCTATGTCGACGGCGTCAGGATTTCCGAAACCAGCCTCGCTGTCCTCGATCTCAAGGGCCATCATTCAATCCGCATCCGTATCGGCGTCAAGGACGACGCCAAGTGCCCCGGTGGGATCAATATTTTCGGCAAGGGATTCGGGAATTACGATCAGGACATCGTGCTCAGGATCAAAACCGGCTGATATCACCAAATCGGGTTTCGAAAATAATATAGCAATTTCAGTTAATAGCCTCGATAGATGGACGATGCCGTCGTTAAATTGTCAGACATTTGGTCGTTTTTGACTTGACGAATGCTTATTGCTTCCTTTTGATATCGAACAAGGTGATTTAAATCACTATTTGTGATATTGTGGGAGGAATGCATGAAGGCAGCCGTCACGGCGCATCCGCACTATGTTGTCTCGAAAATTGATCCGAGGCTCTATGGATCCTTTATCGAGCATCTCGGGCGTGCGGTTTACAGTGGCATCTATGAGCCGGGCCACCCGACGGCAGATGCCAATGGCATGCGTCAGGACGTCATCGATCTGGTCAGGGAACTCAATGTTCCGATCGTTCGCTATCCCGGCGGCAATTTCGTCTCCGCCTACAATTGGGAAGATGGCATCGGCCCCAAGGAAGAACGCCCGGTGCGCCTCGACCTCGCGTGGCACACATCGGAAAGCAACGAAGTCGGCCTGCATGAATTTGCGGACTGGTGCGCCTCCGCCAACACCGAGATGATGCTAGCCGTCAATCTCGGCTCGCGTGGCCTCGATGAAGCCCGCAACTTTCTGGAATACACCAATCATCCCGGCGGCAGTAAGTGGAGCGACAAGCGTATCGCGAACGGCCGCAAGGAACCTTTCGACGTCAAGCTCTGGTGCCTCGGCAATGAAATGGACGGTTCTTGGCAGATCGGCCACAAGACTGCGGACGAGTATGGCCGCCTGGCGCATGAGACGGCCAAGGCCATGCGCGCCTTCTCCAAGTCGCTCGAGCTGGTGGTCTGTGGCTCTTCGAATGCCAGGATGCCGACCTACCCTGAATGGGAAGCGACGGTTCTCGACCATACCTACAACGAGGTCGACTACATCTCGCTGCACATGTATTTCGACAACGAAGCCAACGACGCTCCGAACTATCTCGCCATGAGCGAGAAACTCGACGACTACATCGTCTCGGTCGCCGGCGTCATCGACTACATCAAGGCGAAGAAGCGCTCCAGCAAGCAGGTCTACATCTCGTTCGACGAGTGGAACGTCTGGTACCATTCCAAGGAGCAGGACAAGAAGATCCTCGGCGGCAATGACGGCTGGCCCTTTGCCCCGCCACTGCTCGAAGACATCTACAATTTCGAGGACGTGCTGCAGGTCGGCCTGATCCTCAACACCTTCATCCGTCGATCCGACGTGGTCAAGATCGCGTGCATGGCGCAACTGGTCAACGTCATCGCGCCGATCATGACCGTTCCCAATGGCCCGGCATGGCGCCAGACGATCTACTATCCCTATCTCTATGCCTCGATCTACGGACGCGGCAATGCGCTGGATCTCAGGGTGGAATGCCCGACCTACAAGTCCACTGTCGCGGGCGACGTTTCCTATGTCGACGTCACCGGCGTGCATGACACGCAAAACGGGCATGTCACATTCTTCGCCATCAACCGCCATTCGAGCGAAGCAATCGAAACCGTGATCGACATCACCGGCTTCGGCGCGGCCGACATCGTCGATCACCAGGTGATGACGCACGCGGATCTGAAAGCCGTCAACTCGGCCGCGAACCCCGGCAATGTCGGCCCCAGGAAAGGGGCCGGCGCCTCGGTGGCTGGCGGCAAGCTGAGCCTGTCGCTGCCGGCCTATTCCTACCAGATGATCCGCCTGAAGCTCTGACTGGCGGATCATCGAAAAGTGCATGCGCCGAAGAGGAGCGTCGACGTGACAGCCGATATCGAGATCAGGAATGTGAACAAGCGCTTCGGTGCCATGGCGGTGCTGGAGGATCTGTCCCTATCCATCAAGGCACGCGAATTCATCGTGTTTCTTGGACCGTCCGGCTGCGGGAAATCGACGCTTCTGCGCATGATCGCTGGCCTCGAAACCGTCGACAGCGGCGAGATCGCCATCAATAACGAACGCATCGATCATCTGCCGCCGGGCAAGCGCGGCATTGCCATGGTGTTCCAGTCCTATGCGCTCTATCCGCATATGACCGTGCGCGACAACATGGCCTTCGGGCTTGAGAATATCGGCATGTCGCGCGAGGTCATCGATGCTCGGATCAACGAAGCCGCTCGCATCCTCGAAATGCCGCACTTGCTCGAGCGCAAGCCTGGCCAACTCTCGGGCGGCCAGCGCCAGCGTGTTGCCATCGGCCGTGCGATCGTCAAGGAACCGAAGGCCTTCCTGTTCGACGAGCCGCTCTCCAATCTCGACGCGGCTCTGCGCACCCGTACCCGTCTCGAACTTGCCCAGCTTCACCAGCGCCTGCAATCGACGATGATCTTCGTCACCCACGATCAGGTCGAGGCCATGACGCTCGCCGACCGCATCGTCGTCATGAACAATCGCAGGATCGAGCAGATCGGCTCTCCGATGGAGATCTACGAACGCCCGGCGACCAAATTTGTCGCCGGCTTCGTCGGCGCACCGGCGATGAACTTTGTCGAAGCGACACTCGATAGGTCGGCCGAGCATGCCGCGGCCAGGTTTGCGGATGGCATTTCGGTCCGGACCGAGATCGTCTCCAGCCGTTTGAGCGATGGCAAGCACACTTTCGGCATCCGTTCGGAAGATGTTCGCATCGTTACCGCCGGACAGGGCAATGCCGACGGCGTGGTCGATGTGCTCGAGCGGCTCGGCGAACGCACGTTGGTCTACACCCGGCTGGGAGATGGTCAGCAAATCGTCGGCTCCGACGCCGGCAACAGCCGCGTCGCGGTTGGCCACAAGGTCGGGCTCGCCTTCGACGGCCAGAAATCGCATCTGTTCGACGAAACCGGCCGCGCCTGGCACGCGAGGGAGGCCTGATATGGCCGATCAGATGACGATGCCGCAGACCGCGATGGCGGCAGCAGGAGTCAGGACTCCGAGCGCCGATATCTACGCGCCGCAATGGCGAAACTTCATGTTCGTCGCGCCGTTCCTGTTCTTCTTCGCGACGCTGCTTGTCTTCCCACTCCTCTGGGGAATGTGGCTGAGCTTGCACAAGGCCGATACGTTCTCGTCCGGAAAGTTTATCGGGCTAGGCAACTATGTCAGGCTGTTCCACGACAAGGTGTTCCTGCAATCGGTCTGGAACACCTTCTACTTCGTGCTTCTGACTGTTCCGACACTGGCGTTCCTCGGCCTTTTTCTCGCGCTTTGCCTCAACCGCCGCACCCGCACTGCCGCGGTGCTGCGGACCCTGTTCTTTTCCTCCTCGGTGCTGTCGGTCACCATCGTCACACTGATCTGGCGCATCGTGTTCATTCCGAATGTCGGTCTACTGTCGACGATCTACGGATGGTTCGGCGCAACTGCTCCGGCTTTCATTTCCGATCCCAGCCTTGCGATGATCGGCATCGCCATTGCCACCGTCTGGTGGTGCATCGGCCTGCCGATGATGCTCTTCCTCTCAGCCATGCAGCAGATCCCGCAGGATATCTACGAAGCGGCAGCACTGGACAATGCCAATCGCTGGCAGACGCTGCGCTCGATCACGCTGCCGTCCATCAAGCGCACCTTCATTCTGGTGGTCATCATCCAGATCGTGCTGCAATTCCAGCTGTTCGGCCAGGCCTGGCTGATGACGCGCGGCGGCCCCAACAACCTGACCAAGCCGATCGTGCTCTACATCTACGACACCGCGTTCCGTCGGTGGGATCTGGGCCTGGGCGCCGCGGCATCGGAAATCCTGTTCATCCTCATCCTGATCGCGGCGATGGCCCAGTACCTGGTGACGCGCAGCAGAGGAGACCAGACATGAGCGCTCCAGCCGTTTCGATCAAGGGACGGGCATTCGGCGACCATGTGTTGCTGGCCCTTGTCATCCTACTGTCGATCGTCATGATCGCACCGGTTCTGTGGGTCATCGGCCTGTCGCTCAAGGACAATGCCGAACTGATGGCCGATCCGAATTCGGTGTTTCACGCGCCCTATACGCTAAAAAACTACATCAACACCATCGGTACGTCGTCGGTGTTCATCTGGGTGCGCAACAGCATCATCGTCTCCGGTGGATTGACGCTCGGCACCTTGATCCTGTCGTCGCTTGCCGGCTACGGCTTTGCACGACTGAATTTTCCCGGCCGGGACGTGCTGTTCGTCATTGTGCTGTTCGGCCTGGCCGTTCCGGAACAGGCAGTGCTTGTCGCCCGCCACCAGATCTTCAGCGTGCTGAAATTCCACAACACCTATCAAGGGCTCATTCTTCCCGGCCTGTCGGCTCCGTTTGGCGTCTTCCTGATGACACAATATTTCAAGGCCATTCCAAAGGAACTGGACGAAGCCGCCATGCTGGACAATGCCGGCCGCTTCAGGATTTTCTGGAAGGTGCTTCTGCCGCTCACGCTGCCTGCACAGGCAACGCTCGGTATCTTCACGTTTCTCGGCGCGTGGAACGATTACTTCTGGCCGCTGATTTCGGCAACAAAGAAGGACATGTTCACGCTGACGGTCGGCATGGCCTCGACGCAGACCAATTTCGCGCAGTCCGAAGGCATCGGCTTCCTGATGGCGCAGGCGGTGTTCGCCGGTGCGCCGATCCTGATCGTCTACCTGTTTTTCCAGAAATACATCGTCACGGCGGTCTCCGGCGCCGCGGTGAAATAACGAAAATGCCTGATGGCCGGGGGAATGCGCAGCGATTGAAGCACGAAGGCCAATCCAGGGTGGAGCGGCGGAAACTCAGTAGTAGGAGGAACTGATATGAAACTGAAGAAAATACTGTTTGCCGCCGTTTCTGCGGGCGCGATGGCGCTCGCAAGCCCAAGTTTTGCCGCGACCGAACTGAACGTGCAGCGCTTTTTCGGCGCCTGCGATGCCGATTTCGGCACCAACACCGATCCCACCAAGGCGGTTGGCGAATGTGGCATCATCACTTCGCTGATCAACAAGTTCAACGCCGACAATCCCGATGTGCACGTCAACGTCACCACCGTGGAGTGGCCTGGCTATGATCAGCTGACCGCGCAGTTTGCTTCAGGCGACGCTCCCGACATCGTCACGATCCACGAGTCCGTGCTTTCGGACTACCAGTCGAAGGGCCTGTTGATGCCGCTGGACGATCTCTTGAAGTCGGTCGGTGTGACACCCGACGCCTTCACGGGTGCGGCGAGCAATGGCGCGACCAAAGACGGCAAGATCTACGGCCTGCCGATCGACAGCTGGACGATGCTCTATCACATCAACATGGATCTTTTCAAACAAGTCGGGCTCGTCAACGCCGACGGCACGCCGATCCTGCCGAAGTCGCCCGAGGAACTGCTCGCCCAGGCCGAACAGTTCAAACAGAAGACGGGCAAGCCCTATTTCGTCCAGAACCTGGCCAATGAGACGGCACTCTACACGCGCAACCTCTACACCTATCTTTTCCAACAGGACTCCGACTTCTTTGCCGATCCGAAGCATGTGAAGTTGAATACGCCGGAGGCCAAGAAGGTCATCGAGATGTACAAGGCGATCTTCGACAAGGGCTACACCACCAAGGACCTCGACTATGGCGGCTCAATCAACGCCTTCCTTGCTGGCGAGGGTGGCGTCCACCTTAACGGCACCTGGGTCGTCGGCGACTACAACGCCCAGTCAGAAACCAAGGGTACGGCGCTCAACAAGGGCGGCTATGCGGTTTATCCGTATCCACAGCTGTTTGGCGGCGCTCACGCGCAATATGCCGACGGCCATACCTGGGCAGTCTCGCAGAAGGACCGCACACCTGAACAGACGGCAGCAATCGGCAAATTCCTGAAGTTCTTCGCGGACAACGATTTTGAATGGTCACGCACCGGTCATTTGCCGGCATACAAAGCCGTCATCGCCTCTGACGCCTTCAAGGCCCTGCCGCATCGCAACACGACCGCCGCGGTCGCCGATCTCGGCAAGCCGCTGCCCTCCGCCGTACAGCGCCAGTTTGCGATCCAGGACATTATCGGCGAAGAGATGAGCGCTGCAATCAGTGGCCAGAAGGACGTCGATGCCGCACTGGCCGACATGGAAAGCCGCATCAACGAATTGCTCGCCAACATTTGACCGCGGGGCGAACACTCGCTCCACCCCACGGCTGGAAACAGTCGTGGGGTATGGTGGTGCAGAATGATGGCGCCACTCCAATCAGCTTTCCAATGCTAGCCTTACGGCTGAAATCTGAAGCGGTTCATCTCTGCCTCCAATCACATGAAATCCGAGGTTCTCCGCGACGACATGTGGAGGTAGAACACGGATACCGGCGAGAAGATCTGCGGAGACCAGAATGGGATGACCGAGAGCCTTGGATAGCGACTCCAGACGTCCAGTGGTGTTCACGACATCGCCGAAATACGCGATCTTGTGTCGCTCAAGGCCAATCTCAGCGGTAACGACCGACCCGCAATGCAGCACGGCGCGAAACTCCGGCACTTGCCCGAAACGCGCTTGCCACGCCGCCGCCTGATCCCTTATGGCCGCCGCGAAGTCGAAGACGCAACGAAGACACGCGGCGTCCCGCATGCCGCGATCCATGGGCCAGGTGACCAGCGCCATATCCCCGATGTAGTCGTCAATAGAGCCCTGGGAGCGACGAACAGGCGACGCAAGTGCGTTGAATATCTGTCCGAGGTAGGCCTGGGTCTCCAGATCTCCGTACCGATCCGCGAATTTCGTGGAGCCACTGACATCGAGGAACAGAAAGATCCGCTCCTCCTTGATGGGACGGTGATAACGACCGAGAAGCAGGCTGGTGAACAGGCTTGGCCCGATAAGGTCACGCAGTCGGAACACGAATGCGACGAGGGTGGAGACGCCGAGTGAATACAAAAGACCGGACTCCGACATCACCATGGCTTCGCGGGCGGTGCTCATATAGCCGAGGAGATGGTGAAGCGCTGTGCCGGCGGCGGCGTTGCCGATCAAGATCATCAACACGTAGGTTGCGATCGTAGCCACGACGAAGACAGGCGTTGCCGCTTGCCGGATCACATTGCGCCATCGGCGCAAGATAACGCCGCGCTCATACAACAGAATAGGAGTTCCGATGAACACGCCCCTGACTGCGGAGTGCAGGGCCTCGACGTCGAACATCAGTGCGTAGGCCAAGCCCGCTACTGCCCCCACAATGGGTGCGAGGAGCCACTGCAAAGGGCGACGAAAGCGGTCGCGGCCAGTGTTCATTTCGTATCCTGCTCGATGACATCCGGGGACTGCCCCGGCCTGTTGCTCGGTGCGGGTGTGATTTCATAGTTTCGCCCTGGGCACCCTCGATCATGTATCGTGGTATTGCCGTTTGCTCAGGCTAGACTCGCCACCTGAATTATGGCGTCTGCAAATGCCTTCGGTGCTTCCTGAGGAAGATTATGCCCTATGCCGCCGGATATGAGCCGGTGCTCGTATTTGCCGGAGAACATCTTGGCGTAGCCGCTGGGGTCGGGATGCGGCGCGCCGTTGGCGTCGCCCTCCAGAGTGATCGTCGGCACGGCGATGACCGGAGCTTTCGCAAGTCGCTGCTCCAACTCGTCATATTGTGGCTCGCCTTCCGCCAACCCGAGCCGCCAGCGGTAGTTGTGTACTACGATGTCGACATGATCCGGATTGTCGAAGGCGGTAGCGCTGCGCTCGAAGGTTGCGTTGTCGAAATTCCACTGCGGAGAAGCGAGCTGCCAGATCAGCTTGGCAAAATCCCGTGTGTATTTTTCGTAGCCAGCGCGGCCCCGCTCAGTGGCGAAGTAATATTGGTACCACCATTGCAGCTCGGCTTTCGGCGGCAGCGCCATCTTGTTGGCCTCCTGGCTGCCGATCAGATAACCGCTGACCGAGACCAAGGCCTTGCAGCGTTCCGGCCACAATGCCGCGACGATGTTGGCCGTGCGTGCGCCCCAGTCGCAACCGCCGACGATCGCCTTATCGATCTGCAGTGCATCCATCAGCGCAATGACATCAACCGCGACCACCGCCTGCTGGCCATTGCG
Organism: Mesorhizobium sp. WSM4829; assembly: GCF_055811475.1. Classification (NCBI taxonomy): domain Bacteria; kingdom Pseudomonadati; phylum Pseudomonadota; class Alphaproteobacteria; order Hyphomicrobiales; family Phyllobacteriaceae; genus Mesorhizobium; species Mesorhizobium sp. WSM4829. The sequence continues at coordinate 18,917 of NZ_JBVVQJ010000055.1, read as the reverse complement.
TGGCGTTTTGTCGGAGAGGAACCGCGTGGTGCCATAGCCGCGCAGATATGGAACGACGACCCGAAAACCTTTCGACGCCAAGATCGCCGCAACGTCGACATAGGTGTGGATGTCGTACGGCCATCCATGCAGGAGGATGACGACCGACCCTTTGCCAGGACCGACCTCGGCATATCCAATGTCGAGGTCGCCAGCTTGAACCTGCTTCAACGGACCGAACGACGTGTTTGCTGGTGGTTCGATTGTGCTGGCGTCCGGTTTCGTAATGCTGGACTGCGCATTTGCCGAGCCCGTCATGGCAAACTGAGCGGCCGCGACGGTGGTGACGGCCACGCCCAACAAGTGGCGTCGATGGAGGTCGATCTGTTCGGTCATAGCGGTTTGTATCCGTTGATAAGGCATGGTGCCTGGTGGAAGATTATCTTCGGTCGACCGTCACATCGGACACGTCGACCGTTATAGGTGCGAATGCTTGGTTTGCGACCCCCTCGGCGTCATGCAGGAGCACACGCCGACGTGTCGGGAATACGAACCCGTCAAAGGTTTTGTGGTCATAAGCGTAGTGTGCGACCGGCGGGTTTCCCGTCACGTCGGGCGAATAGTCCATGCGCCGCTGCATGAACGCATCGTCATAATAAAAGACCTGATCGGCGTTATGGTTGGCGATGGTCTTGGGGAACGTGACGGCCAGCCGTCGCCACGTTTGCGCGCCCTCTCTCCAGGGGGCGATTTCTCGTGCTTCGACACTGGGCAGTGTGAAGACGAACGGCGCCGTGAGGTAGTTCCATACGGCGGCGCTCGTGAAGTACGCCACCTGGATCGCATCCCAGGGTGTGCTGCCATCCAGAAAGGGCAGCGGAAATGAGCCACGTGGATTGAAACGCTCCTCGATGATGCGGCCGTCGCGCGTAGCGATAGCGACCCGCTCGGGAGCGACATCCAGCACAGACATACGGTCTGGTGCTGTGAAGGGCGAAAAAACGATGTGCTCGCGATGTGGATCGAGCGTGACCGTCTGCTTGGAATAGATGTCCGGCCAGCCCCTTGCAGCCCAAAATACGCCCCCCAGCGACATTTCCGCAGTGATGCTTGTAACGTTACCCCAGTTCTGCAAACCGCCATGCGCCTCTAGAACCGCCGTCAAAAGCTTGTCCATTTTGATTCTCCTCGGGCGCTTTGCTCAGGCTGACTCATTGAGTTTTCGCTTGGTTAGGCGGCCACGGCGATGCCGTACCGCGCCGGCGAGGTGTTGAGCGAAAGGTTTGGGATGAGTTTCTGCCGCGCCGCTTCATAAGCGTGCCAGTCGGCGACGTCGGGAAGCGAGGGAATAGTCACCAACTCGCCCTGGTCGAGGCCGGCAAGGGCCGCGTCGACGAGGTCATCGGACTGCATGATCGCCTTGCTCGGCAGATCGTCGAGCGAACCTCCTGATACGTCCCAGAAATTGGTGGCGATGGCGCCGGGCAGAACCGCCTGGATGCGCAGCCTCTTGTCCGCAAGCTCCTTGTGGAGCGACAGGCTGAAAGCGAGCACAAAGGCTTTCGTCGCGCCATAGACACCGTTGAGGATTTCCGGCGCGATGGCGACCGCTGACGAGATGTTGATGATTGTGCCGCCGCCTCGCGCCACAAAGGCCGGAGCCGCTGCATAAGTCAGGCGGGTCAACGCCGTGATGTTGAGCCCGATCATCGCTTGCATCTTGTCAATGTCGGATTCCAGGAGCGGCGCGACAGCGCCGATGCCAGCGTTATTGACCAACATCGTGATGGCGGGATCGGCGCCGAGCAAGGTCTCGATCCGGCCCAGATCCGCCTTGTCGTTCAGGTCAGCCGCAACGGCGCTGACGTTGCAATTCGTTGAGCCGGCGATGCGCCTGGCCACTTCGTCCAGCCTCTCCTGGCTGCGCGCCACGAGAATGAGGTCATAGCCGCGGCGCGCCAGCCGGTCGGCGTAGATCGCTCCAATCCCGGCGGAGGCGCCGGTCACCATCGCGATGCCCACTTTGGAATACGTCATGATTGCTCTCCCATTCGATTGCTCTGGCAACTGCGCGTGAAACCATCTGCCGCAAGCCTGGCTTGGATCGCCGGCTAAGTTTGGCGGCGGGACGGTGATCCGCCCCGCTCACCCAATTTCGGTTGCTGCTTAAAGCGGCAGCGGCTTGCCCGCCTGCTCCGCCACCATGTACTTGGCGTACCAGTCCGGCCAGTTCTCGTCGCGCTGGCCGCCATTGCGCTTCTCGTGCTCGCCATGGGCTAACCCCGCGCGCCACATTGCGGCCGCAAGGTCCGCTACCGAAGCATAGTCCGTCGTATTGGAATCGACCCGGCCAGGGAGCCGGGTGGTGACCTCCTGCAGCAGCCACTCGTTGCCGTCTGGATCCTTGAAGGTTGCGTAAGAGGAATAGCTCTGCCGCTCCGGATGCCTGCCGCTGAGCGCTGGTTTGCCCGGACCGGCGCGGTGGAACACTTCGCTCACCTCGACCCCGTGGCCAATGAGTTCGGCGCGCGCGGCGTCAATGTCCGACACGACGAGGAAAAGCCCGCTTGCGGAGCCGGGCGCGGCCGACGTGATGCCGGTGCCGAAATGGATCGAGGCCGGCGAGCCCGGAGGCGTGAACTGCATCGCCCGGAACGTGTCGCCGACGACGAAGTCGCCGTCGAGCCTCCAACCCAGGCCTTCGTAAAACTGCTTGGAGCGTGCTGCGTCCGAAACTGGGATAACCACGGCCTCGAGCTTCATGTCGAGCGTCCGCGTTGCGGGAGTTTCGATCGGTTTTTCGCTATGCGTCTGAGTGGTGCTGCTCATGTCGATCTCCTTAGGTTTAACCTGTTGAGCGTTGAACGCGTCCGAGCTGGGGCCAGGTACGCGAGCCTCAGAAATCTTGTCGGAGCGGTCGGAACGCCGCACGCAACTCGGCGGAAAACAGTTCGGGCTGCTCCCAGGCGGCGAAATGACCGCCCTTGTTGACCTCATGAAAGTAAATCAGGTTTGGATAGGCGCGCCGGGCCCACGTCTCCGGGGCCAGATAAGTTTCCTCCGGAAAGACCGTGATGGCCACCGGCAGCGCGATCTCGAGGGTCCGCTCGACGGCGGCAAAAACAACGCTGCGTCCACCGTACTCCCAGTACAGCCGCCCTGCTGAGGTCGCGCTGTTGCTCAGCCAGTACTGAGTAATGTCGTCCAGCACCTCGTCCGGGGACTTTTCGGGATCGCTGTTGTCGTATGTCCAGCGTGAGAAGCCCGGATGCCCGAGCATCCACGCCGCGAGGCCTGTGGGGGAGTCATTGATGGCGTAGCCGATCGTCTGCGGCCGGGTGCCCATCATCGTAGCGTAGGATCTGTTCCCCATCTTGGCTGCAGCGCTGAGCGCGTCAAACGCTGCGCGTTCCTTATCCGTGAGTCCCGTTGGCGCTGGCCCGCCGACGGCGAGCACCGCGGCAATCTCGGGCGGCACCACCGCCGGCAAGTTGATATGAATGCCGAGCAGACCTGTCGGCGCCTGGCGCGCCATCGCGCTGGAGACGGGGGAGCCCCAGTCGCCACCCTGTGCGACGTAGCGGGTGTAACCCAGGCGTTTCATCAGCTCCGCCCAGGTTTGCGCGATGCGATCAGGTCCCCAACCCGTCTCTGTCGGTTTGCCGGAGAAGCCATATCCCGGCATCGAAGGCAGGACGAGATCGAACGCGTCCTCCGCTCGTCCGCCATGAGCTGTGGGATCCGTCAGCGGGCCCACGGTCTTGAGCAGTTCGAACACCGACCCGGGCCAGCCATGCGTCATGATCATCGGCAAAGCATTGGGATGCTTCGAGCGGACGTGAATGAAGTGAATGTCCACGCCGTCGATCGTTGTCATGAATTGAGGCAAGGTGTTGAGCTTGGCCTCGGCCTTTCGCCAGTCGTAGCCGGTGCCCCAATACTTGACGAGCGGCTTCAGCTTCGCCAACTGTATGCCCTGCGACTGGTCATCGACCGTCTCGCGATCCGGCCACCGTGTTTCGGCGATGCGCCGACGAAGGTCTTCGAGCGCCACTTGCGGGATGCTGACGGTGAAGGGCCGGATCGAGCGATCTTCGGCCGCACTGGCGTTGGCCAAGGCGGAAAAGATGCAAAGCCCGAATGCCAGCACGGTCGCCAACTTGTGGAGCTTCATGGCTGAATCTCCTTGCCCGGCGAGTGGAACGTCACCGTTTGCTTGGTGAAGACGTTACCTTCGGCGTCCACCACCTCGACTAGGACCTTGTGCTGACCGCGCGGCATGCCCACCAGGATGATGGTGTCGCTCTGACCGTAATCCGCCCACGCCCAGGGCAGGTCGTCGACGGTGAGGTGCAGATGCCCGACCCGCGGAGACACGTTGCGCGCGGCCGGCCCACCGACAGGCAGGATGCGCAGGTTCTCCACCCGGTACGGGATGAACACCACGCCCCCGGCCAACGGACCCGGAAGCGGCGGCTCCACGATCAGCTTTGGCGCGGGCTCGTTGTCGATGGGCACGACCGTGCTCTGGGCGAACGCACCCGTGGCGAACACGGTGCAAGCCGCGAGTGCGGTGAGCGTCTGGATGAGAAGGTTCATTGCATTCTCTCCTTTGGAGATGCGCTGGGGGTTAATCGCCAGGCGGAGGGTGACGCGCACCTCCGGCGCGCCGTCCCCGCTCAACACGTCACGCCGTCCGCAACGTCTTGAACGATGCGCGCACGTCGTCGGTGAAGTACTTCGGCTGTTCCCATGCCGCGAAGTGGCAGCCCTTGGGCGGGTGGCCGTAATGCAGGAGCTTCGGGAACGCGCGCTCGGTCCAACTCTTCGGCGCGGTGTAGATCTCGCTGGGGTTCGCGCTTACGCCGACGGGAATGGTGATGCCTTTGGCGTCGAAGAAGCCCGCCTTCGCCGTTTGCCGGTGTTCCCAATAGAGCCGGGCCGACGAGATGGCCGTGTTGGTCAGCCAATAGAGCGTGATGTTGTCGAGAATGTCGTCGCGGGTAAGGCCCTCCGGCTCCCCATCGAAGGAGCGGGCTATCAGTGCATAACTGTCCGCATCGTGATCGAGAATCCATGACGCCAGGCCGGCCGGTGAATCGACGAGCCCGTAAAGCGTCTGCGGACGAAGCGCCATCTCGTTGGCATAGCCCAGGCCGAACTTGTAGAAGAAGGCGACCTGCTCGTAGGCGCGCTTTTCGTCGGGCCCGAGATCGGCGGGAGGCGGACTGCCGGCGGCAAGCGCCTTCACAATCTCGGGCGGAATGGTCGCTGGCATATTGGTGTGGATGGCGATCAGCTCGGGAGGCGCCATCAGAGCCATCTGTTCGGTGATGAGAGCCCCCCAGTCGCCGCCCTGTGCAACAAACCGGTTATAGCCCAGGCGCTCCATCAGCACGGTCCACGCTTTCGCGATGCGCGCCGGATCCCAACCGGGTTGGGTCGGTTTGGCGGAAAAGCCGTAGCCCGGCATCGACGGGATCACCACGTCGAACGCGTCGGCCGCGGTTCCGTCATGCGCCGTGGGGTTCGTGAGCGGATCGATGACCTTCAGCAGCTCGATGACCGAACCGGGCCAGCCGTGCGTGATGATGACCGGCAGCGCACCCTGATGGCTTGATTTCACGTGGATGAAGTGGATGTCCAGCCCGTCGATCTCGGTGACGAAATGTGGCAGCGAGTTCAGCTGCGCCTCGCACTTGCTCCAATCATATTCCGTTCCCCAGTACTGAATGAGCTTTCGCATCGTCGCGAGTTGCACGCCTTGCGTGTCGCCTGCCGCCAACGTCGCCGAAGTCCGCCGAGAAGCTGCTTCGGACACCAACTCGCGATCGGGCCAACGCGTGGCGGCGATGCGACGGCGTAGCTCGTCGATCTCCTCCTGCGGGAAGCTGACGGTGAAGGGGCGGATTGAACTGGCTTCGGCCGCGGCCGCCGGCTGAGACGAGGTGAAGTTGAACGCGGCAGCACCTGCCGAAGTGGCAAGCAATGCGGTGGCCGATGTGGCAAGAAAGTCGCGCCGATTTGGCGCCGGTGATGCCGTGGACATGATCAGTCTCCTTCGTTGCGCGGTGCCATTAGAGTGGTTGACCACTTTAGTTGTGCTCTCACTCCGGTGCGCGCTCCATCGGACGTAGGTTGGTCGTGACCGCATTTTCGTTTATGGCGGTCATACCTTAGGTTTATTGGCCCCGACGGGCCCGAGCATCCCTCGGTTTAACGGATGCGCTTCGACGAATTGGATTTTGGGGTCTGCCGAGCCTGATCGCGCCCAGCGATCAGCGACGCGCTAGTCGCTCTCACCGGCATTGTTTTTCAATGCAACGTCGAGGCAGCGAGACAGCGTGTCGCCGTCAAAAGGCTTGCTCAAAAAGCAGACGGCGCCTCGAAACAGCGCTTGAGCGTGCGCCTTTTCATCGGGAAAGGCCGTGATGAAAATGATGGGCGTGTTATGTCCACGCGTGCGCAAGATATCGTGCAACTCGATTCCGCTCATCTCCGGCATCTGGATGTCTGAAATCAGACACGAGGTTTGAGCCAGTTGCTCTGAATGCAAGAACGCACGCGCGGATGGGAAAGCGTGGGCGACAAACCCAAGCGACCGTACAAGACTCGCAGTTCCGCTTCGAATGGATTCGTCATCGTCGACGATTGAAATAACGGGGGTGTCTGGCAAGCGATTGGCCCATCCATGCGCACCGACAATGGTACGAGTCGGCTGTGTTCGAAAGTCATACATAGATATGAGGCTACGAGGACATTTCCCGGCCGATACCGAGTGCTTCGGCCATTTTGACCAGGTCCGCGAGCGATTTCGCACGCATCTTCTTCATCGCGTGGCCGCGATGAATCTTAACCGTAATCTCGCTGAGGCCGATGTGAGCGGCGATCTGTTTGTTCATTAAGCCGGTAGCGACGAGCGCCATCACCTCCTGTTCGCGCGACGTCAGGCTGTCGAACAGGCCCTTTAAGTCGAGCCGTGCGCGATCGGCATCCAGCCTGGCCCGGTCGCGGGTGATCGCGGCGGTGACAGCATCCAACATATCCTGGTCGCGAAACGGCTTGGTGATGAAGTCGACGGCGCCGGCTTTCATAGCCCGTACGGACATGGGGATATCGCCGTGTGCAGTGATGAAGATGATGGGAATATGGACATCGGCCTTGGTCAACTCGGCATGAAGCTCGAAGCCGCTCAACCCCGGTAGCCGAACATCGAGAACCAGGCAGCTCGGGATCGGAGGCAGCTTGCTTTGCATGAGTTCGTTCGCCGAATGGAATAGTTCGGCGCGCAAACCGACCGAGCGGAATAACAGGCCGAGCGAGTCGCGGATTCCGACGTCGTCATCGATCACATAGACAGCAGGCTCGACCTCTGTCGTCGGCTGCAAACTGTTCGGTGCGACTTTGATCACAGACGGATCCTTGTCATGCGGAGACAGATCGAGTTGCGCTAAAATGAAATATGGCACCCCGGGGCGTGTTCGGGGCCGCCCACAATCGCCCATCGTGGGCTTCGACGATCGATCTGCAGATCGACAGGCCCATCCCCATGCCGTCGGGCTTTGTCGTGAAGAGCGGGTTGAAAATTCGATCCACGTCTTGCGGACCAATGCCTGTTCCAGTGTCCGCAACCGAAACCGTTACGTGGCCATCGTCATGCAACTTGGATTTCACGGACAGCACCCGCGCCCCGCCGACCGCGGCCATGGAATCGATGGCGTTCGTGATCAGGTTTACAAGCAACTGCTGTAGCTGGATTCGATCGCCTGTTACCCGCGGCAGGCGTTCATCCAGCTCGGCTTCGACCATTATCCGGTGTTTCGCCACACCCTCTCGCACCAGGGTGAGTGTTTCCCCGATAAGGCTGTTGAGGTCGAGCGGAGCTCGCTTGCGGTCTTCTTTCCTGAAGATCGTTCTAATTCCGTCGATCACCGCTGCCGCGCGATGGCCACCGGCGATAATCTGCTTGAATGCCTCCTTTGCTTCCTCCAGATCGGGCATCGAGCGACCGAGAAAGCGCAAGCCGGCATCGGCGCTCGTTATCATGCCGGATAGAGGTTGTTTGACTTCATGCGCAACCGTGGCCGCGACTGCGTCGCCGGTTACCAGTCGCGCCTCGCGCTCGTGACGCTGGCCACGGACCGCTCCGAGAAGCCGCGTATAAAGGGTCGTTATCTCGTGAAGCAAAACCATAAGGACGAGACCGCTGGACAGAACTCCGAAGACGCGGACGGTATACCAGCCAAGGCTGAAGCGAGCCGGATCAGGGTAATAGCTTAAAGGCATCTCTATCGTGAATAAGAGCATCACGACCATCAACCAAAGATCGAGCATTGAGTGTCGCCGGATCCAGAGCACGACCATCGCGGCAATACTTAGCAATGCGACGGGCGCGCCCACATAGGGCCACACCGGGCTAAGGCGAGTGGAATCGAGGGTCACGGGCGGCAATAACGCTTCGCCCGCTATGAAAAAATATGACGCCAACAAGACCACGGCTGCGGTCAGGGCGACACTGAGGCTAATCTCCGCACGCGCGGTACCCTGCCAAAATCGTTTGCTGGGGTTCGTGCCCTTTGAGAGGGCATAGCCTATGACGAACAGGGGAAAGCCAGCGTGCTGGAAAAAATAGATCCATGACGTACTCTGCATGCCGCCCACCAGGCCGCCCCGTGGCGTGAACAGACCTGGAAACGCCAGGACAAACGGAATCAGCATGAGCGCTGTAAAGAGATATCCGCTTGCGATCAGGAGCGTGGCACGTGAGCGCAGGATGGAAAACTGAGTGTACAGGAGGATTGCGGTGATCGAATCGTTGACGAACATCGCTGTCGCATAGGCAGGCACGAAGGCGTCGACCCGGCTCAGATGGATGCCCGAGAGCGGACCAACAGTGATCAACACATAGACGGCCAACAGGCCAAGCACAAAAACAAGGGCGAGCTGCTTCTGCGCCCGACTTGGCGGCAAGCTCGAGAGGACGAAAAAATCGTCCTCTGGGACTGTCACGGCTGTCCTCTCCATAAAATACTCATCGCAGCGGCTGCGGCGCGCGGCACGAAAGTCATGGCGCTCGAATATGATAAAGCTATTTTGCCTGAACTTATCGTCATTCTACCACCCGGGCTGCCAAGTAACAACGAACCACCAGGTCGGCGCGTCAGCGAGATCGCACTTTCCTGCCAATGACCCGATCTCGAACGTGGATCTTCCCCGATCGGCGATTGGGCCGTGGCCCATCAATACCGAGCAGCGGCGGGTTGGGCTGCTCTGCTGCTTGTCCGGCTTTGTGCCCCGATCGACCCGAGTCCGTAGGCTCGCGCGTACAAGGATTCGTCAGCGCGTGCCAATGACCGCAAGGGTCCGGCACCGGCTGCTCGGTGCTGGGCTGGATCGGCGGCGCAACACCCGGCTCCTTGAAGAGCCTGAACAAGCCGACCGGGGTTCTGGCCTATCGCGCTCCTGACTGATCTTTTTGTTCAAGCATCGGATTTTTTCCCAAAACCAGAAGTCACAGATAATGCCTGGCGGCCGCTCTGCCCCGGGTTCTCTGGAAATCGACCCGAATGCATCGTCCCGTCAACATGTGTTGACACGAGACGATTTCGTCAACTAATGCTGACGCATGATCGATGTCCGCCAACTGCCCACACCTGACGAGCCGGAGCAAGCATTGGCTGCGGTCGTTGCGCTTCGGCGAGCGGCTGACCTGTTGGAGCGTAGAGCGGTCAAGGCGGCCCTGAAGCAAGGTTGGTCCTGGGCGAAGATTGCCCAGGCACTCGGCATCTCCAAACAGGCAGCCCATAAGCGGCTGTCCGACATCAACGCCCAGGACAATCCGCCATAGGAGACGATCATGCTCAGCGGCATCAAAACCCGTCTATCGAACGTCCGCACCATCAAGACACTGTGCGAAAGTGCCGAAAACTACGCTTTAAAGGACCAGCAGCGACAGGCCGGCGCCGAACATTTCCTGCTGGCGGCTATCGATCTTCCCGACAATACCGCCCGTCTCGCATTCCGCGAAATTGGGGCGGACGCCGCTGCCTTCCGCGACGCGGTCGGCGCTCAATATTGGGAAGCCCTGCGCTCCGTTGGGGTGAACGCCGGCGAACACAAATCCGGGGGTTTAACCCCGGAACCGCTTCAGGGAGCTGCAGGCCTTTATGACGCAGCCCCGTCGGGAGCTGAGGTGATGAAGGAATTGGCGGCCAACCGAAACGATCACCGTCCACTGCTGGGTGCGCATGTCGTGGCTATAGTCGCAGCGATGGAGCAGGGAGTGGCGGCACGTGCGTTGCGCTGCATGGGAGTCGATCCCGCTGCGCTGAAGGCGGCGGCGAACAAGTTCTCGCGCGCCAGCAATCGGCACACGGGACCGATGGGCGCCTGAGGCCCAGGTCTAGGCCCTGGCACTCCGAGCGGGCGAGGACCGACCTTCCGGTTGCGCGCGCCTATCGGCCGCGCTCGGCGCGCCACGTTTTGAACCGTTCGGCGTGTTCGTCTCGTGTGCAGGGATAGAGCCCGATGATCGGCACGCCGCCCTTGACCTGTTCGACCACGAAATCCTCATAGACGGTCATCTCGGCCGCCTCATTGGCGACCTCACCGGCGATCTCCCGCGGAATGACGATGACACTATCGTCGTCTCCGACTACGATATCGCCAGGGAACACGGCGACGTCCCCGCAACCGATCGGCACGTTCAGGTCCAATGCCTCGTGCAGGGTGAGATTGGTCGGGCTGGAGGGCCGGGTATGATAGGCGGGGATATCGAGTTCGCCGATCACCGCGGCGTCGCGGAACCCGCCGTCGGTGACCACGCCGGCGACGCCGCGCACCATCAGGCGCGTCACCAGAATGTCGCCCGCGGATGCCGCGCGAGGATCCTTGCGGCTATCCATGACGAGCACATGGCCCGCCGGGCAGGTCTCGACGGCGACGCGCTGCGGATGATCCGGCTTGCGGAATTCTGTGAGCTGGTTGCGGTCCTCGCGCGCGGGGATGTAGCGCAGCGTAAAGGCCGGCCCGACCATGTTGCGGCCTTTTCGCTGCAGCGGACCCACGCCCTGGATTACCTGGTTGCGCAGGCCGCGCTTGAACAGCGCTGTGGCCAGGGTGGCGACGGAAACGCCCATCAGTTTTTCGCGCAGTTTCTCGTCCATGTTCGCTTCCTCAATTCAGGTGCTGGCACTGCAAGCGCCGTGGTTTCTCCGGTCGCCGGTGTGGGCGGAAGGCAATTCGCAATTCAGTTGGGATTTCCAGCCGCAAGGCGGTTCGCGACTAAAAAGGCGTCGAGCCTCGCCTGCTGCGCCGAAGTGAGCGGCCAGGCCGAGGGCGGGCGCGTCGGTCCGCAGCCAAGGCCCTGCGCGATCAGCGCCGCTTTTACGCCGGTCACGTTGGCGCCGCCCATCTCCTCCGCGCGGATGTCCTCGAAGACTCGCATTCCATCGATGAGCGCGTTCGCCTTCTCGAATTCGCCGGCCTCGAGTGCGGCATGGATCGCGACCGACCGTTTGGGCCATACGTTTATCAGCCCGGAGGTGAACCCTCGTGCGCCAACGGCATAGAAGACCGGCGCCCAGACCTCGGCCAGACCTCCGACCCAGACGATCGACGGGTCGCAGGCAGCCCGCGCTTCCGCCAGGCGAAGCGGATTAGGCGTCGCCCATTTCACCCCCTTGACGCCTGGAAGGCCGCACAGCTCGGCGATGGCGCGCGTGCCGATCGTGTCGTTGCGCAGATAGAGCATCATGGGCAGGCCGCCCGACGCGTCGGTCACCGCGTTCAGGTAGTCGACCAGCCCTCGCGGCGCGACGAATGCGTCGGGCGGCTGGTGCACCATCAGCGCCGCGGCTCCGGCCTCGGCGGATGCTTTCGCCAGCTTTCGCGCGTCACGGATGCCCCGGCCGACGCCCGCGAGCACCGGCGCGCGGCCGGCTACCATCGAGACGACCTCACGCGCCATCGCCACCGCCTCGTCGGTTGTCAGCGCATAGAACTCGCCGGTGTTGCCGTTGACCACCGGCATGTGCACGCCGGCGTCGAGTGCCCTGTCGAGGATCGGGGAAAGCCGTTCGGGCGCGATCTCGCCGCGTTCGTCGTAAGGCGTAACCAGAATGCCCGATATGCCGGTCAGCGCCTTGTCGAGGGAAAATGTCATGCCTGGCCTTTCAGAAGATGTCCGGTTCGCCGGTTGAAGCGCCGAAATCGCGTTCGAGGAAGTCGAAGTCGCAACCTTTGTCGGCCTGCGTCACATGACGCGAGAACATCCAGCCCCAGCCCCGTTCGAAATGCGGCGCCGGAGGACACCGTTCGGCCCGGCGTCGCGCCAGTTCGTCGTCCGCCACCAGCATGTCCAGGCGCCGGTTCGGCAAATCCAGCCGCACGATGTCGCCTGTCTGCAGCAGCGCAAGCGGCCCGCCGATATAGGCCTCCGGCGCGACGTGAAGCACGCACGCTCCGTAAGAGGTTCCCGACATCCGCGCATCGGAGATGCGCAGCATGTCGCGGTGACCCTTTCTGATCAGCGCCCTGGGGATCGGAAGCATGCCCCATTCGGGAAAACCCGGTCCGCCGAGCGGGCCGGCGTTCCTCAGCACCAGCACGTGGTCCGGCGTGACGTCGAGATTTTCGTCGTCGATCGCCGCCTTCATCGCCGGATAGCTGTCGAAGACAAGAGCCGGGCCTTCGTGAATATGGAATCGAGGGTCGCAGGCGGCCGGCTTGATGACGGCGCCATCTGGGCAGAGGTTGCCGCGCAGCACGGCGAGCGACCCTTCCGAATAGACCGGGTTGGACAGCGGGCGGATCACGTCGTCGTTCCACACCTGCGCGCCCTCGAGCGTTTCGCCGAGCGATTTGCCGGTGACCGTCAGCGTGGAAAGGTCGAGCCGCTCGCATAATTGCGCCATCAGCGCACGGAGGCCGCCGGCGTAGTAAAAATCCTCCATCAGGTAGTCCTTGCCGGCGGGGCGGACGTTGGCGATGAGCGGGGTGGCACGGCCGAGCGCGTCAAGATCGTCGAGAGTCAGCGGCACGCCGGCGCGGCGCGCCATCGCGATGAGGTGGACCACGGCGTTCGTCGAACAGCCGGTGGCCATCGCGACGATAGCCGCGTTCCTGACGGCTGCCGCGGTGACGATCTTATCGGGGGTGAGGTCGTCCCAAACCATGTCGACGATGCGCCGTCCGCATGCTGCCGACATGCGCTGGTGGTCCGAATCGACGGCGGGTATCGAGGAAGCGCCCGGCAGCGACAGCCCCAGCGCTTCCGTGATTGCGGTCATCGTCGAGGCCGTGCCCATCGTCATGCAAACGCCGGCCGACCGCGCGATGCCGCCCTGGATACCCGTCCACTCGTCATCCGAAATCTTGCCCGCACGCCTCTCGTCCCAGAATTTCCAGGCATCCGAACCGGAGCCCAGCGTCTTGCCGGCGTAGTTGCCGCGCAGCATCGGGCCGGCGGGAAGGAAGATCATCGGCACGCCGGCGCTGAGCGCGCCCATCACCAGCCCCGGCGTGGTCTTGTCGCACCCGCCCATCAGCACCACGCCGTCGAGCGGATGCGAGCGGATCATCTCCTCCGTCTCCATCGCCAGCATGTTGCGATAGAGCATCGAGGTCGGCTTGGTGAAGCTCTCGTCGACCGACAGTGCAGGCAATTCGACGGCGAACCCGCCCGCCTGAGCGACGCCGCGCTTCACGTCCTGCGCCCGCTCGCGAAAATGCGCGTGGCAGGAGTTGAGCTCCGACCAGGTGTTGAGAACCCCGATCACCGGCCTGTCGCGAAAATCCTCCTCGGAATAACCGAGCTGCATCAGCCGCGACCGGTGGCCGAAGCTGCGCAGATCGTCCGGCGCAAACCAGCGCGCCGACCGCAGCGACGCCGGTGTTCTGCGGTTGTCGTCGGGCATGACATCCTCCACGCGTATCGCTCGATGTATGCGGTAACATTCATGTTTGTCAATTTGGTGCGTCCGCGTAGAACAGAATTTCTACCCGCTAATGTCGGTCCGGTTGACAGAAACGCTCGTTTTCGTGCATGAGGATGTATGCGCTAACATAGATGCGCATGGGAGCGGGTTGTGCGGCAGTGGGAGATTGCCGCGCGACCCTGAGATCGCGCCGCGGGTTCCGCGGCCCAGGGAGGACATCATGAAACTGACCCGCAGATCCCTTCTCGCAACAGGAGCCGGGGCCGCCGTCGCGCTGGCGAGCCCGTTCGTCGCGCGTGCGCAGAGCCTGCCGCGCAACATCCGAATGGTCATCGGTTCGACTTCGACGGGCGGCGACACCTACCAAAACTCGTCGATCGTCGCCGAAGCGCTGGCGCAGAAGCTGGGCGTGAACATTCGAGTCGACCCGGTGGGCACCAGTGAGGCGCTGAACGCCACCGGCCGCGATTCCCGCGGCACGACGATCATGCTGCACCACGACCAGATTTACCTCTCCTATCTCTACGGAGTGCCGGGCGTCCCCGATGCCTTCGCCGATTTCGCGATCGGACCGACTGTGGCGATCAACCCCGGCGACTGCTTCCTCGTTCCCAAGAAGTCCCCCTATCAGTCGATGGAGGACGTTTTCGCGGCAGCCGCAAAAGGCGAGAAGGTTCGCGTCGCCATCCAGCCGGGCGGCGTCTCGGAGATCGGTTTCACCGGCATGCGCAATGCTGCCCGCGTGCGCAATCCGGGATCGGAAGCCAACATCGTGGCGGTCAACACCGGCTCGCAGGCCGACAAGAACCAGGCGATGTGGGACGATTTGGCCGACGTGATCAACGGTTCGATCCAGGCCAACGAGCAGTTCACGCAACTGCCGGAAGACGACCGCACCGCGATGCGCTTCGTCTGGATCACCGCGCGTCCCGAGACATTGGCGCAGGCCCCCGAGGCGGGGATGGGTGGAACGAGCCGGGAAGAAATGCTCAAATTCACCAGCCCCCAGACCAGCGTCACGCTCGACGGCAGCAAGGATTTCACGTTCGACAAGGAGTTTTTCCTGCTGTTCAACAAGGAGATGGACGCCGCCATGGCGTCCGAGATCGACGCCGCGCTGAAGGAAATCTACGCCGCCGGCGAGATCCAGAAGCGGCAGACCAAGGCCTTTTTCATCCCCAACTACCTGCCTCAGGCCGAGGCGAAGGCGCATCTGACGTCCAAGCGGGATACGGTGGCCTCGATTATCGAGAAGCTGAAGGGCTAGAGCATCGTGCCGAAAAGTGGATGCCGGTTTTCAGCAAAACCGATGCGAAAACAAAAAGCTGGAGCGAGCCGCCAATTGGGCGGCTTGCTCTAGGGGTATAGTCTTTCGTGGGGGGGGGGCGCCCGCCCGGCCCGCGGGGCGCCGGGGGGGGGGGCCCGCCGCGGGGGGGGGGTTTGAGGGGGCAGCAAGCATTAGAAAAAAAGCCACCCGGTGGGTGG
>NZ_JBVVQJ010000055.1:0-3506 GCF_055811475.1 Mesorhizobium sp. WSM4829 | reverse complement strand
TTTTTTTCTTTTCTTTTTATAAAAAAAAACATTAAAAAAAAAAACCTCGGCGGGCGCGTCTCTTTTGGGGGGGTTGTTTTTTTTTTTCTCTTCGCGCGCCCCCCCCCCCCCCCCCCCCCCCACGCTGCTCGCGCATGGAGGAGCACACGGCAGATGGGCGATTTTACGCGCGTCACGATCGATTTCCAGACCTCGCACCTGGTGTTTCCGACACTGATCGGCGGCATTCTGCTTGCGCTGGGGATGGCCATTCTCATCACGCGCCGGCAGGCGATCGCCGGCGCCGGCCGGTACTGGTCGCAGACCTTGGCGGCGATGGACAAGCCGCGCTTCTTCGGGACGATCGCTTTGACGCTGGTTTATTTCCTGCTGATGGTCCCTGTCGGTGACATCTGGCCCAACACGGGCATGGGCTTCCTAATCTGCTCCATCCCGTTCGTGGCGCTCAGCGGGCTGCTCTACCTGCAGGAGCGTACAAGGTCCGCCGTCATAGTGCTTGGCGTGGTGGCGGTCGCCGCGCCCGTGCTGGTGTGGTGGGTGTTCGCGCGCGTCTTCTTCCTGACGCTGCCCTGACAGGGAGAACCCAATGGAACTGTTCGGTTTCGTCACGCCTCTGTTTGTGCTGCTGATCGCCGGCGGAACGGCGATCGGTATCGTCTTCGGCGTCATTCCCGGCCTGACGGCGACGATGGCGGTGGCCGTCTGCCTGCCGATGACCTACTCGCTTGGGCTCGAGAACGGCCTCGCCCTGCTAATCGGTCTCTATGTCGGCGGCATCTCAGGCGGGGTGGTGCCGGCGATCCTCATCGGCATACCCGGCACGCCGTCGTCGGTCGCGACCACGTTCGACGGCTTCCAGATGGCCCGTCAGGGCAAAGGCGAGCAGGCGATGCGCATCGCCATCATCGGTTCACTGATCGGCGGCCTGATCTCGCTGGCGGCGCTCTATCTGTTCACGCCGTGGCTGGCCGATTTCGCGATCCGCTTCTCCTACGTCGAAAAGTTCCTGATCATCCTGTTCGCGCTAACGGTGATGGGCGCGCTGTCGAGCGACATGCTGCTGGGCATCTTCTCGGGCTTCCTGGGCATCTTTGTCAGCCTCGTCGGGGTCTATGACGTGACCGATGGCGGCAACGGCCATTTCCGGTTGATCCCGCCCGGCATGGAGGACATCCTCTACGGCGGCTTCGCGCTGCTGCCGGTGCTGATCGCGCTGTTCGGGCTGACGACGGTGCTGGAGGAGGCCGAGATCGGCATGCCGAAGGGGCCTTCGGTCAAGGAACTGGAGTCGGGCGGCAGGTCGAAGTTCTCATGGTCGATATTTCGGGGCCAGACGATCAATCTCATCCGCTCGTCGGGCATCGGCACCTTCGTCGGCATCCTGCCGGGGATCGGCGGGTCGGCGGCGTCGATCCTCGCCTATACGGCGGCGAAGACGAGTTCGTCGCATCCCGAGACGTTCGGCAAGGGCGAACCGGCGGGCGTCATCGCTTCGGAGACGAGCAACAACGCGTTGACCGGCGGAGCGCTGGTGCCGCTGCTGTCGCTCGGGATACCGGGAGATTCGACCACTGCCCTTCTGATCGGCGCCTTCGCGCTTCAGGGCATCCAGGTCGGACCCCTGTTCATAGGCCAGCATCCGGAAACGTGGAACTCGATGATCATCGCGATGCTGCTCGCCAACCTGGTCACGTTCGCGATGATGTACTACGCGATCCGCTGGTTCTCGCTGGCGGTGGCGATTCCGAAGGCGATCCTCTATCCGGTCATCCTGATGATGTGCGTCATCGGCGCCTACACGATCAATTACGGCATCATGTTCGACGTCTGGACGCTGCTCTTCTTCGGCGTGCTAGGCTGGATCGGCGTCAAGCTGGGGCTGGAGGTCGCGCCGTTCATCATCGGCTTCATCCTTGGCCCCTCGGCCGAGATCTATTTCGTCAAGAGCCTGGAATCGTTCGGCGATCTCACGATCTTCTTCACCAAGAGCTGGATTGCCGCTTTCCTGTGGCTGCTTATCGTGGCGTCGATCGCAGTTTCGGTCGTCATCGGCCGGCGCCAGCGCGCGGAAAAGCTCGCCGCCGGTTGAAACTTGCCTTTCGGGCCGGCCGAAGAAATAAGTCGTACATGGTTGTGGATGAAACTTCGACGCGCGCCAGGCGCAGACGCCCGTCAGGGGCGGTGACCATGCAGACGGTCGGCCGTATGGCCGGCGTCTCGCAGGTCACGGTCTCACGCGCGCTTTCGGAACCCTCAAAGGTCTCTGCTGAGACGCTTCGGCGCATCCACGAGGCGATCCGCGTCACCGGCTTCGTTCCGAATGCGCTCGCCGGCGCGCTCGCCTCCCAGAGGAGCATGCTGGTTTCGGCGCTGGTTCCGTCGATCTCGAACATCGTCTACGCCTCGATGATCACCTCGTTCAACGAACGAATGCGCGCGCGCGGCTACCAGATTCTGCTGTCGGAGACGGGTTTCGACCCCGGCGACGAGGAGGCGTTCATCGCCACCCACCTTTCGCGCCGGCCCGACGCGATGCTGCTCACGGGCATTCACCACTCCGCGCAGGCGCGGCGCATGCTGCTGGCGGCGGGCATTCCGGTCGTCGAGGTCTGGGACATCAGCACCACGCCGATCGACATCTGCGTCGGCTTCTCGCATGTCGAGGCGGGCCGCGCGGCGGCCGACTTCGCGATCGACGCAGGCTACCCGCGCGCGGCCTGCGTGTCGGCCGGCGACGAGCGGGCGCGCCGGCGCCAGCACGCGTTTTCGGAGCGTTTCGAGTGGA
The DNA here is from genome assembly GCF_055811475.1 of Mesorhizobium sp. WSM4829. Taxonomy (NCBI): domain Bacteria; kingdom Pseudomonadati; phylum Pseudomonadota; class Alphaproteobacteria; order Hyphomicrobiales; family Phyllobacteriaceae; genus Mesorhizobium; species Mesorhizobium sp. WSM4829. The sequence continues at coordinate 721 of NZ_JBVVQJ010000055.1, read as the reverse complement.
GCAGCGGTCATGCGGTCATGAAGGCGGCCTTTGACGCGCCGGCGACGCTGGCCAACGGCCGCGCCGGGCTTTCGCGCCTGCTGCGGGAAGGCTTTTCAGGCGGCGTGGTGTTCTGCAGTTCCGACCTGCTTGCGCACGGCGTTCTGATCGAGGCGCATGCCCAAGGCCTCTCGGTCCCCGGCGACGTCGCGGTGGTCGGCTTCGGAGACCAGGACTACGCCGCCGCGGTGGAGCCCGCACTAACCACCATACGCGTCGATCGTGAAGCGCTCGGCGCAGCCGCCGCCGAGACCATATTGTCGCGCTTCCGCGGCGAGGATCAGCCGCAAAACGTCATCGACATCGGGTTCAGGATCATTCGGCGAGCATCAGCCTGAGCACGTTTCGACGGCACCCCCGTGGACCCTGTGAAGCAATGTCAGGTTCCACAAACCAGTTGTAACGACGACTTCTCGCGGGACCACGACCTCTAGCTGGTCACGCACAATATCCGCTTCCAGGGGCCGGCAAGGTGATTCTTACGACCGACATTAGGCGCTAACCTGCCGCTCCGCTCCCCCACGGGCCATAGAACGCGCCCGCTCGGTGCTAGGCTGGATCGATAGTGTCCTGAAGGTTCTGCAAAAAGCTCTGGAGAGAGAACAGCCCATGCTCTGAGGCGAGGGGCGGCCATGGCACGCTGGTGACGTTGCGATCACCGATTCCCGTGGAAGGGTAAGTG
>NZ_JBVVQJ010000054.1:0-30301 GCF_055811475.1 Mesorhizobium sp. WSM4829 | reverse complement strand
TCGTCGCCAGCGGCGCGCCGCCCTCGTTGGTGAGGCGTATATAGTCGGCGCCCATCCAAAGTGTCAACAACGATTTCGGTCTTTTTTGAATTTTTTGCGACGAAAGATTGCGGCGCCGATTTTCGGTAGCCGACTTCCGCGGCGGCATGGGGATAACAAAGCCGAACACCGCCACGGAGCCCTATTGCCGCCGCATTGCGGTTTGACACCAACGCCAACGAAGCTGGCGCAGCACCACTGGCGCGGCGCCTTATAAGAGACTGTAAGAGAGCCACTAAGAGAGAAGTATGACTGGGGATCTCGGCCGAAGCCAGCCGCTTCGTTGACTTCGCCCGCCGTGACAGGCAAATGTCATGGCCACAACAAAAGCGACAAGCCGTCCCGCCCGGGGAAGAAGCAGCCTTTCTGGATGCCAGATACGGAAAATGTCATAGCCGAACTCGGCAACGAGCCGCCGCTGATTGCGGACGGTCGCAGTGGCCCGCCCGACCGGCGCGAGGTTTCGGCGCGCTGGCTGTCGGGTACTTTTCTTACCGGCGTGACGTCGAGCGTGCTGATGGGTGTGGCGCTGTTCGCAGCCCTCGACGGCCGTCAGCAATTGGCGACGCCGCCCGAAATCGCCGAACTGATCAGCCTTGCGAGAGGCGACGATTCCGGCGAGATCGCCAAGACCACCAGGCTGGTGGCGCCGCGCCAGATCGCCAAGGCCAAGGACCGCCGGCGCATGGAAGTGCCGATGGTGACCAAGGTCGGCGACCGCGATGTCATCCACACCATGCCTTTCGTGCAGATCAAGATGGCGCTTGCCGCCGGGCACACGACCAGCCGCGCCTATCCGCCTTTCAATCCGATGCAGGTGTTTGGCGACGACCGCGACGGCAATGCCGGTCAGCCGGCGACCGCCGCCGCAGGCCAGATCTATGGCGCCAAGGTCGAAAGCGAGTTGAGCCTGAAAACGGTCGATTTCCCAATCGAGACGGCAGCGTTCGACGAAAAGAGTGACTTGTCCGCCGACGAGGTGGAAAAGGTGGTGCGCGAGGCCGGCACGGGTCTGAGCGACGGCGCCGTGCAGGTCGCGTCGCTGCATTATGTCGACCCGCAGCGATTCGGCGATGCATTCGCCGAGAGCATGGCCGGCTCCTACGACGTCAGGATCGTTCCGGAAAACGTCTCGGTGTCGCCGCGTGCTGCCCCCGACGATCAGGCGCCGGCCTTCGCCGAGGAGATCATCCCCTTCACCAGGGACCGCAACATCGTCGAGGCTTTCGCCGATTCGGGCTATACCGGCGAGGACGCCACCGGTATGGCCGAGGCGATCGCCAAATTGCTGAATGCGACAGCGCTCAAGGCGGGAACCGTGCTGCGCGTCGGCCTCGAGATCCATGGCGACGCCGCCAAGGTCGTTCGCACCGGCATCTACGACAGGGCCCAGCATATCGTCACCATCGCGCTCGATGATCACGGCCAATATGTGCCGGCGCAGGAGCCGGAGCCCAATCCCGAATTGCTGACCGCTTTCGATGATTCGCCGCCGGTGGTGGTGCGCGGCAATCTGCCGAACGTCTATGACGGCATCTACCGCGCCGCCTACTCCTACGGCATGTCCAAGGCGATGACCAAGCGGCTGATCAAGCTCCTGGCGTCCGGCGTCGATTTCCAGTCGCGGCTCAATCCGTCGGACCGCATCGAGGTCCTGTTCTCGCAGCCGGATGGCGACGACCGGGCATCCGACGAATCCGAGCTGCTCTATGTCTCGGCGAGCTTCGGCGGCACGACGCGTAATTTCTACCGGTTCCAGATGCAGGACGGCAGCACCGACTATTTCGACGAGGACGGCCGCAGCGCCCAGCAATTCCTGCTGCGCAATCCCCTGCCCGCAGGAAAATTCCGCTCCGGCTTCGGTGCCCGCAGGCATCCGATCCTCGGCTATGTGCGCTTGCATACCGGCGTCGATTGGTCAGCCGCCATCGGCACGCCGATCATCGCCGCCGGCAACGGTGTCGTCGAGAAGGCCGGCTGGGCCGGCGGCTATGGCAAACAGATCATCCTGCGTCACGCCAATGGCTACGAGACCTCCTACAATCACCAGAGCGCATTTGCCAAAGGCATCGCGCCGGGCGTGCGCGTCCGCCAAGGCCAGACCATCGGCTTTCTCGGCCAGACCGGCCTCGCCACCGGTCCGCATCTCCACTACGAGCTGATCGTCAACGGCACCAAGGTCGACCCGATGCGCGTTCGCCTGCCGGTCGGCAAGGTGCTGAAGGGCGACGACCTCGTTGCCTTCAAGCGCGAGCGCGGGCGCATCGATGATCTGCTCAAGCAGGAAGACAATGATTCGCTGAAGGTCGCGAGCGCCAAGATCGAAGGCTGAGCCGAGTTGGGCCTGGCTGCTCAGCGCTGCGGAGCCTCGGATCCACGCGGCCATGGCAGTCGCTCGCCGGAAACAGTTGTCCACGCCACGATCGCCGAGAGCAGGCAAAGCAGCGCGGTCACCAAGGCGACTGCTGCGAACGCTGCGTCGCTGGCGGCAAGCCTTGCTGCATCGACATCCGGCGCCGGTTCGCCGAAACCCGGAATGCCGGATGCGGCGCCGCTGTTCAGCACGGCTGCATAGACCCAAGCCGCCAGTGACCCCATCGCCGCCACTGCGATTAGGCCGCCAATGCGCGAGACGGCATTGTTGATTCCCGAGGCAGCACCGGTATCCTTGTCCTCGACCGCCGTCATCACCGCCGTCGACAGCGGCGACACCACCAGCGCCATGCCGAGCCCCATCAGCGCCATCAGCGGAAACACGCCCCACCAAAAACTGTGGATGCCGGCATAGGCCAGCAAGGCAAGCCCGGCAAAGGCGACAGCGACGACGAGACTGCCGCTGGCGATCGGAAAACGCGGACCGATCCGGTCGGACCACTGGCCGACCGGCCCCGACAACAGCGCGATCAAGACCGACAGCGGCAGGAAGATGAAGCCGACCTCGGCGGCGCTCAGCCCCCATCCGGCGATGAGCAGCATCGGCAGATAGAACAGGTTGGCCGACAGTGCGAAATAGAGGAAGAAGGTCGCCACATTGGCGCCGGCGAAGGCGCCGACCCGAAACAGCGAGAGATCGATCATCGGTTCGCGCTGGCGGCGCTCGAAGACAATGAACACGATGAGCAGCACCGCGCCGGCGGCAATGCTCGGGCCGGACATTTGCCCCTCGCCCTCTGCGCTCATCGAAGTCAAGCCGTAGGCAAGCGCTCCGAACGCCAAGGTGGCGAGTGCAGCCCCGCCGAGATCGAGGCTGCGCTTTTCGGTCGGTGCGTCGGCCGGGACTTTGGCGAGCAGAAGATAGATCGAGACAAGACCAAGCGGCAGATTGACCGCGAAGATCACCCGCCAGATGCCGTCGCCGAAGGCCGACAAGACAACGCCGCCCAGCACCGGGCCAAGCGCCGTCGTCAGCGCCGAGGCTGCCGCCCAGATGCCGATCGCCCTGCCGCGCTCCTTCTTCGGATAGGCCTTGGCGATAATGGCGAGGCTGCCTGGCACCATGATGGCAGCACCGATGCCCTGAATGGCGCGAAACGCAATGAGCATTGGTGGATTCGGCGCCACCGCGCAGGCAAGCGAGGCGGCAATGAACAGCGCGATGCCTGCCACGAAAGCATGCCGCAGGCCAAAACGGTCGCCGGCGGCGCCGCCAACAAGGATGAGTGCCGAAAGCGTCAGCGCATAGGCGTTTGAAATCCACTGCGCCTCGGCGAAACTGGCGCCAAGATCGACGCGGATCGCCGGCGTGGCGATGGCAAGGATCGAGCCGTCGATGAAGCCGAGCGCGGAAGCCAGGATCGCCGCGATCAGCACGAACCTGCGTCGCGATTGCGGGCAGAACGTATCGGCCGGCAGCGGCCTGACCAGGGGGACGGCTTCGGCGCCGACTTCGCTTGGAGAACGCATGAAGCCTGCTTAGACCTCCTATGCGCCGGCAACAACCGGCCAGAGGGTTGCTGTCGTTGAAACCAGAACGGGATCACGTCGCCCAAAGAGCCTGCTCCCGGGTTGACCCAGGACTGCGCGATGATTTGGGATAGGGCTCAGTCGATGAATTCCACCGTGACGCCCGGCGACACGATTTTTGCCAGTTCGCGCGCGTCCCAATTGGTCAGCCGCACGCAGCCATGACTTTCGGTCTTGCCGATCTTGGAGGGGTCGGGTGTGCCGTGAATGCCGTAGGTCGGCTTGTCCAGCGCAATCCAGACCGAGCCGACGGGGCCGTTCGGGCCCGGCGGGATGGTCAGGATCTTGTTGTTTTCGCCCTGCTTGAAATTGATGTTCGGATTGTAGGTGTAGTTCGGGTCGAGAGCGACCCGCGACACCGCATGCGTGCCGGTGGGTGAAGGCGTGTCAGCCGAGCCGATGGTGGCTGGATAGGCCGCGATCAGCTTTCCCGACGCGTCATAGGCGCGGGCCTGCTTTTTGCCCTTGTCGGCGATGATGCGTGCCACCGGCGTGGCCACCAGCCTGCCGAAATTGGCGACCTTGATGATCGTGCCGGGACGGTTGAAATTGGCTTCCGGATTGAGCACCTTCAGATAGTTCTCGTCCATGTGGAACCGCTCGGCCAGCGCTTCGGTGACTGAGGTATAGCTCAGCCGTTCGAGTTGCGCCTTCTGGCCGTAGTCCTCCGGCACCGATGCGACATAGGGGCCGGCAGCATCCTCTGGCGTGATGCTGTAGGAGGCGAAGGCATCGCCGCCGGACTGCTCAAGGGCCGCCTGGATGCCGACCACATCGGTCGACCGCAGATTGCTGCCGGTGATCTCGTTGTAGGCGGCGAGCGCCTTGTCGACATTCGAGCCGAAGCGTCCGTCGACGACGCCGGGCGAAGCGCCGGCGCGGTCGAGCAGCACTTGCAGCGCCGCGACCTCCTGGCGTGCACCGAGTGAAAGCGACGGATCGACGACAATCTTGCCGTCGATCTTTGGCGGCAGTGCCGCCTGGTCGCCCGGCGCCATCGGCTCGACCGGTTCGATCGCAGCCTCGTTGAGCGGCTGGCGCATGACGGTGCGCGGCTTTACCGGCTGCGGCGCTTCCGGATAATTGTTGCCATAGTTGCCGCCTTCCGGCGGTGCTTCGGGAAAAGCGTCCACCGGATCGCCGTAGGCATCATATTCGTCGACCGGCGGTACGACGATTAGGCCTTCCTCTTCCAATTGCCTGCGGCGCAAGCGCGCCGTGTCCTCCGGATCGTCGAGATAATAGCGGTCGTCCTCGACCGGTCCGAGATTGCGCAAGCCCTCGCGGCGGAGTGCGCGGCGATCGAACCTGGTCTGCGGCGGCTGGATGGCGAGCACCTTGCCGGTTTCCGTATCGACGATGACGCGGTTTCCTCTGGCGTCGTAGTAGACGTCGAAATCGCCGTTCTGGGCGACCAGCACAGCATGGCTATCCGCGGCTCGGGCATCCGCGGCGCGGGCAGATAGCGGCGCGATGTCCTGCGTCGGCGCGGCCATTACACTCGAAGAAAGCAGCCCGGCGGCGAACGCCGAAAGGGTGAAGATCGTGCGGAACATGCTGGCCAAATTCTCCGGTCCGTAATTGCCGCCGCCCGGCGTTATCTCTTTAGAGCGCCGCGCGTCCCTTCGGACGCGCAGGGACGCACTAACACGTAAAAATCTCCGCATCATGCTTTCCGAAAATCCAATTCGATTTTCGGGCCTTTGCGGCAGGCGAACCCTTCGCCAGCAAATCAGTTGCCAACCATAAGGTTCCAACATGAACCGGGCATGAAGATGGCGGATTTCTGGCGGCCTGGAGCAAGAACACTAGCTGGCGGCGAATCCCAATTCCTTGCGCGCCTGCTTCGTCAGCTTGAGCACGACAAGGCGGTGGCTTTCGCGCAGATAGTCTTTTAGCGCGTCATCGTCCATGCTTTGGCTGGTCTGGCGCTGGATCCATTTCATGCCGCGTGAGGCAAGATAGGGCGCGGGCCGAAGGCCCGGCTGTTCCTTCAAGATGTCATAAGCGATGTCGGAGCATTTGAAGGTGACGAACGGCTCCTTGCCATCGCTCCAACCGCCGATCGCAAAGACCTTGGCTCCGACCTTCCAGACATGAGCACCGCCCCACTGGACGACATGGGTCGCCGACGGCAGCGAGGCGCAGAAGCTGTTGTAGTCGTCCAACGTCATCTGCGCCCCCGTTTAATTTTTTGATTATGCGGCGGCCTCGAAAATCAGGCCGCCGCCTCGGTCGCCACGATCGTCGGCTTCGACCGGAAGTTCAACCGGTCGGAACCAGCGGTGACCTTGACGGTCGAACTGTCGAGGATGTCGCCGAGCAGGATCTTCTCCGCCAGCGGATCCTGAAGGTCCTTCTGCATCACCCGCTTCAACGGCCGCGCGCCATAGGCCGGATCGTAGCTCTTGGCGGCCAGCCAGTCGATCGCCTCCTGATCCAGCGAAAGCGTGATCTTGCGATCTGCGAGCAGGCTTTCCAGCCGCTTGAGCTGGATTTCGACGATGCGGCCCATATCCTGCCGGCGCAGCCGGTGGAACAGGATCACCTCGTCGACGCGGTTGAGGAATTCCGGCCGGAACGACGCCCTGACGACACCCATCACCTCGTCGCGCACGACATCGACGTCCTGGTTCTCGCCGAGATTGACCAGATATTCGGCGCCGAGATTCGATGTCATGATGATCAGCGTGTTGCGGAAATCGACCGTGCGGCCCTGCCCGTCGGTCAGGCGGCCATCATCGAGCACCTGCAGCAGCACGTTGAACACGTCCGGATGCGCTTTCTCGATCTCGTCGAACAGCACGACCTGATAGGGCCGGCGCCGCACCGCTTCGGTCAACGCGCCGCCCTCCTCATAGCCGACATAGCCGGGAGGCGCGCCGATCAGCCGGGCGACCGAGTGCTTCTCCATGAACTCCGACATGTCGATGCGCACCATGGCGCTCTCGTCGTCGAACAGGAAGCTGGCAAGCGCCTTGGTCAGTTCGGTCTTGCCGACGCCCGTCGGTCCGAGGAACATGAACGAACCGATCGGCCGGTTCGGATCCTGCAGGCCGGCGCGGGCACGGCGAACGGCTTTCGACACGGCCTGCACCGCCTCGCCCTGGCCGACGACACGCTTGCCGATTTCGTCTTCCATGCGCAGCAGCTTGTCACGCTCGCCTTGCAGCATCTTGTCGACCGGAATGCCGGTCCAGCGCGACACGATGTGGGCGACGTGATCGGGGGTGACCACCTCTTCGACCATGCCGACCTTGCCGTCTTGCGCCTCGGCCTGCGTCAGCTTCTTTTCGAGTTCCGGAATCTTGCCATAGGCAAGCTCGCCGGCGCGCTGGAATTCACCTTTGCGCTGGGCGATGGCGAGCTCGTTGCGCGCTTCATCGAGCTGTTTCTTCAGGTCGGCGGCGAGCCCGAGCTTCTGCTTCTCGGCCTGCCACTTCGAGGTCAGATCGGTCGATTCCTCTTCCAGGGCGGAAAGATCCTTTTCGAGCCGGGCGAGCCGGTCCTTCGACGCGTCGTCCTTCTCGACCTTCAGCGCCTCACGCTCGATCTTGAACTGCATGATGCGGCGGTCGATCTCGTCCAGCGCTTCGGGCTTCGAATCGACCTGCATCCGCAGCCGCGACGCGGCCTCGTCGACAAGGTCGATCGCCTTGTCCGGCAGGAAGCGGTCGGCGATGTAGCGGTTGGACAGCGACGCTGCCGCGACCAGCGCCGAATCCGAAATGCGCACCTTGTGGTGCTGCTCGTATTTCTCCTTCAGGCCGCGCAGGATGGAGACGGTGTCTTCCACCGTCGGCTCATTGACGAAGACCGGCTGGAAGCGGCGGGCAAGGGCGGCATCCTTCTCGACATGCTTGCGGTATTCGTCGAGCGTCGTCGCGCCGACGCAGTGGAGTTCGCCGCGTGCCAAGGCCGGTTTCAACAGGTTCGACGCATCCATGGCGCCATCCGCCTTGCCGGCGCCGACCAGCGTGTGCATCTCATCAATGAACAGGATGATGCCGCCGGCCGCAGCGGTGACTTCCGAAAGAACCGCCTTCAGCCGCTCCTCGAATTCGCCGCGATATTTGGCGCCGGCGATCAGCGATCCCATATCGAGCGCCATCAACTGCTTGTCCTTGAGCGATTCCGGCACGTCGCCATTGACGATGCGCAACGCCAGCCCTTCGGCGATCGCCGTCTTGCCGACGCCGGGTTCACCGATCAGCACCGGATTGTTCTTGGTGCGGCGCGACAGCACCTGGATGGTGCGGCGGATCTCATCGTCGCGGCCGATGACCGGGTCGAGCTTGCCGGCGCGACCGTCGGCGGTGAGATCGCGCGCGTACTTCTTAAGCGCATCATAGCCCTGCTCGGCGCTCGCCGAATCGGCCGTGCGACCCTTGCGGACGTCGTTGATCACCTGGTTCAGCGCCTGTGGCGTCACCCCGGCCTTGGTGAGGATGTCGGCGGTCTTGGCGGATTTCTCAACCGCCAGCGCCGTCAGCAGCCGCTCGACCGTGACGAAGCTGTCGCCGGCCTTCTTTGCCAGTTCCTCGGCGGTCGAGAACACTTTGGCCAGCGGTTGCGCCAGATAGAGCTGGCCGTTGCCGCCCTCCACCTTGGGCATTTTCTCAAGTGCCGTCTCGACGCCCAGCTTGACGTCGCGGACGCTGCCGCCGGCGCGCTCGATCAACGACGCTGCCAGGCCCTCGTCGTCGTCGACGAGCACTTTCAATATATGTTCGGGGGTGAATTGCTGGTGGTTGCGCGAGAGCGCCAAGGTCTGCGCCGACTGGATGAAGCCGCGCACGCGCTCGGAATATTTTTCAAGGTTCATATCTGTCTCCTTCCGTCACCGGCCCGCTTTGCGGCACCGGATCAGATTGCGGTGACGGACCCGCCCGTTCGAGCCGGGTCCTGTTCACGCGAGATATGGGGCGCAATCCACGGACCCTCAAGACGTCCCGATAACGGCGGACTTAATATTCCCCGGGGGGGCGCACATACAAAAACGGCGGAGATTTCTCTCCGCCGTCCAGGAATGTCTGGGCCTTGCTCGATCAGTTGTTGACGTCGACGATCGTGGGCTCGCCACCGGCGTCTTCCGCCGGAGCAGCATTCACGTTATCGCCGCCAGCATTGTCGTTACCGCCATCCACCTGATCAGCCACCTGATCGGCATTGACGCGCGGACGGCGCGGACGCCTGGGGCGGCGGGCAGCGCCGCTTTCGGCGGCGGCTTCGTTCATCTCGGCCTGGGCAGCCAGAGCCGCTGGCGAAAAGCTTTCGAACTGCGGCGCGGGTTCGGCCACAGAAACAGGCTCGTTCGGAGACACAGCTTCCGCCTGCACGGGGGTTTCGTTCTGAACCGGTCTCTCGTTGCGCCGGTTCTGATCGCCGCGCTGTCCGCCCTGCTCGCCGCGCGCACCAAATTCGCCGCGCTGGCCGTTCTGGCCGTAGCCGCCATTGGGGCGACGGTCGCGATGGCGGTTGTCTCGCCCGCCGGCATCGCGCCCACTGGCATCACGCCCACTGGCATCACGCCCACTGGCATCACGATTGTCACGGCCGTTTTCCTGGTTGAGCGTCAATTCAGCCGGCGTGCCGTCGATGACCGGCTGCGGGCCTGCACCGTGGTTGACCACCGGAGCCGCAGTCTCGCCGACATTGCTGTTGCCGGCATTGTCGAACTCGTCGCGATCTTCGTCGCCGTCATCGTCGAAATCGTCGCGGTTCTGCTGAGCGCTCTGGATCGGCAGCTGCGCCTGCGCGGCAGCGATGATGCGATTGTAGTGCTCGGCGTGCTGGAGATAGTTTTCCGCCATCACCCGGTCGCCGGAGCTCTGCGCGTCACGGGCAAGGGTTGCGTATTTTTCGGCGATCTGCTGAGCCGATCCGCGGATCTTCACGTCCGGACCGTTGCTCTCGTAATTGCGCGTCAGGGGATTTGGACCCTTGCGGTTGTTGTTATTGTTGTTGCCGCCGCCATTGTTGTTGCGACCGCGCATGCGCCTGTTCTGCTGTTGTGGCCTCATTCGACTCTCTTCATTTTGAAATTTTTCGAAAACTTTTCACGAACGGAGGCGCTCATGCAGCCAGCCGTTTCGTCTCTTCACCGGCGTTCGCCCGCATCGATTGCGTTGGCGCCACGTCTCATCCTGTTCCGGTTACATCACTTGCCGGACGATCCCCGCACGAAGCTTGGGCGTCGTTTGCACAAGAAGGCAGCTATTTCCAAGGAAACCGAATCGCTAAGAGCACTGCCTGCTTCGTCTCATCCGGTTAAGGCGACCCTAGCCGCATTCCCCGGCATTGCCAAGCGCTTTTTTTGCACTGCATCACGGCCTTGTCAGTTCAAAGATCAGAACCCTCTCGTTTCCGCCAAAGTCGCGGAATACCCCCGCCGGCATATAGCCGGCTGCGGAGAAAACGCCCGTGACCTCTTTGCGCTGGGTGTGGCCGATCTCGACCGCAATCCTGCCCTCGGCTTCCAAAAAACCTGCCGCCTCGGCGGCGATGATCCTGTAGGGACTCAGACCGTCCACGCCGCCATCAAGGGCTTGGCGTGGATCGAAACCGCGGACTTCGCCCTGCAGATTTTCGATGTCTATGGACGCTATATAGGGCGGGTTGGCGGCAATTACATGGTATCGGCCAAAAACTTTTTCGAACCAGTCGGATTCGAGCACCTGGAACCGGTCGGCCAACCCCAATTCCCCTGCATTGCGCATGGCGGTCACCAGCGCGCCTGGCGAAATATCGACACCGGTGGCGACCGCCGCCGGAACGGCGCTGAGCAGCGCCAGGGCGATGGCGCCGGTGCCGGTGCCGAGATCGAGGATGCGGCACTCGCCTTGCCGTTCCGCTGTCGCCTTCACGAAGGGCAGCACCGCTTCGACCAGCGTTTCGGTGTCCGGTCGCGGCTCCAGCGTTTCCGGTGACAACGACAGGCGCAAGCCATAGAACTCGCGATGGCCGAGGATGCGATGCACCGGCTCACCGGCAACCCGCCGCCTCAAGGCTGCATCGATCGCGGCAATCGCGCCGGCATCGACACTGCATTCGGGATCGGCGATGGCTTGTGTGCGGGTCGTACCGGAAAAGTGTTCGACGATCAGCCTCGCATCCAGCGCCGGATCGGCGACTGCGGCCGCAGCAAGGCGTGCCCGCGCCGCCTTCAGCAGCAGCCCTAGCCTACTGGGCAGACTGTCAGCCATCGAGGCCGATATCGGCGAGCAGCTTCGACTGGTGATCGGCGATCAGCGCGTCGATGATCTCGTCGAGTTCGCCCATCATCACCCGGTCGAGCTTATAGAGCGTCAGATTGATGCGATGGTCGGTGACGCGGCCCTGCGGGAAATTATAGGTGCGGATGCGCTCCGAGCGATCGCCCGAACCGACCTGAGATTTGCGCGATTCGGAGCGTTCCTCGTCAGCCTTGCTGCGCTCGAGGTCGTAAAGCCTGGCGCGCAGGATCTGCATGGCTTTGGCCCGGTTCTGGTGCTGCGACTTCTCCGCCTGTACGACCATGATGCCGGTCGGCAGATGGGTGATGCGCACTGCCGAATCGGTGGTATTGACGTGCTGGCCGCCCGAACCCGAGGCGCGCATCGTGTCGATGCGGATGTCTTCGGCCCTGATGTCGATGTCGACCTCTTCCGCTTCGGGCAGCACGGCAACCGTCGCCGCCGAGGTGTGGATGCGCCCGCCGGCCTCGGTCGCCGGCACGCGCTGCACACGATGCACGCCGGACTCGAATTTCAGATGGGCAAAGACCCCCTTGCCCGAAATCGTGGCGATGATTTCCTTGTAGCCGCCGACCTCGCCCTCGCTGGCCGACGCCGTCTCGAAACGCCAGCCGCGTGCCGCGGCATAGCGTTCGTACATGCGAAACAGGTCGCCGGCAAAGAGAGCCGCCTCGTCGCCGCCGGTGCCGGCGCGGATTTCGAGGATGGCATTCTTGTCGTCGGCGGCATCCTTGGGCAGAAGCAGGATCTGGATGTCCTTCTGCAGCGCTTCGATGCGTTCCTTGACCTCCGGCAGATCGGCCTCGGCCAGTGCCCGCATTTCGGCATCGGTGCTTTTGTCGGCGAGCATCGCCTGCAGGTCGGCCTGTTCATGCTCGGCGGTGCGCAGCGCCCTGATCTTAGCCACCATCTCCTGCATGTCGGCATATTCCGACGCCATCTTGACATAGGCGTCCGCCGCCGGCCCGGCCGACATTTGCGCTTCGAGCATGTCGAAACGCTTGACGACTTGATCCATGCGGTCGCGGGGCAGGTTGATCATGGTCCTGGAACTTCGATAAGATTCACGTCAGGGCGAGCCGAAAATGACGAGTTTCGAGAACCGGAGCGGAATGTACAATTAGGTACATGAGCACCGGAAGCGCAGAAAATCGACATTTGCAGGCCGCCCTCACGTGAATTTACAACGGAATGGAGCGGTCGTCGGCAAAGGCCTGCAGCAGCGCCCGCATCGGCAACCCCTGGGCCGGCGCCATGAGATTGTCGTCGAAGAACGCTTCCAGCTCGGCCAGCGGCAGTTCCGTCAGCATCGCCTTGACCGGACCGATCGAGGCCGGCGACATCGAGATCGATCGGTAGCCAAGGCCGATCAGCGCCATCGCCGAAATCGGCTTGCCGGCCAGCTCGCCGCACAAGGTCACCGGGGTTTGATTGCGCACCCCGGCGTCGGCAATCTGCTTCAGCGCTCGCAGGAACGGCGTCGACAGCACATCGAAGCGGTCGGCGAGCTGCGTGTTGCCGCGATCGACCGCCATGACGAACTGGAACAGATCGTTCGAGCCGACCGAGACGAAATCGACGGCCTTCATCAGCTCATCGAGCTGGAACAGCAGCGAAGGCACTTCCAGCATGGCCCCGAGCTTCAGGCTGGTCGGCAGATGATGGGCAAAACGCGACAGATGCCGCACTTCGCGATCGATGATTTCGCGCGCCTGGGCGATCTCGCCGAGCTCCGTCACCATCGGCAGCATCAGCTTCAGTTCACGCCCGCCGCATGCCTTCAAAAGCGCTCGGATCTGGGTACGCAACAGGCCCGGCCGGTCGAGCGTCAGGCGGATGGCGCGCCAGCCGAGCGCCGGGTTCTCTTCCTGGATCGTGTCCTTGAAGTAGGGCAGCACCTTGTCGCCGCCGATATCGATGGTGCGGAATGTCACCGGCTTGCCGCGCGCCGCGTCGAGCACGTCACGGTAGAGCCGTTCCTGGGCTTCCGCCCGCGGAAAGGTCGAGGCGACCATGAACTGCAGCTCGGTGCGGAACAGGCCGATACCGGCGGCGCCGGCCTCGGCAAGCTGCGGCAGATCGACGGCCAGGCCCGCATTCATCAAAAGGTCGACCTGGACGCCGTCCTTGGTCATCGACGGCTTCTTGCGCAGCTCGCGATAGACCTCCTGCCGCCGCGCCCGGAAGCGGACCTTTTCGGCATAGGCGGCTTCGAGGTCCGGCTGGGGGCGCAGGTGGATGGCGCCTTCTTCGCCGTCGACAATGATGGCGTCGCCGTTTTCCGCCATGGAAACGGCGCCCTTCATCTGGCCCGCAACCGGTATGCCCATGGCCCGCGCCACGATAACGACGTGGCTGGTCGCTGCGCCGTCCTCCAGCACCAGCCCGCGCAGCTTGTCTCTGGGATAATCGAGCAGTTCGGCGGCCCCCATCGAGCGGGCGACGATGATGGCGTCCTTCGGCAGCGAGACCGCGACATCGTCCGGCCCGCGCCCCATCAGCTGGCGCAGCAGCCGGTTGGCGAGATCGTCGAAATCGCTCATCCGCTCGCGCAGATAAGGATCGGTCATGTGCAGCATGCGGGCACGCATGTCGCTCTGCACTTTTTCCACCGCCGCTTCCGCCGTCAGGCCGTTGCGTACCGCCTCTTCTAACCGGCGCACCCAGCCGCTGTCGTTGGCGAACATGCGATAGGCTTCGAGCACCTGGCGGTGCTCGCCCTCGAAGGCGACTTCGCGGCGTTCCAGCATGTCGTCGATAGAGAGCCGGAGCGAACCGAGCGACGCATCGAGCCGCTTGATCTCCTCATCGCTGTCCTCGTTGAACAGATTGGTGACGACGATGCGCGGCTCGTGCAGCACGACATGGCCAAGTCCGACGCCCTCGTTGAAGGACAGGCCGGTAAAGCTCACCGGGCGGCGCAGATCGAGTTCGAGGCCGGGCCGGGTCAGCCGGGCAAGGTCGCCGGTGGCGATCATCTCGGCGATCACCATCGCCGTCGTTTCCAGCGCCTCGACTTCGTCGTCGCGATAGTGGCGCATGGTCTTGTTCTGGACGACCAGCACACCGAGCGTGCGCCCCGCCCTGAGTACCGGCACGCCGAGGAAGGAATTGTAGATCTCCTCCCCGGTCTCCGGCAGATAGGCGAAGGCTGGATGTTCCTGCGCGTTGGAGAGGTTGAGCGGCCGTGCCGAGGCCGCGATCGTGCCGACGAGGCCTTCCCCCAGCCTGAGCTGCGCCAAATGGACGGCCTTCGGATTCAGGCCCTCGGTGGCATAGAGTTCGAGCACCGAATCGGCGCGCAGCACGTAGAGCGAGCACACTTCAGCGACCATATTGGCGGCGATGTCGCG
The DNA here is from genome assembly GCF_055811475.1 of Mesorhizobium sp. WSM4829. Classification (NCBI taxonomy): domain Bacteria; kingdom Pseudomonadati; phylum Pseudomonadota; class Alphaproteobacteria; order Hyphomicrobiales; family Phyllobacteriaceae; genus Mesorhizobium; species Mesorhizobium sp. WSM4829. The sequence continues at coordinate 15,711 of NZ_JBVVQJ010000054.1, read as the reverse complement.
CACGATGCGGTCGAGCCGCTCCTGCGGCTCCAGCGGCTCCTGCATGAGCTCGCGGAGCCGTTTCAGCAAAACGCGCGGGCCACTGGCCGTATCACGCATCGCGGCTTGTTCTCCAATGGACATTATGCCCGCCGCAGTTTCTCCCGCGGCCGGCGCTCACGCAACAACTCAAATAGAGCGGCGTCGGTCCAATTGGACCCACAAAGGACGCTCCAAGACTTCGAACTGCTGCATCGTGCTTTCCGAAGATCGACCTCCGATTTCCGGACCGAGCAGTCTGCTACTGCTTATCCAGACCGTAGATGGAATGCAAAGTGCGAACAGCAAGTTCTGTGTAGGGACCGTCGATCAGGATCGAAATCTTGATCTCGGATGTGGTGATCGCACGGATGTTGATCGATTTGTCGGCCAGCGCCTTGAAGGCGGTGGCAGCGACGCCGGCATGGCTCCTCATGCCGATGCCGATGACCGAGACTTTCGACATGCCGGCTTCCGACTGCACGACGTCGTAGCCGATCGTGGTCTTCAGCCGCTCGAGCACGGCAAGCGCCTTGTCGACATCGCCGGACGGCACGGTGAAGGTCATGTCGGTGAACTTGCCGTCCTCGGAAATGTTCTGGACAATCATGTCGACATTGATGTTGGCTTCGGCCAGCGGCCCGAAAATGCCGGCGGCGACGCCGGGCCGGTCACCGACACGGCGCAACGAAATCTGCGCTTCGTCCTTGGCGTAGGCAATTCCGGTGACGACCTGCTGTTCCACGATCTCTTCCTCGTCGCAAATAAGCGTTCCGGGCGGATTGAGCAAATCCCCCATTCCGGGCGCGTCGGGATCGTCGAAGGACGACCGCACGAAAGTACGCACCCTGTGCACCATGGCAAGCTCGACCGAGCGTACCTGCAGGACCTTGGCGCCGAGCGAGGCCATTTCAAGCATTTCCTCGAAGGAAATCTTGGCCAGCCGCCGCGCCTTCGGCTCGATGCGCGGGTCGGTGGTGTAGACCCCGTCGACGTCGGTGTAGATGTCGCAGCGGTCTGCCTTGACCGCCGCCGCGATGGCCACAGCACTGGTGTCGGAACCGCCGCGGCCGAGCGTCGCGATGCGGTTGTCCGGCCCGATGCCCTGGAAGCCGGCGACCACCGCCACCTGGCCCTCGCCGAAGCGCTTGATCAGGAATGCGCCGTCGATGTCGAGAATGCGCGCCGCGCCATGCGCATTGTCGGTCTTGATCGGGATCTGCCAGCCTTGCCAGGAACGGGCATGGACGCCCATGTTCTGCAGCGCGATCGCCAGCAGGCCGGCAGTCACCTGCTCGCCGGAGGCAACGACGGCGTCATATTCGCGGGCATCGTGCATCGGCGAGGCTTCGCGCGTCCACTGCACGAGCTCGTTGGTCTTGCCGGCCATCGCCGAGACGACCACCGCGACCTCATGGCCGGCATCGACCTCGCGTTTGACATGGCGCGCCACATTGCGGATGCGGACGATGTCGGCGACGGAGGTCCCGCCGAATTTCATCACGATGCGCGCCATGGAAGCGAAATGCCTTTGACTGGGTGCCGAAACGGCGGCCGAAAAACGGAAACGGAGCGTCGGGCTGGGCCAGCCGCTGAATTCGCGGCCTCCTTAGCCAAATGCTTTGGGTTTCGCAAGGCGTGCCACCGCTTGCCCCCCTGCTTGCCCCCTTAGGCGACGAAGGCGACATACGAACGCAACGCGCCTACCCGAACGCCTGTCGCAGAGGCGCAGCCGGCAACAGCCGAAATTTGCTGCCTTGACATTCGCCGGCTCTCGACCGACTTCCTAGCGCACCAGAGCGCGATCAGCAAAAGTGGTATCCGGTTTTGCGCCCGATCGCGCTCTGAATTTTTGAGTCTGCGGGAGACCACACGATGCCAGAACCCCGACGATCGACGATCGATGCCGGAGAAGTGGAGCGTTTTTCCGCTCTTGCCGCCGAATGGTGGAATCCGAACGGCAAATTCCGCCCGCTGCACAAGTTCAATCCGATCCGGCTTGCCTATATACGCGACCAGGTGGCGGCGCGCTTCGGCCGCGACCCGCGCGCGGCGCGGCCGTTCGAGGGCCTGCGCATCCTCGACATCGGCTGCGGCGGCGGGCTGTTGTGCGAGCCGATGGCGCGGCTTGGCGCCGAAGTGGTCGGCGCCGACGCATCCGCCACCAACATCGAAGTGGCCAGGCTGCATGCGGCGGAGGTCGGCGTGACGGTGGATTACCGTGCCTCGACAGCAGAGGACCTGGCTGACGCCGGTGAGAAATTCGACGTCATCCTCAACATGGAAGTGGTCGAGCATGTTGCCGACATCGACCTGTTCGTGGCCAAATGCGGCGAGATGCTCAAGCCCGGCGGCATCATGGTCGTCGCCACCATCAACCGCACGCTGAAGGCGCTCGGTCTGGCCATTATCGGCGCCGAATATGTGCTGCGCTGGTTGCCGCGCGGCACCCACCAGTTCGGCAAGCTGGTGCGGCCAGACGAGTTGGAAAAGGCGCTTGCCGGGGCTGGCCTGACCATCATCGACCGCACCGGCGTCACCTACAATCCGCTCGCCGACCGCTGGCAGCGTTCGAAGGACATGGACGTCAACTACATGGTTTTGGCAGAGAAGGCACCCGCCTGAACTTTCTCACGACGCCTTCTCACGCCGCCACCTTCTCACCCGTCTGACTTTGCGTCTTCGGGGCGATCTGGCTTTGCGCCTTGGTGGTGATGAACACGCCGGCGACAATGATGGCAGCGCCGGCCCAGGTCAGCAATTGATAGTGCTCGCCGAGAAACATCGTCCCGGCAAACAATCCGACCGCCGCCGCGACATAGCCGATCTGGCTGAGATAGACCGGGCCGCCGACTGCCTGCAGCCGGAAGAAGAAAGCGAACATCGCCGCGGCTGATGCGACCTGCCCGACGACGACCAGCGGCACGCCGGCGAGCAGGGCGAGCGAACCGCCGCCCTGCAGCGTGAAGATGCCGCAAAGAAGCAGCGCGGCCGATGCCAGATGGCTGCCGACGGCAAGCTCGATCGGTCCGGTCCCTAGCGGCCAGTCGACCGTGCGGTAGATATTGCCGGCGGCAAGGCTGACCGGAATGAGCAGCCCCGCCGCCACCCAGAAAAATTCGGCCGGCTGGCCAGCCTCGCCGCGCGTCACCGCCACCATGACAGCACCAACGAAGCCGACGGCAATGCCTACGATACCAAGCAGATTGGGACGCCGGACGCCGAGCAGGATCGAAAACACCAGTGTAACCACCGGCGACAGCGTGAACATGATACCGGTGTAGCCGGCGCCGAGATGCGGAATGGTAGAGAACATCAAGTGATTGGGGAGGGCATAGGACACCGCCGCGGTGACGAAGAAATAACGCAGTCTGTGCGGGGTGAGCCGGATGCGTTGTCCGCGCAGCAGCAGGACGCACAAAAGCACGCCGCCGGCGCCGAGCGAGATGACGAGCGCCCAGACCATGGCCGAAACGCCGGCTGCCGTGGCGATCTTGCCGAACGGCAGCGTCAGGCCGAGCAGGCCGCCGGTGACGAGCAAAAGACCGAGTGCTGAATCCCAGAGAAATTTCATGACGAACCCTTGTTGTCTTTGCCGCTCTTGGCCAGCACTGCGACTCAAGCTAAGATAGCACAAAGATTCTTAACGTCAAGATATTTAACGGTGAGATAGATGGATCGCGCCGCGAAAGCGATCGAGCAGTGGAAGAGACAACGGCCGGACCTGGATGTCTCGCCGATGGCCGTGCTCGGACGGTTGAACGAAGCCTCGTCGCTGATAGCGCGAAAACGCCTCGCGCCGCTGTTTGCCCGTTTCGGACTGCAATCCGGGGAATTCGACGTGTTGGCGACGCTGCGCCGTTCCGGATCACCTTACGCGCTGACGCCAACCGCCCTCTATGAGGCGACGATGGTGACGTCGGGCGCCATGACCAACCGGCTCGACCGGCTTGAGAAATCCGGATTGATCATGCGTGGACCGCATCCCAACGACCGGCGCGGGGTTGTCGTGCAACTGACCGAGAAAGGTCTCGCATTGGTCGATGAGGCGGTCGCCGCTCACGTCGCCAACGAACACGAGATACTTTCCGGCCTGACGCGCGCCGAACAGGACACACTTGCTCGCCTGCTTGAGAAATTGATCGGCAGCGTAACCTAGTCAGTCAGTTGCGGTCGTCGGGGAAACTTGGGATCGGCATGAATTCGACGCCGTCCTCGGCCAGACTCTTGGCCTCCTCCAGCGTCGCCTCGCCATAGATGCCACGCGGATCGCTCTCGCCGAAATGGATCTTGCGCGCCTCCTCGGCAAACTTGTCGCCGACATAGTCGGCGTTCTCGCGCACCTTCTCGGCCATCGCCTTCAATTGCGCCAACGCCTGCTTCTGGGCCTCGCCCATGGCGAGCGCGATCTTTTCTCGGCTGCGCCCGGTGGAGACGGCCGGCGCCATCAACGCCTTCTCGACCTTGTGCGAGCCGCAGGTCGGGCAATCGACGAAGCCACGCTTCTTCTGGGTGTCGAAATCGTCGTTGCTGCGAAACCAGCCTTCGAATTCATGCTCGTGGTCACAGATCAGTGAAAAGCGAATCAAGACGCCGCACCCCTGAGACTTTGCGCCTCGACCGGAATGGCGTTCACGGCGAAGTCGCGTGAATTTTTCAGATTCGGGATCTTTTTGCGCGCGGCGGCCGACTGCGCCGGGTCGATCTCGGCGATGATCACCGCCGGTTCGTCATGCGCCGCTTCGGCGACGATACGGCCCCAAGGATCGACGATCAGCGAATGGCCATAGGTCTCGCGGCCGTCCTCGTGCAGGCCGCCTTGCGCCGCGGCAACGACATAGGCGCCGTTCTCGATGGCGCGCGCCCGCAGCAGCACATGCCAGTGCGCCTCGCCGGTCTGACGGGTGAAGGCGGCGGGCACCGACAGCAGGTCGGCGCCGGCCAGCGCCTCGGCGCGGAACAGCTGCGGAAAGCGCAGATCGTAGCAGACGGCGAAACCCAGCCTCGCCCCATCGATCCCGGCGCCGCTGATCTCGGTGACGACGGCCTCGGTGCCTGGCTCATAGGCGGCGGATTCGCGCCAGCTTTCGCCATTGTCGAGGTCGACGTCGAACATGTGGATCTTATCGTAGGTGGCAATGGTGGCGCCATCCGGCCCGAACAGAAGCGCGCGGTTGGCGAGCTTGCCGTCGGCGCGCAGGATGGCGGTCGAGCCGATATGCAGGAAGACGCCAAGTTCTTTCGCCAGCTTGCGCGAGGTCGAGACGATGATGTCCTTGTCCTCGGACGTGAACGAGGCGGCCCGCGCCTGGCTGTCGCGGATCAGCGCACCGGTCATTTCCGGTGACTGGATATAGGTCGCACCCTGGCCCGCGGCCTCGCGCACCAGCCGCTCCAGATCGACCGCGTTGCGCTCGGGGCTGGTACCCGAACGCATCTGGATCGCCGCCGCCTTGAAAGCACCCATCGTCTTGTCCTCAATTCGTCGAGCCATTGGCGAGCAGACGGTCCAGCCGTCCCTCTGCCTCCAGTTCATGGAGATCGTCAGAGCCGCCGACATGCGTGTCGCCGATGAATATCTGCGGAAAGGTCGAGCGGCCATTCGCGCGGGAAATCATTTCCCGGCGCAGTTCCGGCGAGAAGGAGGCGTCATGCTCGGTGTAGGCGACACCCTTGCGCTCGAGCAGCCGCTTGGCCGCCACGCAATAGCCGCACATCATCCGTGTATAGATCGTCACGTCGACCATCGGTCAGCAATCCTGCCTTTTCCCAATCTATATAGTCGCGGACTCGTCGGCCCGAAAGTCCCCCGGCAGCACGCGCGCAAAGGTCAGCACGTCGACCGTCCCGGCACCGCCCTTCTTCAGCGCCTTGGCGACCGCGCGGACAGTGGCGCCGGTGGTATAGACATCGTCGATCAGGAGCACCCGGCGGCCGGCGATCTCGATCTCGGCCTCCTCCGGCACTCTGAAGGCGGCACGCACATTCTCCTCGCGTTCCCGCCGCTCCAGCCCGACCTGCTGGCGGGTGAGTTTGACGCGCCTGACCGCGGAGGGCGCAAAAGACAGCCCGCCAAGCTGCGACACCGCCCTTGCCAGTTCCGCCGACTGGTTGAACTGACGCCTGAAAAAGCGCCGCCAGTGCAGCGGCACCGGCACGACCACATCGGCTTCCGCGATCAGTTCGGCACCGGCGCGCAGCATCCAGCGCGCCATCCACGGCGCCAGATCGGTGCGGTCCTGGTATTTCAACCCTTGCACCATCTGGCGCGCGACACCGGAGTAAGCGACCGCGGCCCGTGCCCGCTCGAAGGGCGGCGGGTCGGCGATCGCCTCGGCCGACAGGAACCCCTCGCCCATGTGATGGGTGAACGGCGTGCCCATCACCGGGCACCATGGCCGCTCCAGAAGCCTGAGTTTCGGCCAGCAGGCGCCGCACAGCACGCCTGGCTGCGAGACATGCCGTCGGCAGCCGGCGCAAACCGGCGGAAACAGGATGCGCGCCGGCCAGTCCAACGCCTTTCGAGCGACACTCTTGATATCCGGCATTGGATCGGCCACGTGGTTCTTTCTCCGCCACCCTATATCAGAGTGCGGAAACCAGGAACTGTCAGTTGCAACCTATAGTCGATACCTCTCTCTGGCTGGCGCACAAGCGCCGGGCGCTCGCCAACCCGGCTGCCGGCGCGGACTTCCTGATGCGGCGGGCCGCCGAGGAACTCGCCGACCGGCTGGGGGCGGTCGAACGCAAATTCGACAGGGCGGCCGTCCTGTTTTGCCAGACGCCGGCGGCAGTCGACGTGCTCGCGACAAGCGGCAAGGTGGCGGACATCGTGCGCGTCGAGGCGGATGCGGCTTTCCTGGGCGACGGGGCGGGGGACGATGGAGCGGGGGGCGATGCCGCGGGACTGGTGGCGCCGTTGGAGACCGTGCCATTCGAGCCGGAAAGCCTCGACCTCGCGGTGTCGCTTTTGTCGCTTCAGGCAATGAACGACATTCCCGGCATGCTTGTGCAGATCCGCCGCGCTCTGAAGCCGGACGGTCTTTTCCTCGGCGCTTTTGCCGGCGCCGGCACGCTTTCCGAGCTGCGCGAATGCCTGCTCGCCGCCGAGACCGAGTTTTATGGCGGCGCCAGCCCGCGCGTCATCCCGTTCACCGACGTGCGCGACGCCGGCGCGCTTTTGCAACGCGCCGGTCTGGCCTTGCCCGTCGCCGACGTCGAGACGGTGACGGTGCGCTACGATTCCCTGTTCGGCCTGATGGCGGACCTGCGGGCGATGGGCGAGACCAGCGCGCTCATCGACCGCAGCAGGCGACCGGCCACACGAAAGCTGTTTGCCCGCGCCGCCGAAATCTATGCCGAACGATTTTCGGATGCCGATGGCCGCGTCAGGGCGAGTTTTCCGATCGTCTGGATGTCAGGCTGGGCGCCCGACGCCTCGCAGCAAAAACCGCTGAAACCGGGCTCGGCAAAACTGTCGCTGAAGACAATCCTGGAAAATCCCGGCCGGCGCTGACCGGTTTATTATGGACGCGGCTGTCGGTTACTGCGCGAAAGCCTTCACAAGCTTGCTGGCATTGTCGCTGAACAGCCACGTGATTGCGTCGGCGACCTTGCCGACGCCGCCTACGATGGTAAGCGACAGCACGGCCACGATCAGCCCATACTCGACAGCCGTCGCGCCGGTCTTGTCTTCCCAAAATCGTTGCAGCAATGTTTTCATGGCCGTCGATCCCGCTTGCCGGAACCCTAGCGCGGACCTGTTAAGGAAGGTTAATGACACAGGCTTAACAGGCGATGAAAGCACCGCTTTGGCCGGTGTCAGCAGTCGCCGCTGCGCTGGCCATTGTCGCGTATCACGCAGATCGAAGTGGGCAGCGGCTGCAGCACGCTCCTGCGCAGCGTGTAGGTATCACGACGGCCGGTCGAGCCCGTGCTTCCAATCGAACCCGTGCTTTCAACCGACCCTGTGCTCATCCTGTCGAGGCCGCCGGCAAAATCGTCGCCGGCTGATCGCGTCCGGTTGTCGAGCAAGGGCGTGGCGATCAGGGCCAGCGCCACCGCGGCCGAGCCGAACAAAAGCGTGATCCGCAATATTCCCATGCCGGCAGCCCTAAAGCTGCGGTCGGGTCGGATCGAATCCCAGTCCCTGTCGAGGCTCATGCAACCGCCCTCCGGCGAAGGCCTGGACATGACCTTCCTTCGATTTCTGCCGTCATTTTTTCACGGCCAGATAAATCTTCCATTAACGTTGTCTAGGTCTCGGAGGCCAAAATCACAGAAGATCGATGAGGAACTGGATCAGCGGCGCGTCGGCTGGCGGCATCGGAAAATCGCGCATCTGGCGCGGCCGCACCCATTTCAGCACCTGCCCCTCCTTCGGCTGCGCGATGCCGCGGAAGCGACGGCAGACGAACAGCGGCATCAGCAGGTGAAAATCATCGTAGGAATGGCTGGCGAAGGTGAACGGCGCCAGGCAGGGAATATCGGTTTCGATGCCGATCTCCTCGTACAATTCGCGGATGAGGCATTCTTCCGGCGTCTCGCCGGGCTCGACCTTGCCGCCCGGAAACTCCCACAGGCCGGCCAGCTGCTTGCCTTCGGGGCGCTGCGCCAGAAGCACGCGGCCGTCGGTATCGACCAGCGCGCAGGCTGCGACCAGGAGCAGGCGCTTGCCGACAGGGTGCGGGCCGGTCATGCGCCGGGCGGCCGGCGATAATGGTAACGATAGACTTCGTCGAACCCGAGCGAACGATAGAGCGCCAGCGCCGGCGCGTTGTCGGCCTCGACCTGCAGCCAGGCTTCCCGGGCGCCGCGCAGCCGTGCCCATTTCAGCGCCGACAGGATGAGGTGGCGGCCATGGCCCTGGTTGCGCACCGATCTGTCGGTGGCGATCTCGAACAGCCCGGCAAGATCGCCGTCATGGACGCAGATCAGCGTCGCCAGCGGTTCGGTGCCGTCTTCGAGCGCGAACAGCCCGGCTTCCGGCTGGATGGCGCCGATGATCTCCGACAGGCCCGGCCGCAGCGACACATCCGAGCCGCTTACTTTTAGCGCCGCGCCGATGAAGCGGCTGATGTCCTTCAGCGGGATCTGGTCCATGGCGGCATCGAGCTGGGCGTCCGCTAGCGGCAGCCGCATCACCAGCGATTCGTCGAATGTGCTCCAGCCCTCGCTGTCGAGATGTTTGGCAAGGATCGGCCCCGACAGCGGCGATATGCGGAAGGTCAGCGGCCGGCCATAGGCGTCGAAACGGCGGCTGGCGCGGCCGATGCGATCGGCAATGTGCTGGATGTCGCCCGGATCGAGCGGGTTGACCGAATTCAGCCGCTTGGCCGGATGGCCCGCCGTCAGCCGCACCACCCAGGTGCCGTCATAATGCACGGCCGCCGCCGGCCAGGCGCGAAAGCCGGCCGCCTCGTAGCGGCGCACGATGGCAAGCACGCTTGCCGGATGTCTGGAAACCAACGCCATCAACTCCGATAATCGCCGTTGATGGCGACATACTCCTTGGTGAGGTCGCAAGTCCACACCGTCGCCTTGCCGCGGCCGATGCCGATATCGGCACGGATGCGGATCTCGTCGCGCTTCATGTAGGCCGATGTCGCCTCCTCGGAGTAGGCGGCGTCGCGCTCGCCCTGATGCGCCAGCCTGGTGTCGCCGAACCAGATCGACAGCAGGTCGCGGTCGGCCGGTTCGCCGGCCTTGCCGACGGCCATGACGACGCGGCCCCAATTGGCGTCTTCGCCGGCGACCGCCGTCTTGACCAGCGGCGAATTGGCGATCGACAGCGCGATGCGCTTGGCCGAGCGGGCCGATTTCGCGCCGGTGACGGTGACCTCGACCTGTTTTCGGGCGCCCTCGCCGTCGCGCACCACTTGCAGTGCCAGCGCTTTCAGCACCTTGCCGAGCGCCCGGCGGAAGGCGCCGAGGCGCGCATCGCCGGCATTCGTGATATCAGGCGCGCCGCGTCGGGCGGCCGTGCCGGTGGCGAACATCAGCAGCGTGTCGCTGGTCGAGGTGTCGCTGTCGACGGTGACCGCATTGAAGGTCTTGGCGGTGCCGCGCGACAAAAGATCCTGCAGCACGGGGGCTGCGATCGGCGCGTCGGTGGCGATGAAGGAGAGCATGGTTGCCATGTCGGGCGCGATCATGCCGGCGCCCTTGGCAATGCCGTTGATGGTGACGTCGGCGTCGCCGAGTTTTACCGTCGCGGTCGCCAGTTTCGGATAGGTGTCGGTGGTCATGATCGCCTTGGCGGCTTCGGTCCACAGGTCCGGCCTGCCGTCCTTGACCAGTCCGGCGAGCAGATGGCCGAACTTGCCGGCATCGAGCGGCTCGCCGATGACGCCGGTCGAGGCCAGAAACACCTCGTCCGGCGTGCAGCCCGCAGCCTTGGCCGCAGCCTCGCCGGTCATTGCCGTGGAGGCTCGGCCCTTGCTGCCGGTGAAGGCATTGGCGTTGCCGGAATTGACGACCAGGACGCGCGCCTTGCCCTGCCCGAGATTCTGCCGGCAGAAATCGACCGGCGCCGACGGACATTTCGACTTGGTGAAAACGCCGGCGACCGTGGTGCCGGCATCGAAGGCCATGGTCAGCAGATCGGTGCGGTTCTTGTACTTTATCCCGGCCTCGGCTGTGGCGATGCGGACGCCCTCGATGTCAGGCATGTTGGGATATTTCTTCGGCGCGAGCGGCGAAATCGTGGCTGACATGAAGACCTCGGACGGGAAAAACGCAACGGGAACGCCGGTTTGCCCGATAGCGGGCGCCGGCGCAAGGGCGTTTGACGGTTGGGCACATCCCCCTTTCTCATCGAAACGAAACGTTCAGTTGTGCGAAACGGACCGTTTCGTTTCGTCGCGAGAGCGTGTACGATCTGCCGACGAAAAAGCATCGAAGGAAAACAGGATGGGGCTGGATCGGGGGCGCAGGTCGATCGGCGCGCGGCGCAACCCCGACAGCGCCGACGCCATTCTCGACGCCGCCGAGGCAGTTCTGGTCGAGGCCGGTTATTCCGGCTTCTCGATCGAAGCGGTGGCGCGGCGGGCGCGTGCGGGAAAGCCGACAATCTATCGCTGGTGGCCGTGCAAGGCCGCCTTGCTGTTCGACGTCTATCAGCGGCTAAAGCGCGTCGATTATCCCGATACTGGCAACCTCGAGGACGATCTCGTCGGCTTCCTCAAAAGCCTGTTCTCGCACTGGCGCGAAACATCGTCAGGCAGCATCTTCAGATCGCTGATCGCCGAGGCGCAGTCGGACGCGACCGTGGCCGCCGTGCTTGCCGAATACACCAAAGGACGCCATGCCCATTCCGGCCAGATGATCGAACGCGCCAAGGCAAGAGGCGAAGTCGCGGCCGACGTCGATTCCACGCTCGTCGCCGACCTGGTCGCCTCGTTTGCCTGGACGCATCTCTTGACCAATCGCCTCGACGAAGACGAAACGACGCTGCGCAAGGCGGTTGGCTATCTGTTGAAGGGCATAGAAGCTGACGATGCCGGCTCGGTCGACGCCGCGGCTGTCCGGCGGAGGCGTCGACGTGTCATCGGTCGCACCGCCCGGTAGAGCGGCAGGGTGGCGGGGCAAGATCCTGGCGTGGTGCAGACCACCAGAGGAACAATTGTCGGAGGCTGCGACGCCAACAATTTTGCAGAGGCGATTGCCCTCGCCTACTTGGTGTTTTCCAGCGCGTCGACCGTCTTCTTCAGCTTCTCGTCCGGGATCTCGACCTTGGCCTGGGCGCGCAGCGACTTGACCAGCGCGATGTATTTGTCGCGGATGACTGCCTGGCGGGCCTGATCCTTGACCTGGTCGAAGGCCGGCGGCTGCTTGGCCCGCTTGTCCTCGACCTGGATGACGTGCCAGCCGAACTGCGACTGCACCGGCTGCTCGGTGTACTTGCCGACCGCCAGCGCGAACACCGCCTTGTCGAATTCCGGCACCATCTGACCGGGTCCGAACCAGCCGAGATCGCCGCCGCTGGTCTTGCCGCTCGGATCGCTGGTGTGCTCGTTGGCGAGTTTCTGGAAATCGGCGCCGCCATCGAGCTGCTTAATGATCGCATCGGCCTCGTCCTTCGTCTTCACGAGGATGTGACGGGCATGGACCTCGTTGGCCGGCGGCGTGTTGGCGATTTCCTGGTCGTAGCGGGCGCGAACCTCGGCATCGGTGATCTTGCCGACGACATCCTTCTCGACCATTTCGCCATGCAGGGCGCGCTGCTGCAGGAACGCCATGCGGCGCTGGAAGTCGGGATCCTTGTCGAGGCCGGTGGTGACCGCCTGGGCGGCCATGACCTTGATTTCGATCGCTGCCGAAAGGGCTGCGGCGCGGCGCTGTTCGGGCGGCATCTGCGCAAACTGCTGCGACAGCTCGCCTTCGGCAAGCGCAAGGTCGGCCTCGGTCAGCGACTGGCCGTTGATCGTGGCGACCACGGCGTTCGGATCGACCGGCGCGGCCGGCTGGGCGGGTGCGCCCGGCTGGGCGGGGGCTGGTTGGGCGGGCGCGGTGTCCTGCGCCATCGCTGGCGACAGCGACAGCGCCGTCAGCCCGAATGCCAGGCCAAGGCTGGCGAGCGACGCGCGGCGGAACAATAAGGACATACAATTAACTCCAATGGGGATAGCTAGGGCGGGATGGCTTCCAGACCAGCCGGATTGTGGCGGAATTTGGCACGGTCGTCAGGGCGAGCGCGCCGTTGACATCGATTGAGCCCCCTCTTATCTGTCCAACGACTTTGCGTCCAGAACCGTTTTCCGGGCGCTTTTTGCGTTTGTCCGCGTTTCACGTGGATTTGATGGGGCCGGCCGGCACCCGTCGCAACGACTTGGAATGCTATCGAAAGGACCATTGAATGGTCAGTTTTGGCGGTCTCGCCCGTAAGGTTTTCGGCTCCTCCAACGATCGCCGGGTCAAGTCGACCCGACCGCGCGTCGAAGCGATCAACGCCATGGAAAACGAGATGCGGGCGCTCTCCGACGCCGAACTGACAGCCCGCACGGAAAAATTCCGCCAGGATGTCGCCAACGGCGCCAGTCTCGACGATCTCCTGGTGCCGGCCTTCGCCACCGTGCGTGAGGCGGCGCGCCGCGTGCTCGGCATGCGCCCGTTCGACGTGCAGCTGATCGGCGGCATGGTGCTGCATAATGGCGGCATCGCCGAGATGCGCACCGGCGAGGGCAAGACGCTGGTCGCCACGCTGCCCGTCTATCTCAACGCGCTCGCCGGCAAAGGCGTCCATGTCGTCACCGTCAACGACTATCTTGCCACACGCGACTCCGAATGGATGGGCCGCGTCTACAAATTCCTCGGCCTTACGGTCGGCGTCATCGTCCATGGCCTGTCCGACGAGGAACGCCACGCCGCCTATGCCGCCGACGTCACCTACGCCACCAACAACGAGCTCGGCTTCGACTATCTGCGCGACAACATGAAATACGAGCGCGCCCAGATGGTGCAGCGCGGCCATAGCTACGCGATAGTCGACGAGGTCGATTCCATCCTGGTCGACGAGGCGCGCACGCCGCTGATCATTTCCGGTCCGCTCGAGGACCGCTCGGAAATGTACAATACCATCGACGCCTTCATGCTGAAGCTCGAGCCGGCCGACTATGAGATCGACGAGAAGCAGAAGACCTCGATCTTCACCGAGGAGGGCACCGAGAAGCTGGAAAACCTTTTGCGCGACGCCGGCCTGCTCAAGGGTGAGTCGCTCTACGACGTCGAGAACGTCGCCATCGTCCACCACGTCAACAATGCGCTCAAGGCGCACCAGCTGTTCCAGAAGGACAAGGACTACATCGTGCGCAACGGCGAGATCGTCATCATCGACGAATTCACCGGCCGCATGATGCCGGGCCGCCGCTATTCGGAAGGCCTGCACCAGGCGCTCGAGGCCAAGGAGCATGTGGCGATCCAGCCGGAGAACCAGACGCTCGCCTCCGTCACCTTCCAGAACTATTTCCGCCTCTACAAGAAGCTCGCCGGCATGACCGGCACGGCGCTGACCGAGGCCGAGGAATTCGCCAACATCTACAATCTCGACGTCACCGAGATCCCGACCAATCTGCCGGTCATCCGTATTGACGAGGACGACGAGGTCTACCGGACCGTCGAGGAGAAGTACAAGGCGATCGTCAGGGAGATCAAGGAAGCCCGCGAAAAAGGCCAGCCTACCTTGGTCGGCACCACCTCGATCGAGAAATCCGAGCTGCTGGCCGCACGCCTGCGCAAGGAAGGTTTTGCCGATTTCGAGGTGCTGAACGCCCGCCATCATGAGCGTGAGGCGGCGATCGTCGCCCAGGCGGGTAAACCCGGCGCCATTACCATTGCCACCAACATGGCCGGCCGCGGCACCGACATCCAGCTCGGCGGCAATGCCGACATGCGCATCGCCGAGGAGCTTGGCGACATGCCGGCCGGCCCCGAGCGCGACGCCAGGGAAAAGGCAATCCGCGACGACGTCGCCCGGCTGAAGGAGAAGGCGCTCGCCGCCGGCGGCCTCTACGTGCTCGCCACCGAACGCCATGAATCGCGCCGCATCGACAACCAGTTGCGCGGCCGCTCAGGCCGCCAGGGCGATCCCGGGCGCTCAAAATTCTTCCTGTCGCTGCAGGACGATCTGATGCGCATCTTCGGCTCCGAGCGCATGGACGGCATGCTGCAGAAGCTTGGCCTCAAGGAAGACGAGGCGATCATCCACCCCTGGATCAACAAGGCGCTGGAAAAGGCGCAGAAGAAGGTCGAGGCGCGCAACTTCGACATCCGCAAGAACCTGCTGAAATATGACGACGTCTCGAACGACCAGCGCAAGGTGGTGTTCGAGCAGCGCCTCGAGCTGATGGACGGTGAAGGCCTGTCCGAGACCATCGCCGAAATGCGCGAGGGCGTCATCGAGGAGGTCGTCGCCAAGGCTATTCCCGAAAACGCCTATGCCGAGCAGTGGAACGTCGCCGGCCTCAAGGCCGAGGTCGCCGAATTCCTCAATCTCGACCTGCCCATCGAGGACTGGGTCAAGGAAGAGGGCATTGCCGAGGACGACATCCGCGAGCGCATCAGCCAGGCCGCCGAGACCGCTGCCAAGGAGCGTGCAGAGCGCTTCGGCCCCGACGTGATGGCCTATGTCGAGCGCTCCGTGGTGCTGCAGACGCTCGACCATCTGTGGCGCGAGCACATCGTCAACCTCGACCACCTGCGCTCGGTCGTCGGCTTCCGCGGCTACGCCCAGCGCGATCCGCTGCAGGAATACAAGGGCGAGGCGTTCGAGCTGTTCCAGGCAATGCTGGGCAATCTGCGCCAGGCCGTCACCGCGCAATTGATGCGCGTCGAGCTGGTCCGCCAAGCCGCCGAAGCGCCGCCGCCCGAGGCGCCCGACATGTTCGGCAGTCATCTCGACGGCACCACCGGCGAGGACGATTTTGATGGCGGCGAGACCGGCCTTCTGGTTCGCCAGGAGACCCACGCCACCGTCGCCCCCGAGAACCGCGACCCGCAAAACCCCGCCACCTGGGGCAAGGTCGGCCGCAACGAGGCCTGCCCGTGCGGGTCAGGGAAAAAGTACAAGCATTGCCACGGGGCGTTCGCGTAAGCACCCACTTCCCTTCTCCCCGTTCACGGGGTGAGAAGTGGTCCGCGAAGCGGACGGAAAGCCAATTGCTTGGCTTTCCGAACGACGAACGCCCGTAGCGACAG